>JASJBD010000035.1 GCA_030066665.1 Gammaproteobacteria bacterium
CATCCGTTCTGGTGGACCTTCCGGAATGCGAATACCGGCAAGACCGAGCGGCAGATTCGCTTCGAATGGCACTTCCTGAACTGGAAACACCGCACGATCTTCCCACCGGAGAACATTGAGCCGAATCCCGGCGAAATCTTCCGCTCGATCTATGGCACGGTGCTGGAGCCGTTCGATCTGGCCAACACGCAGCTGTTGATTCAGCGCTACGAGGATGACCTGAAGCGCGACGATGGCTGGCTGTACCTCGGCTTCCAGCGGCGCGTGCGGCGCCTGGCCTCCGGTCAGATCACCGATGCTTTCCTCGGCACCGATGCCATGATCGAAGACTTCGAGGGCTACAACGGCCGAATCTCGGACTACAACTGGAAGTACGTCGGCAGCAAGAACATCCTGATGCCCTACATGAAGCACAACGAGCAGCCGATCCTCGACGACGAGCCCGCCGGCGACAAGGATGGCTTCCGCTTCGTGAAATTTGGCGGTCAGGGCAATTGCTTTCCGCTCGTGACCTGGCAGCTGCGCAAGGTACACATGATCGAGGGCACGCCCAAGGATCCGAACCATCCGCTGTCGCAGCGCCTGATCTACCAGGATGCCGAAACGAGCACGCTGGGTATCGTCGTGCTGTATGACAAGAAAGGCGATCCGTGGAAATACTTCCCGATCTGCAAGACCACCACGGCCGATCATCTACCGGGTAACAAGGGCATGGGAGTGGCTCTCGACGATTGCGCCGTTTTCTTCGACGAGCAGGCCATGCACTGCACGACCCTGCAGTTCAAGGCCTTGATCAACGCTGAAGAAAACCCGCCGAACATCTTCAACGTGCAGCAGATGCGCAAGAAGGGTCGTTAATTCGATTACGCGCTACGCGTACACGGCGAAAGGGCTGCCCATTTGGCAGCCCTTCTTTTTTTGGTTCACCGGCTCGACAATGATTAGTGCGTGATGTAGTACTGCAGCTGCTCGATCTCGTGCTGCTGATCCGCAATGATGCTTTTCACCAGGTCGCCGATCGAGACCACGCCGATGACTTTCTTGTGATCCACGATCGGCAGGTGCCGGGCACGCTTATCCGTCATTAAGGCGAGACATTCGTTCACGGTCTGCTCGGGACGCGCGCAGAGCACCCGGGTCGACATGATTTCGCGGACTTTCGAGGTCCGGGACGAGCGCTCCTCCAGCGCGACCTTGCGAGCATAGTCCCGCTCGCTGACGATGCCGACGATTTTTCCCTCGTTCAAAACAAGCAGAGCCCCGATACGTTTCTCCGCCATGATGCGGAGCGCGTCGATGATCATCTCCTCCGGTCCGATTGACCAGACCTCATTGCCCTTACTACGCAATATATCCCCGGCTTTGTGCACACCACACCCCCGTTGTTCTCTGTCGTCCCGGACACCATTCTATCGCCAGTGGCAGGGCGGGTCTAAACCACCGTGTCGCGCCATTCACCGAGCCTGAAACGCCACCAGGCCAACAGCGCAACCATGGACTCGGACACGGTGATCGCGAGAAACACACCAGTGGGTCCCAGCGGCGTCCAGGCGGACAGCACCCAGGCCAGCGGAATCTGCAGCAGCCAGAAACAGACGAAGTTGATGGCCGTGGGTGTCCAGGTATCGCCGGCCCCGTTGAAGGCCTGCATCAGCACCATGCCGATCGCGAAAAACACATACCCGGCACTAATCAGCCGCAGGGCCAGTATGCCGTAGCGCAGCACTTCAGGATCTGATGCAAACCAGCCCACGATCCACGGCGCGCCGACGATAAATACAGTGGCAACGACAAGCAGGAACCAACAGTTGTAGCGCACCACCCGCCATACGGCCTGTTCGGCCCGCTGAGGCTTGTCCGCGCCAAGATTCTGGCCCACCAGCGTCGCCGCCGCATTACCGAGCCCCCACGCCGGCAGCAGGGTGAAGTCGATCAGCCGGATGCCGATGGACAGTCCGGCAATGGCGGCGCTGCCGAATACTGCCGTCAGGCGCATCAGGACTATCCAGCTCGAGGTCGCGATCAGGTGTTGCATGATGCCGCCGCCGGCGACGCGCAGAACTCGCCGAATCGCGTCTGGCCTGGGTCGCAGTGCGGCGGATGTCATTTGCAGGCGGCCACGATTACCAAACAGTTGCCACAAGCCGTAGGCAACGCCAATGCCTCGCCCAATCGTGGTCGCAACTGCCGCGCCCGTCACGCCGAGTTCCGGGAAGGGACCGAGACCGAAAATGAGGCAGGGATCAAGCAGGATGTTGCAGCCATTCGCAATCCATAGCGCCCGCATGGCAATCGCCGCATCGCCGGCGCCGCGAAAAATAGCACCCACCAGGAACAGATAGACGACGGTCAGTGACCCACCGAGCAGAATTTGTGTGTAACCGGAGCCCATCGCGGCCACTTCGGCGCTGGCGCCCATCAGCAACAGGATGCGGGGCCCCATCGCGATGCCGATCGCGGCAATGATCAACGAGACGGCCAGACCCACCCATAACCCCTGGCCGGCAAAACTGGCCGCGTCCGCTTTTTCGCCGCGGCCAATGCGCCGCGCGACCAACGCAGTGGTCGCCGTGCCCAGGCCAACAGCGATGGCGTAGACCAGCGTGATGACCGCTTCCGTCAGCCCGACCACCGCAATGGCGTCCGCACCGAGACGCGACACGAAGAAAATATCGGCCAGCGCAAACGCGGACTCCATCGACATTTCCAGCACCATCGGAATAGCGAGCAATGCAACCGCGCGCTTGATCGGCAGCTTCGTATAATCGCGGTCGCCGCCCGCCAGAGCGGTCCGCACCAGCCCGAAGAAGCCGGCGTCGGACTGACTGTCCTTCAGGGATTGCTGCGACATCTGTGCATTGGGCCCGCGCTGGAACCGTCAAACCTGGCGACTGGGACGAGAGCGCCGGCGGCATGTCTACTGCGCCGGAAACCGTCTATCATAGGGGAAATCAGGCGATGCCAGCCGGCCTCTCGGCAACCTTTGCCGTTTCAGAACCAAGAAGCAGGAGTGCTCAGTGAGCGACACGAACAAGATTTTTGTCATTCTGGATCCGACGACCATGAACCAGCCGTCGCTGGTGATGGCCGAGACCATCGCGCAGGACATCCTGTCGTCCGGCGCGGCGGCGGTCGCGCTGCATCTTTACTGCTGCATTGCCGAGTCGACTGTCAGGCGCCCGACCGGCATGGACGAGGAAACGGCGCTCGCGGAGGAACATGCGCGTATCCAGAACTGGGTCGAACGCATGGCTATTCACAGCCGGTCATTGGGCCTGGAAGTCGACACCGAAGTCGAGATTCAGCCGGACTGGCGCGAAGCGATTGTGGCAGCGGCCGCCCGGAATCCGAGCATGATCGCCGTGAAGAACATGACCGAACAAACCCGCCTGACGCGCTTCATGCGGGACACATCCGACTGGAAACTGCTGCGGGACGTCAGCTGCCCGCTGTTCATGGTCAAGTCCTATGCACGGCGCCACATCCGCAAGGTCCTGGTTGCCATCAAGCATCGCCCGGAGAAGAAGATCTACACGCAAGCCAACGACCGCATTCTGGATACCGGCCGCATGATCGCGAAGAACCTTGGCGCCGACCTGCACGTCGTCACCGCGTACAAGGACGTGGACGATTATCCGGATCGCCAGAAGTTTGCCGACCGCTGCGGGCTGCCGCGCAACCAGGTAACGGCGGCCATGGGCAAGCCCGAGGAAGCGATCGCGGAGGCAGCGAATGATTTGCAGGCCGATCTGCTCGTGATTGCCCGGGTCGGTCGACCGGAAGACTCGGATAAGGTCGGGCGAACTGCAGAACGGCTGATTGACAATCTCGAGTCGAACATTCTCGTCTTGCCCATGACGTGAGTAACGAGCTGCTGATAGTCGGCCAACACCTCGAGCCGATTATTTCCCGGCTGCCACCCGGCGTTTCCACGCACTGTTTCTGGAAAGAAACGGATCAGAAAGACTTCTTTCGCGAAGCCGGCCCACGCATTCGCATCATTGCGACCGATGCGTTCACCGGCGCCAGCGCGGGGCTAATGGCCGCGCTGCCGAATCTCGAAGTGGTCGTGAACTTCGGTGTCGGCTACGACACGATCGATACCCAGTTCGCGAAAGACCACGGCATCACGATCACGAACACCCCCGACGTGCTGAACGACGATGTCGCCGATCTTGCCATCGGCCTGATGCTGGCCGTGTGTCGGCGAATCTGTGTCGCCGACCGTTTTGTACGCGATGGGCTGTGGCGGGAGAAGAACCTGTTCCCATTGAGCACGAAGATGTCCGGGAAGCATCTCGGCATTCTCGGTCTGGGTCGAATCGGTATGGCAGTCGCGAAGCGTGCCGCCGCGTTTGATATGCCCATCAGCTATCACAGTCGGCATCGGCGCACTGACGTCGACTATGAATACTACGATTCCCCGATCACGCTGGCCGAGGCCGTGGATCTGCTCGTCGTGCTCGTGCCGGAAACCGACGCCACCCGTGGCATGGTCAACGCCAGCGTCATGGAGGCACTCGGCCCGGACGGGATATTGATCAATATTGCGCGCGGACCGATCGTTGATGAACCCGCGTTGGTCAAAGCACTTCAGGATGGCGCCTTAGGCGGCGCAGGCCTGGACGTCTTCGCGAAAGAACCGCACGTACCTGAAGAACTGCTCACCATGGAAAACGTCGTGCTGCAACCCCACCTGGGCAGCGCCACGCGCGACACCCGCTTCGCGATGGCCGCGTTAGTGATTCAGAACATTGCGGCCTACTTCAACGGGCAACCGCTCGTCACCCCCGTCGATCTCTAGAGATCCACAGGGGGTCGAACCGAGGTTGCCACCACCCCGCTGCAACCAGGAAACTTCGGTTCGACCCCTTGTGGATAAGTCACCAGGGCAGTTCGGCACCCTGGTGCGAGATGAACGTCCCGCTCATGTCGAAGCTGTATTGATCGACCACGTTGATCACGGCCTCGGCACTTTGTTCCGGGGTCAGCAGCTGTCCCGGATACTCGCGTCCTTGCAGGGCCAGATCCATCAGGCCCGTATCCACGGCGCCGGGTGATACCAGCACCACTGTTATGCCACGGTCTTTCGCCTGTGATCCCACAGCACGCATGGTCATGTGCAGGGCCGACTTGCTCGCGTTGTAGAACTGGAACCGCGGGGTGCGGCCCATCAGCTCGATCGAACCCTGTCCGCTGGTCATGCCAACGATTTTCTTCTGCTCACTGGCCGCCACGTGCCCCAGGAAGGCCTCGGCCATGCGGAGCGGACCCACGGTGTTCGTGTCCAGTACGCGCTTGAAAAGTTCGTGGTCGTATTGCCCGAGGACCTGGCCATTTGGATCCCCGAGTATTGCAGCATTATTGAACAGCACATCGATCGGTTCGCCCTGATATTTCGTCGCCAGCGCATCGATCTGCGCGGGGTCGAGCACATCCAGGCGCTCCACGCTGACCTTTTTGTTACGACCCGCCAACTCGTTCAGTTCGGCCGCCTTGTTCGGCTTGCGCGCGGTCGCGATGACCCGCCAGCCACGTTCGGCATAGTTCCGGGCCATCGCCAGGCCAATGCCGCGATTCGCGCCGGTAATCAGTACCGTGCCCGTGATGCCGGTGCGTTTGGTCGGATCGACCAGCAACTCATCGGCGCCCGGTTGCCGATCGTGCGCGCCTGCGTGCACGTCGGCTGCGACAAACATCGCCATCAACCACAGCGTCGTCAGGAGACTCGTTTTCGAAGCATTCATTGTTTGTTCCACTATTCCGTCGCCAATTCTCACGCGCGATTCTAATGGTAACGGTAATAACCTATTGACAGGTTTTTTCAGTCCGGCCTAATTGTGGGCTATTGCGACGGCGACAACCGGGGACCGGAATGATCAACAAGAAATCGTTATTCGAGACTATCGCGGCACTGACAATAGGCGCATTGCTGTGCGCCGGCTCATTGCAGGCAGGCAGCCACGAAGAAGAACAACAGGAAGGAGTCGACTTCGGCTTCGAGCCCATGACGATGGAAGGCATCGTTGCCGGCCCGCCGCTGAAGGGCGACGAGGTCAAGAGTGCGAATCACCCGCCCTACCAGCAGGGCATGACCTGCGGCGAGTGCCATGAGGTGAGCTATGACGGGATGACATCGGCCACGCGACAGAGCGTCAACAATTCGCCCAGTCTGAGCCAGGACGAGATCTGGGACCGCATCGTCGCCTTCGTGCCCGGCGCACAGACTTTTGCGCTGGCGACAGTCGTCGACGACGAACCCCTGGCAACACCGGTTGACATGGTACTGGACCAGGACGAGAAGGTCTTCATCGTACTGTCGGAGACAGGCACCGAGAAATTGGGACACCTGCGGGACAACCCATCCATCAGCGCCGTGCGTTACATTTCGTGGAAGGCCGACAGCGGCCAGATGCGCTGGCGAAGTGCCCAGCTGCGTGGCACAGCCGAGTTGATCGAGGGGACCGACCCGCGCTACGCCGGGTACTTTCAGAAATATAACCCCGTGGGCATCACGCTCGAGCGCTCGGCATTGCGGCTGAATGTCATCAAGGTGACGCCGCAGGAAATCATGTACATGGACACTGAACCGAATGCCGAGGGCGTCGGCGTGTATCAGCTCTGGCGGCGCGCCGACTAAACCAGGTAGGAAAGATCGTAGAGCTCTGACACCGGGGGCGGATTTTCGATCTGTAGCGCATGCGCGAGAACTGCCGCGCCGTTCTCCGCTGCAGCGGAAGAAATCCTGCCGTCACGCGTATAGCAACGCGCAAGAATGCCTGCCGACCATTCGCCGGTTGCGTCGCCAGGTAGTTCAGACGCCCGCAGAATCGCAGCGGCCCGAACGGGGTCGCCATGAATAATGTCCAGCGCGTCAGCAAAACAGGCACAGAGCTCGCGAACGAGTTGCGGCTCGCGCGCGCAAAACTCCGCGGTGGCTGCGAGTCCGGTGGTGGCGACCTGCAGCTCATCGCCAAAAAAACACAGCGGCCACAGCCCTTGCGACGCGAGCTCGGTTCCTGGCGTGGCCGAACTCACCAGCGCACCCTGCGCCTTGCCATCGAACAGCATAGCCAGGCGATCGGTATCGCTCGGCGCTGGCGTGATCGCGACGTCCGCCCTATCCAGACCGTGATCCTGCAGTATTCGACCGAAGAACATTGCGGGCGGCGCAGCTTCCGGATAACCGGCGACCGTCGCGCCGCGCAACGCATCCCAGTCACTGACAGACTCGTCGGCATAGAGCCAGAACATGGGTCGCTCGCTGGCGACGAAGACCACGCGCGCATCAGCACCGCTGAGCCATGCGGCCAGCGCCGCGCCGCAGGCAACCTGCAAACCGTCATCAGGCAGCTGGTTGCCGACACTGCTGCGAATATCGGCGAGTTGCGGCGCCAGGCCGGAGCGTTCGTATAGCCCCGCCTCCTCGGCAATCGCGTGGCAGGCCAGTTCGTGTATATCGAAGGCCTTGAAGCCCAGTGTGACCGGGGTGGCCACCGGCTCGTCAGCGACGCACCGCCGGCATGACTTTCTCGGCGAAATTGCGAATGAAGGGTTCCGGTTCCGGCATGCCGGCAGTCCAGCAGAACCCATCCACGCCCATGTCGGCGATTGCCTGGAACCGCGGAATCGCCTCTTCCGGCGTCCCGGCAATGGCTATCGCATCGAGAATCCGATCGGTCAACAGCTCCTTATGCTTCGCGTCGCTACTGCCGTGTTCCTGGTAGTTGTATTCGGCCTTGAAGCGTGCCAGTTCTTCATACAGATCGTCGTCGAAGTATTCGCGCGACACCGTGGTAAAAGTCGTGCCCGCAGCGACTGACGCATAACCTTTCACCGCCTCGCGTGCCGCATCGCGGTCTGCACCAACCGAACAGGCAATACGCATGATTAGTTTCAGGTCGTCGAAATTTCGTCCGGCCTCCTCCGCACCCCGCCGGATATTGTCCAACGCGTAGCGGACGAAGGCTGGATCGGAACCGACCTGAAACAAAATGCCGTCCGCAATGCGCCCGCCGAGTTGCAACGACTTCGGCCCGGAACATGCCATGATGATCGGCACGTCGTAATCGGACCAGGGCATACGCAACTCGTGCCCGTCGTACTCAACTGCTTCACCGCGGATTAATGCACGAATCGTCGTGAGCTTCTTTTCAAAAACGGCGAGCTTCTCCGGCTTAAGACCGAGATTCCGCACCGCGCTGTCGCCGACGCCCAAACCCAGCATCGCGCGGCCCCCGGATAATTCCTGCAGCGTCGCCCAGGCATTGGCGAGCGCGGCCGGATGGCGCGTCGGCGTCGGCGTGACACCCGACGCCAGCTTGATGCGACTGGTCGCAACCGCGGTGTTGCTCAGCACCATATACGCATCGCGAAAAACTGAGTGGGAATCGGCCACCCAGAACCCGGCGTAGCCCAGCTCCTCTGCCAGCTGACCCAGCCGGACGCACTCCGGCAGGCTGCGATTGGGCAGTATCCCTAGGTGAAATTCGACGCCGCTCATGAGGCCATTACTATAGGATAGGCCGCTGATTGAGACGATGCCCCAGCGGGCAGAGTGCTTACCAGATTGGCACCCTGCACGAGAGACACGTGAGTTATATCAGCTCTGGAATCAGCATATAACCGGTCAGGACGACACCGGCAATAAACGCCGTCTCCAGCACCATCAATACCACCGGTGCGAAGCCAACTTTGGAGACCTCGCGCAGCGCGGTCTTCATCCCCACGGCCGCAATTGCTGTCACCAGGCACCAGCGCGATAGCGCAACGCCGGCATCGACGATGAGAGCAGGTATCAGTCCGAAACTGTTGATAATTACGAAGCCGACAAAAGCCAGCAGGAATGCCGGGAAAGTCGCGGCACGTCCGCTGACACCAGCGGCAGCGCGCTGAAACAAAAACATCAGGGCGAACACCATCGGTACCAACATGGCGACGCGTAACAACTTGACGATCGTCGCAAGATCCCCCGCCTTCCCCGATATCGAGTAACCTGCGCCGACGACCTGGGCGACGTCGTGAATCGTGCCACCCAGAAATACGCCCGCCTCCTCGTCGCCAAGACCCAGCGATCCAGCGATAGCAGGATAGATGATCATTGCCAGCGTGCTGAGCGCGGTGACACCAACAATGGCAAACACGAGCTCTTTGTCGGCATTCTCACGTTTCGGCAGTACCGCGGAGATTGCGATCGCCGCCGATGCGCCACAAATTGCGACGGCGCCGCCGGTCAAGACGCCCAACTCGGTACTCAGGCGCAGCGGTCTGACCAACAGAGTTCCAAAGGCCGTCGTCAGGACGACCGCAACAACCACCAGCATCGCTGGCAACCAACCCAGATCTAGCAGGTGACTCGCCGTGATGCGCAGACCGAGCAAGGCTACGCCGAGCCGCAGTACCGACGTCGCACAGAAATCAATGCCTGGGCCGCAGCGCGCATCTTCGCCCAAGAAACTTATCGCCATGCCGAGCAGCAACGCAAGTAGCATGATTGGCGCGCCGTATTGTTCCGATAGAGCGTAAGCCGCGAGCGCGAGCAGGATAGAAACAACTGCTCCCGGATAAAGCCGGCCGGCCTGCTGCAGGGGCCGGGGTAATCTGGCGGCGTCTGCAGTTGGCATCTTTAGCTCCCGACGGTGAGCGCCACAGATTCAGCCATTCTTGTTCGTTTTTCGGCCATGTGAGAGGCATTTATTTGTAAAAATACCGGACTTTTGCCAGTATTAATTGAGCTTTTGAAGGATCCTGGCGACCATGGCAGCACCCGCTAAAAGACGTATGAAGACCGATCGCAAATCTCTGTGGCTCGATGACTACCCGTTCTATTACATGTCCCACGTCGTCGCGGAGAGTCAGCGTCGGATTCAGGAAGCCATTCGTCCCCTCAAGATCAATCCGTCCGAGTGGCGAGTGATATTCGTGTTGCACGATCACGGTGAACTTGCCATCAGTGAAATATCCGAGGAATGCCTCATCGAGGTATCAACACTCAGTCGCTTGTTGAAGTCGCTCGAAAATCGGGAGCTGATCAGCCGAATGCGTGACGATCAGGACCAGCGCTATACCAAGATCAAGCTGACCAAAGAAGGCCACAAGACCTACCGGTCCATCATGCCGGTCGTCGCCCGACAGCTCGAGTTTGCACTGCAGGATCTATCCGACCCGGACCGAAAAGCGTTATTGCGGATGCTGAAAACCATGAAAGACAATGTCTATCGCTCTCCGTTCGCCGTCTCGTGACTTAAGTTGGTTCCGGGAAAACGGCTCCGCCGGCCTCGGGGGTTTTAAGGACCGGCAGAGCCTCCAATGATCAAAAGTTGTACCGACCCTGGATTGCGATACTACGGGTTCGATCCAGGAATCGGAAAGTCGACGATGGACTCGTCGGCATGTCATTGCCAAAGTGGGAGGTCTCCTCGTCATTGAGATTACGACCCACCAGGCCGATCTCCCATATGCCGCCACCGCCGCTGAGGGCGACTCGTGCATTCAACTTGGCATAGGAATCCTGCCGCAGCCGGACATCGTTGTCCGAGATTACGTCGAACTCGTCGGAAAAGACCACGTTCAAGTTCAATAGGAGCTCGAGATCTGAGGATAATGGCCAGATATACTCGGCGTCCGCATATCCGCTGTAATCCGGCGCGAACGTCAGGTTCTCACCTTTGAAGTCGCGGCTGACCGGACAGTTGCCGACACCGGCCTGAGTATCAAGAAAACTACAAGGGCCGTTCGGGAATGAGTCATAGGAAGCATCCAGATAGGAAGCCGCCACTTTGAATGTGAGATTTTCCGTTGCTGCCCAGTTCCAATCGATTTCGATGCCCTGGGTGGTGGACTCGGCCGCGTTATCCACGAAAAATACAATACCGACACCCGTGAACACACTAACCTGTAGGTCCTTATACTCACTGATGAACCCGGCGATATTCAAAGTCATCGCACCATCAAACAGCGCGGTCTTGGCACCTAGTTCGTAGGACTTGACGGTTTCCGGATCGAACGCAACGTTCGCTGGATCAGGATCCGCTGCCCGCTGATCGAAGCCACCGGCCTTGAAGCCTTCGGCATAGCTACCGTAGACCATAATGTCATCGTTAAACATGTACTGAATGTTAAACGACGGTACGGTATCGTCGTCCTTACGCTTATATTTGTTGTCGATATGCGGAATCGCCGCAAACGGTGGTGGCGATTGTACGCCGAGCGGAAATCGGGCGAAATCCGGTTGACCCGTTGCAGGGTCGCCTAACAGCAGCGAGCGAATCAACTCTTTTTCAACCTCGGTATAACGGAGTCCAACGGTGCCCCGCAAACTATCCGTAATATTCCAGGTCAACGACCCAAATACCGACAAGGATTCCTCATCCTGATCGAAATTCGTGAACTGCTCGGCCGGACCACCAGCCGGCGGTGGTAGCGCGACGAAAGTTCGTTCGGCGATCTTCAGGTCACTGCTCTGGAAATAGAGCCCCGCCAGGTATTCGAAAGTCCTCCCGACTGGCGACGCGATCCGCAATTCCTGGCTGATCTGATCATATTCGTTGTCATCGGTGAAGTTAACGAAGCTCAGCGGACCGACATCCAGATCCACCGCCCGTTTCAGCTCATAGCCGCTGTAGGCAGTCAGTGATGTCAATACATGCTCCGCGACCTCGTAATCCACAGTGAGGGTCGCCAAAGCAGTATCCTGTTCACCGAATTCCGGTATTGCACCACTCCCTAGCCCACCAACGACACCTGATGATTTCTTGTCATTCAAGACCCCATCAAATCCAAATGCTGAGCCCGGGCCTAGAGACAGGCCGCAGGCAGTACCGGGCGCAAATGGCGCAGGCGGTGGGCAATCGTCGGCTTGCAAAGTCCGACCATCTTCATCGAATCTGCCGAACTCAAGCTTCACGGTCGCATCAAATTGGTCCGTCGGTGTCCATACACCCGTGAATCGGCCAATGTAGTTCTCTGTATCGGGTTCGTCACGAGCATTAGTAAGGGTGACGTTCTCGACCCAGCCTTTCATGCCGGAGTACTGGCCAGCGACACGTAGACCGAAAGTGTCGGATAGCGGTCCGCCCACAGCCGCGGACAGGATTACTTCTTCCTGTTCGAATTCATACAGGGCGCTCGCATAGCCCTCCAGCGCTTCACCCGGTCTACGCGTGGTGATGTTCAACGCACCTGCGATCGTGTTTTGGCCAAAATAGGTACTCTGAGGACCCCGCAGCACTTCGACGCGCTCGACGTCGAAGAACCGGGAACGCGACTGCGCATCGCGCCCGAAATAGACGCCGTCTATAAAGGTGCCGACTGACTGCTCGAAACCAGTATTCGTTCCGGAGCCAATGCCTCGTATATAGAGCTGGTCGCCGGTGGCTGTCTGCGTCACGGTGATATTCGGTAATTGAGCAGTCAACTCTTCCAGCCGCTCTATACCGGTATTCTGAATCGAGTCCCCATCAACTGTATTGATGGAGATTGGCACTTCCTGCAGCGATTCGACCCGTTTCTGCGCCGTGACCACGATGTCGTCAAGAACCGCCTGCGCACTGGCTGATGCTAGCCACGACACACTCATCGTCAGAGCAAGAGCTGGTCTAATTCGCGTAAGTCTCTGATTTGTCAACTTTGTTCCCCACCGAAAATCCGGATTTCTGCGTCGCGATCAAGTAGCACCCGCTTCCTTCACCGCTGTAACTGCGTGGCAGATGCAATAATATATGCTTCTACACTTGCAAATGCAAGTGCTATTAGATAATAATATACCCACGGTGGCCGGCATTGGTCCCGCGAGCCAGCATCAAGACTCTTAATTCGAGGCGTTAGAGAAATGAAATACGGCAGCAAGCACGAAGCTAAGAAATGGGCGTATGAAGCCTTCCGGGGCAAACTCGTATCCACGATTCCCACGCCGTTTGACGAGGATCTCGAAATTCACGAGAAGGATCTGCGCAACCTGGTCCGGTACGTGAAAGACGTGAAGTCGGATGCCATTTTCATCACCGGCAATGTGGGCGAATTCAATTCCCTTACCGTCGACGAACGCAAGCGGGTCGCCGAAATCGTCGTCGATGAAGTGGGCGGCGAAATCCCTGTTATCGTCCAGACGGCCCACCACGTTGCTAAGGACTGTATCGAGCTTACTCGGCATGCCGAGGAAACCGGCGCCGACCTCGTATCGATTATCTCTCCTTACTTGCAGGCATCTACCGACGAGGCGGTAGCCGAGTGGTGGCACTATGTTTGTGATCATTTCGATATCGGCGTCGTGTTCTACGACAGCCCGTTGTCCCACCTGGTCACGGCGAAGACCCTGGGCCAGCTCGCGCGCGAAATTCCAAATATCGTCGGCGTAAAAGACGGTCGACCGGACCAGATGTGGTGCTGGGAAGCCGAACGCGAAGCCAACTATGAAATCTGGGTCAGCAATCCACTGGAAGATCACTGGCCCTGGGAAATGAAGATCATGCAGAACCCTGTGCTCTGCTGCTGTTGGCATCTTTACCTGTTGCAGACGCCGAGCTACCAGCCCATTCGGGACTACACCAGGCTCATCATGGATGGGAATTGGGAAGAAGGCATCGCCAAGTACAACGAGGTCGAAGCAGGCCGACAATTGTTGAACGACTTCTTCTGGGAGAACTACCGTCGCGGCGTCTATGTGGTCGGCTACTGGAAGTACTGGCTGAAGCTCATGGGTCTCATCAGTAACGAGCGAGTTCGAACGCCATTGGTCAATATCACGGAAGACCAGAAAAGATGGCTGGAGAAGCGGGTCGCTGAATTGCCATGGCTGCTTTGATATTAGAATCGGGGTATGGATCCCGGCGTATCTTCATCGATCCTGATACTGGTACCGGCAACGGTATTCATGATCATGATCTGCGTCGGGACTTCCCTGGCGCCGGCTGACTTCAAGCGACTGCTGATTTATCCCAAGGCAGCCCTCACGGGGATCGTTGGCCAGATCATTCTGCTGCCGATGATGGGATTCATTGTCGCAGCGGCAATTACCGATGACCTGGTGACGCGAATCGGCATCGTCTTGCTGTCAGCCTGTCCGGGGGGCCAGCTCTCCAATACTTTCGTCTACCTCGCGCGCGCCAATGCCAACCTGTCAGTCACGCTGACGGCAATTAACGGCGTGCTGGCCCTGGTCACGACTCCGACCATTGCCACCCTGGGGATCCTGTTGTTCGCCGGGGAGAACGCGGATATCGATCTGCCGGTGCTGAAAACCGTGGCCCAGATCTTCATGCTGGCGATTCTACCGGTAGGAATCGGCATGTGGATTCGGGCACGTTTTACGGAATTCGCGGTCCGGCGCCAACCTCAGGCCAACCTGCTCGCCTTTGTGCTGCTGATATTCCACATGTCCCTCGTCATCGCGACGAATTTCGGCCGGGTGCAGGACAGCGTCGCGGAAAACTTCTTGCCGGCAGTGCTATTTGCCATCGCCGCAATGACGATCGGCTACACGAGCGCCAAGTTTATGAAGCTGGACAACGATACCCGCTTTACCATCAGCATCGAGGTAGGTCTGCAAAACGTCGTGCTGGCAATACTCATCTCGCAGGTCCTGCTGCGGCGACCCGAGTTCTCGCTGTTTGTGCTGACCTATGCGATGACCATACCGCTGGCCATGCTGCCCTGGGTGTACATCCACCGCCGCGGCTGGGGTATCGGCACCCTGAAACAGCGTCTCGGCATGGCCTGACACTATGAAGCCGGTGCTGTATCACCACGGCATGTCGGTCTGTGCCGCCAAGGTCCGCATGGCCTTCGCCGAGAAAGGCATCGACTGGGAAGGGCGTTACGTCGATATCCGCGCCGGCGAATCACATACCCCCGAATACCTGTCTCTGAACCCCAAAGGCGTCGTCCCGACCCTGATCCACGATGACACTGTCATCGTCGAATCGACGGTCATCTGCGAATACATCCAGGATGCCTTCGACGGTCCGGACCTCGCGCCAACAGACGCCGCCAGCCGCGCATGGATGCGCAACTGGACCAAGCGTATCGACGAGGGACTCCACTTCCCCGCCACCGCAGCACTGACTTTCGTGATTGCCGGCCGGCCCGGCCTGCCGAAAGCCGTGGAGCGGTTTACTCCGGGCATGGCGATGGCGACTGATCCGGAACCTACGGCGCCCGGCCGGCTGAGGGACCTGCTGGAGGCCACCGGTATAAGCGCCAGCACGCTACGCGCAGCTCTGCGGACCTTCGACAAGGCCATTGCCGACATGGAGGCCGCCCTTAAGGGACAGCCCTGGCTGGCCGGCGAGACGTTCTCCCTCGCAGATATCAGTTTCGCGCCTTACGTCACGCGATTGGATTGCCTGCAACTTGGTTGGTTATGGGATCATCGGCCAGCGGTCGCAGACTGGTACCAACGTATGGGCTCGCGGCCGTCGCATAAGCTCGCGATTACAGATTGGTTCGATCCAATCGAGGAGATCGAGGCGATGAAGCGTAACGGGCACGAGACCGGTCCCGTCTTGCGCGCGCTGCTAGGCAACAGGGAAACGCCCCCATCCTGACCCAACTCCGACCGCCGCTCAATCGTCGAGGTAATCCTGCAACCGCACGCGGCCGTGACCTCGGGCCGTCAGCCGTTCGAACTGGATACGCTCTGCGGGATCCGTGACCGGTGGCTTAGTCGCATCAATGCCGTACCGACTACCGGAACGCAGCAAGGCCTCCGGCGGCAGACCCGGGATTTTCGTGCTCTGCGGTTCCAGGTTGAACGACCGAATCCCCTCCAGCGTGTGAATATCCGTAGCGGGGTCGACGCGGATCGATAACGCGTAGAGCAAGTCGTTCACATCGTAGATGTCGACATCCTGGTCCACTGCGACCGTCAGGCGCGGGAAGAACGGGTTCGTCATGCCGGTCTGCAAGGCCTCGCGGACTTCTTCTTTGACGCTCGCCGTCATCTGGATCACGCCGCAGTTCAGCGCCGAGCGCAAGGGCACGTGCACATCGTGCACGTTGATGCCTTTCGCCTGCAACACGTTGAACAGCATTGGCGCGATAATGAATTCGCAGATCGCGTGGTGATCAGTAAAGCGCGTCGGCTGGATGTGCCGGTAGATCGGCTCGCCGCGCATGGTGATGCCAGTGACATCGAAAAATGGTTCCTCGGAGAAAAACGGCGCATGCGTATCGGTATGCGCTGCCGTGCACAGATACGGCGCGGTTTCAGGATCGATGAACCCCTCGATCACGATCTCTGCGTTAGCGGGCACCTGCAGATCAACGGTTTCGCATTCGACCAGCGGAATCGGCTCACCGAGCAGACCGGCGGCCACCTGCAGCTCGCTGAAACCTGGATGCGGACCTGTATACGCGGCCCCGAGTTCCACGGCCGGGTGACAACCGATAACCAGCGCCATCGGCGCACGTTCGCCGCGTTCACCCCAGGCCGCGATGTTCTGCCAGGTATGCGGCGAAAAGATGTAGCACTGCGCGCGCTGCTCCCCAACGACCTTGGCCATCGTGAAAAAGCAGTTGTGCACTCTTGATTCCGGATGCCGGGTCATCGCGACCGAACCACTGATCACCGGTGACTGGAAGTCCTTGGGCTTGAGATCCAGGTGCGGCACATCGATGCCTTCACTGGGAATCGGCACCGGCAACTTGTACAGGCTGGCTCCGTGACCGGTCCACACAATGTCTTTGACTGGCCCGCCGTTGACCGTCTCGGTCGGCCCCGGTCCGGCGGCCGTCTGCGCCGCGTAATGCGGAATGACCGCGGCCGGTTCGCAGCCGAGCGCAATGCTCTGCAATTCGCGATCACCGAGCAAACGATCGACCAGCCGGAAGTCGTCATGGTGGCTCAGGTGCTCGAACAACAGCGGATCGTCACTCTGCGAGCACAGTTCGCCAATTTCCGTCTTGACGTCGACCGCTTTGCGTACGATGCCCATTCGATGGGACACCTGCTCCAGGAAGCTGCGCAGGTCCTTGCCGGAAGTACTCACTTTTTATTTCCTCCCCCGTTTGCGATACGCCCGCTCTACCTGATTGATGGTAACCTGCTCCGCGAGCGTGGCATTGACCGATTGAGCCGAGCGATCGACGAATTCAGACAAGGCTGGGGACCGCTGCTCGCCTGCGTGCTCGGCACGGCCTGCGGGCTGCTATCCATCACCTTCTATACCCAGGGATTGTTCGCCGGACCGGTCACAACAGAGTTCGGCTGGTCACGCGGCGATTTTTTCCTTGGCTTCACCACGATGCAGCTGCTCGGGCTGGTAACCGCCCCGACCATTGGCACCCTGGTGGACAAACTGGGACCACGAGTCGTCGGTATCGCCGGGCTGGTCGGCCACGCGGCAATGTACGGCGTGCTGTCGATGAACCCCGGCTCGCTGTGGCTGTGGTACCTGAGCTTTGCGGGGCTCGCGATCTGCGCAGCCGGCAGTCTGCCAGTCACCTGGACCACAGTCGTGAATAGCTGGTTCTTCAGGAACCGCGGCCTCGCTATTGGTTTGACGATGGCCGGCACCGGCATCACGGCGACCCTGGCACCACCCTACGTGCAGTTCCTGATCGACGAATTCGGCTGGCGTTGGGCCTATTTCGGCATTGGGCTCACGGCGCTGCTGGTTGCATTGCCCATCGTGTTGCTGCTGTTCCGGCTGAAACCGGCCGAACAGAGCGCGGATGATCCACACAATATGCTGCAGAGCTGGGGGCTGACGCGGCGGGAAGCGATGCGGTCTTACAAATTCTGGGCGCTGGGCGGCGCGTTAATGCTGATTACGCTGTGCCTGATCGGCATGATCCCGAACTTCGTGCCGTTCATGGTCGATGCCGGCATTACACCGATCCGGGCGGCGGAAATCGCCGGTGTGCTCGGTATTGCCGTGATTTGTGGCCGGCTGTTGGCCGGTTTCCTGGTAGATCGCATCTGGGCGCCGGCCGTCGCGCTGCTGTTCTTCGCCATGCCGGTCGCCGCGCTGTTGATGCTCGCTAACCTGGCAACAACGGAATCAGTCGCGCTGCTCGCCGCGGTACTGATGGGTCTCGCCGCCGGTGCAGAACTCGACCTGCTGGCTTATCTCACCAGCCGTTACTTCGGCGTGCGTCATTACGGCGCGGTGTTCGGCGGCATTTACGCCTTCTTTACCGTCGCGTCGGGACTGGCGCCGCTGACCTATGCCCGGAGTTTCGATCTGCTTGGCAGCTATCAACCGGTACTCGTCGTCGCGGCCGGCGGCCTGGTCGTTGCTATCGGCCTACTGCTTTCCATGGGCCGCTATCCCCGACCGCGCAGCGACCACTAGATCAGTCGATCTCGTCGAGCAGGCGCGTCAACAGGACGCGCAATTCAATTGGGCCGTCGACTGGTCGCTGGTCGTTGATCGCTATCTGCAAATCAAAGGCGCGCTTCCCGATTTCGTTTGCGACTGACTGTTGTGAGTCAGTCAGTTCATCGAAATCCTCGGCTTCCATCATGGCCTGACAGGTTGCGGCATCGGTGCTGAACACGCTCCGGCAGGCAACCGGCCGCAGGTCATAGACCACACACTCGCCGTCTTTCAGCAACGGGCAGGTCCATTGCAGCGCTTCGGCGGCCGCATGACCCATCTTGGTAATCGCCTGCGCCTGGTCACGGATCCGCCGTTCGAAAACACCGAACTCCTCGGGCGTCAGGCGTCCACGAGCTGCGGCCAGGATTTGTCGCCCATCTTCCCAATGGGTCAGGACAATCAGTTGATGGCAACACCAGGCACAACCGCGCTGGCACGCGAATTGCTGATCGCCGAGCTGCTTTTCAATGACGACGTCGATGTCCTGCCAGCGCACGAGGGTTCAGTTCAGCAAGTGAGGCAGGAATAAGATGATCGGCGGGAACAGCACCAGCAAGACCACGCGCAGGATTTCAGAGCACAGGAACGGGAGCGTACCGATGAAAGTTTCACGCAGCGTCACGCCCGGCGCGGCAGCATTGATAATGAGAACGTTGAGGCCCACTGGTGGGGTAATCAATCCCAGTTCAACGACGACCAGCACAATAATACCAAACCAGATCTGCAAGTCGCCGGGCGGCAGTCCGAAGTCGAGGCCGGCAATGATCGGCCAGAATACCGGGACGGTCAGGAAGATCATTGCCAGGCTGTCCATGAAACACCCGAGCACGAAATAGAACAGGATCATGCAGGTCAGGATCAGGTACGGGCTGAGGCTGCTATTGGCGGCCTGCTCCGCCACCCAGGCCGGGAAGCCGGCCAGCGCCAGGAAAATATTCAGGAAGTCCGCGCCCAGGAGAATGATGAAAATCATGGCGGTGGCCTGCGCCACTTCCAGCACGGACTCGATCAAACCCTCCCGGTCGAGGCCGCCGCGCAACCAGGCCAGCAACGCTGCACCAAACGCGCCGATGGCCGCAGCTTCAGTCGGATTGAACCAGCCGATATAGATACCGCCGATGACCAGCAGGAACAGCGCAATCATCGGCCAGGTCTCGAGCAGCGCCTGTAACCGCTCGGACCAGTCAAAGCGCCGCCCGACCGGACCGGCGCTCGGCGATATGCGCACATAGATTGCAATGGTCAGCAGATAACCGGCGAGCGCGATCAGCCCGGGAATCAGCGCCGCTTCGAACATCGTGACGATGTTCGCCTGCACTGCAACCGCGTAGATGATCAACACGACGGATGGCGGAATCAGAATGCCGAGCGTACCTCCGGCCGCGAGTGATCCGGTGGCCAACGCACCCGAGTAGCGATAGCGTTGCAATTCCGGATAGGCAACCCGCGACATGGTGCCGGCGGTCGCCAGCGACGAGCCACAAATGGCACCGAATGCGGCGCAGCCGCCGACGGCTGCCATCGCGACGCCACCGCGGCGATGACCCAGAAATACGTTCGCTGCATCAAACAGCCGCGTGCTCATACCCGAACGCACCGCAAGTTGTCCCATCAGCAGGAACATCGGTATTACGGAAAAATCATAGGACGCAAACCGCCAATACGCGCCAGTCTTCATGTAGTTCAGCAGCGGTTCGGGACCAGCGAGCGCGATGTAACCACCCATGCCGACCAGCAGCATGGCCGGGCCCAGCGGCACGCGCAGCACCAGCAGGACAAGCAGGATGCCCAGGCCGAGTACAGCGGCCCCGCTTGCCATCATGTCGACTGCCTCTCGACCCCGCGAGTCGCCGTCACCACGCAGGCGCAGGCCAGCAACAGGAACGAACCGACGGCGAACGGGTAAGCCCACCATAACGGGAAGCCGAGAATCACCGACACATCTTGATAGGCGATCGCATCACGCCAGCCCAGCGCCATGCGCCACGCGAACAGCAGTGCGAGCAATCCCAGGAGTGCGGCCGACAACAGGTCCAGCCAGGCGACGACGCGCGGCGATAGCCTGGCCAGGAACAGATCGACGATCAGGTTGCCGCGCTGAAGCTGGCACCATGGCAGGCACAGGAACACTGATATCGCCGTGCCCGTGGCGACGATTTCGAAATCACCCGGCACCGGCCGGCCGATCAGGACCCGTCCGAGCACGCTGATCACGACGAGCGTGGCCATTGCGGCCAGCAAACTGCCGCCGGCCAGCGCAAACCAGCGTGACAGCTTCGCCACGACGTGCCGAAAACCGTTCACCGCGCCGCCGTCCGCGAGGAGAACTCTGCCAGCCGACGCTGAATCAACTCCTCGGCCTCGGCGAGCAGAACCGGGCCATCGAGTCCCTTGCGCGCAACCAGCTCGAACCAGCGCGCCTGTACCGGCTTCTCCACCAGATCCCGCAACTTCGCGACCTCGTCCGGCGGCAGGCGCGACAACTTACCCGATGCCGCCGAGGATTCCAGTCCGGGTCGTTCGTTCTCGACCCAGAGTTCTCCCAGCCAGCGCGCGGTCTCCTCGCCGGCATTGCGATCGATTACCGCCCTGAGGTCTGGCGGCAAGGCCCGATAACTCTTCAGGTTCATCGCGATCACGAACACCTGCGTGTTGAAGCGATCGGAACGCGGATTATCGAGCGTGATGTGATAGTCGACGAGTTCGTCCACTTTCACTGCGGGTACGACTTCGAACGGCAGGAAGGCACCGTCGACAATACCCTTGGATAACAACTCCGGGGTTTTGGACACCGGTGCGCCCAGCGGCACGGCACCCATGGCTTCGACGATCCAGCCTGATAGGCGACTGGGAATGCGGAACTTCATGCCGCGCAGGTCGGCCGTTCGCCGGATTGGCACGCGGCTGTGCAATGCCTGGCCGGCGTGGACAAAAATTGCAATCAGTTTGTATTCGGCGAACTCTTCCGGATACCGGCGCACGAAGTCGTAGAGCGCGAGGTTCACGACCACCGGGTGCGCATTTAGAAAAGGCATCTCGAAAACTTCGATCCGGGGAAACCGCCCGGGCGTGGCACCGGTCAGCGCCCAGACAATGTCGACGACCCCATCACGAACCTGATCCATCAGTTGCGGCGCCTGGCCGCCCAGTTGACCCGCGGGGTAGACGGTAATGGCGAGCCGGCCGCCGGAATCAGCCTCGACCTTGCGGGCCCACGGCACCAGCATCGCATGGTGAGCCGGGGCGACCGGAGGCAGCGTATGATGAAGCTTGAGGCGGAAGTCAGGCGCCGCGCCCGCAGGCGCAGCCGCCAGCAGGCACGTCGCGAGGAACGCCGTAAATACCCGCTGAATCAGAGCCATACGCGCGAGCATACCCGATTGCCGGTCGCGGCCGGATCGATCCCGGGGCCCCTCAGCCACCTGTGTCTTTTTTCGAATGTTGCAGAAATGCCACATTGCGTACCGCCGCAGGCGTCCACGATCCGCCAGTCGCGACCCGGATTCTGGTCCCCGATGAAGGCCGAACGAGCTCAGGCATTTATTGTCAAACTGGTGTTTTTTCAGTAGATTAGCGCTGCCTTTGCAGACTGTTGGGCAGTCTTGGGACGCAGTGCGGTCCGGACGAGTCGACTGGAACTTGCCATTGAGACGTAGACGCGTGCCAAAAAAGCCAACACGTGTGCCAATAATGTGTACAGTGAGCCGCGTGCTGCTGTTAGCGTAAGCGGCGCTACCCGGGCTGGCAGCATCTGTTGTGCCTTCGCGGTAGCGACAATTCGAGGGGGTTGTAATGTCTGATAAGTATCGTTGGTCAGCGTATCTGCTGATCCCAGCACTTGCCGTGATCCTGGCCGTACCGGTCAATGCGGCGGTGCTCGAAGACGTCGTGGTTACCGCGCAAAAACGCGAACAGAACGTGCAGGACGTCGGTATCGCGATCAGTGCCTTCACCGGCGACCAGATACGCGCGCTGAACGTCCAGCAAAGTATCGACATCGCAACTTTTGTGCCCAACGTGCACATCAGCGGTAATCTCGCCGGTCAGAACACACAATTCTCGATCCGCGGCGTCACGCAGAACGACTTCAACGACATTATCGAAGCGCCGAACGCGGTCTACCTCGACGAAGGTTACATCCCGATTGCGAACGCCCAGACATTCACCGTGTTCGATATCGAACGCGTGGAAATCCTGAAGGGCCCGCAGGGCACGCTGTTCGGTCGGAACGCAACGGGTGGTCTGATTCAGTACATCAGCCGCAAGCCGAACATGGACAACTGGGAAGGTTTCGTCGATGCCACCTACGGCCTCTACGACGTCACCGGCGATCCGGACTCAGTGCGGGTGGAAGCTGCCGTTGGCGGTCCGATGACGGACAGGGTCGGTGCCCGCGTTGCCATGCTGTATAACAAACAGGATCCCTACCTGGTGAACCTGTACCGGAGCGAGTCAGATTCTGTTGCGCAGCGCTTCGGTGCTGGCACAATTCTCGGCGGTGACAACAGTTTCGGCCCGAATGCTCCAGGGAGCGATGCCGGTGCCGACCTCGGCGACGATGAGACGCTTGGCTTGCGCGGCATTCTGCAGTTCGATGCCACCGACACTCTGCGTTTCACGATCTCGGGCAACTATTCCGACACCGAGGTTGCAACTGGTCCGTATCAGTCCAAACCGACCAGCGCCGTGTACGACGGCAGCAACCCGCAGGTCGGCGTGCAACTGTCCCAAGGCGAGCTGATTAACGTGATCGATACGGCTTCTAACGACAGCCGGCTCAGCATTTGTGCCGATGGTTCGGATTGCGGCGCCGACCAGGACAATGACGGCGTTCCGGACGATATTCGCAATCCCGGCACATTAGACCAGGGGCGTTTCAACAATCTGAACCAGCTGTCTCCAGGCACCGACTTTTTCGGCTACCTGGATCCGGACGGTGATGACTTCACTACCTCCGGAGACTTTGCCTTCGCAGACTCCGGCAAGACCGAAGCCTATGGCGGCCAACTGCGCATTGAGTGGGATTACGGCCAGGAGTCGCAGTTCATCTCGATCTCGGACTACAAGAACTTCGAGAAACTGCTGTTCATCGATGTCGACTCAGCACCCGTGAACCAGGCGGCGAACTATGCCGGCGCGGACGCCAGCAGCTTCAGCCAGGAATTTCGCTTCCAGGGCAGTACCGAAGGGTCGCGCTGGCTGGCTGGTTTCTACTACCTGAACATCGACACGGAATCCAAGAACGGCCTGAAGTTCCCCACCAACAGCACCGTATCGCTTGGCAGCCCCTTCGGGTTCCTGTCACCATTTGAGACAGGATCCGACGCACGGCTGAAGACGGATTCCTATTCGGTTTTCGGTCAGGTTGAATGGGACATCGTGGACCGGGTTACGCTGATTGGCGGCCTGCGGCTGATTCGTGAGCAGAAGAATTACGAGTTCTCGCAGTCGCTGTACGCAACCCAGGATTCCCGCCAGATCCACCAAGGCAGCTTCAGCGACGGTACCCGGATCCTGATCGGCCCACTGCTGACGGAGTCCACCCCCGGGTCTGGCATCTTCGATACGCCGACGTCCTTCGAAGATCGTGATCGTGAGGACGATCTATGGGCCGGGAATATCCAGGTCGACTACCGACCGAACGACGACGTGCTGTTGTACGCTGGCATTCGGCGCGGCGTGAAAGCCGGTAGTTACAACGCGCAGCTGTCCGGTGGTCTGCCGATTCCCAACCCACCGGGAGCGCCGATGGGGTCGACCGTCGGCGTCGAGGCGGCGATTCCTTACGAAGAGGAAATCCTGTACGCCTATGAGGCCGGCTTCAAGACCACACTCTTCGATGGCACGACGAGATTCAATGGCTCGTTCTTCTACTACGATTACGAGGACTACCAGGCCTTCCTGTTCACCGGTGTCAGCGGCATCGTGATCAACGCCGATGCCGAAACGGTCGGCGCCGAGCTGGAAATCCAGACTTCACCGATAGACGGTCTGGACATACTGTTCAGCGCCGGCTGGTTCGACGCCGAAGTCCAGGACGTGCCGTTCCGTGTCGGTGGGCCGATCAGTAAGGATGTGGAACCGACCTACGCACCGCCGGTGCAGGTGGCGGGTATCGTTCGTTACGAGTGGCCGCTGTTTGGAGGTTACGCTCGGGTACAGGGTGACTTCAGTTACTCGGATTCATATTTCTACAATCTGCGTAACTTCGATGCCGACCAGTTCGACAGCTACACGTTGGTGAACACGTCGCTCGGCTGGCAGACCGAAGACGGCGTCTTCGACATCGGCCTGTTGTTCCGCAACATCACCGATGAGCGCGCCGGTATCCAGGGCTTCGACCTCGCAACCCTGTGCGGTTGTAACGAGGTGTCCTACCGAGCACCGCGCTGGTGGGGCCTGCAGGCCAAGTGGTCCTTCGGCGGCCAGTAAATATCCACAAGGGGTCGAACCGAGGTTTTTCGCAAACTGCGGTTCGACCCCCTCGGGAAAACTCTAGGGCCCTGTCGCTTCGGCGGCGGGGCCTTTCTTCTTGGCCAGGGACGGCCTGATGCCGCGGAGGCCATGGATGGCCGAGAGCGGCGGGTCAGGACGACCTTGTGTCGCGGAGGCCAGGGATGGCCGAGAGCGACGACTTGTTGAAGAATGGAAGGGATCGTGGTGCTGCGCGGCCCGGTGCCATCACGCGAATGGCCAGCGCAATCACGAGCAGCGCAGCCTGGTAACCGCCGACCATCACGAACGGTGCGTATGGCGCCCAGGAGTCGTAGGCCATGCCGCCCCACTTCGTGAAGACCAGGATCCCGACCGCGCCGAACATGCCGTACATCGCCAGCGTGCTGCCCCGCTCCGCCTTCGATGCTTCCTGTCCGACCAGCGCCAGTGATGCCTTCATCATGAAGCCGGAGCCCAGCTGGATCACGATGAAGAACGGGATCATCGCAAAGTCCAGCGGCGACGTAATAACTGCCATCGACAGGTAGCCGGCGCTCGCGAAGCACAAGGCCACGATCATCGCCGTCACACGGTTGACCCGGTCAATGAACCACCCGAAAAGCGGAGCCGACAGCAGACCAATACCATTCATGATGATCAGCATCAGGCCGAAGCGCGCCATCGCCTGACCGGGATTCATGCCCTGGTTGAACCCATCCTGGATGGCCCAGAGCGTGAGGAACAACCCTTTGATCACGAGGTCGGAACGCGCCGCAAAGGAGCAGGCATAAGCGAGTGAAATCCGCGGATTGCGCATCGCGCGCAATCCACTGCGTATCAGCTTGCTGACCGGCGGTCGTTCATGCCGTGCGACCGGCGTGCCGGGCGCCAGACCGAAGTGCGCCACGAAGACAGTGATCAAACACAGCGCCGCGGCAAACAGGTACATGACCTTGCCGCCGGTGACCGCATCATATCCCTGCGCCGACATCACGGATGGAATCCGCGCCACGATGCCGGCCGCGAAAATCGCGCCGAGCGTGTTGAACATGCTGGTGATGCCAACCATGATCCCGCGCGAATCTTCGCGGGGATAGTCACTGGTCAGCGTCGCCATCGTGCCTGCCGCGGCCGCCGAGCCCACCGCGTAGATCAGCCGATACGCGAGCAATTCCTCGAAACTGGTCGCGAACGGAATCAACGCATAGCCGAGTCCGATCAGGCCAATGCCAAGCATGAACACCGGCCGTCGACCAATGCGATCGGCAAGAACCCCGAACGGGTTGAACATCAGGATCGCGACGACTTCGACCCAGAAGGAAATTTCGCCTGAAACTGTACCCTGTTGCGCGCGCGGGATATTCAGGTGCTCGGTAAGAATATAGCCCTGCAACACGCTGGCACCGCTCAGCACCGAGATTGTCACGAACGCGGTCCAGAACTTGGTCATCACGTTGATACGCGTGATACCTGGGGACAGCCAGATCGGGCCGAAGCGAATACTGTCTGCGGGCGCGTGCATCGGGCCAACTTAGCCCAGGGTGATGCAATTACGCTGGAATTTCGGCGATCCGTTCGGGGTGCGAATAGATGGTGGCGCGGCCGCTGCGCACGAAGCCGCAAAGCGTGATGCCGAATCGAGTGCCGATCTCGATGGCCAGGGATGTGGGCGCCGACACCGCTGCAACGACTTCGAAGCCGGCGCGAGCGGCCTTGGTAATCATCTCCAGGCTCATGCGACTGGACAGCAGCACCCCACAACTGGACAGATCCGTACCCGTGAGCAGTAGTTTGCCGATGACCTTGTCCAGCGCATTGTGACGACCCAGGTCCTCGGCCACGGCCAGGATGTTCGCATCCCGATCGAACACCGCGGCTGCGTGCGCGCCGCCGGTCATGCCGAACACGCGTTGCAGTTCCTGCATTGCGCTCATCAGATGACCGAACTGCTCGGATCCCAGGCTGATGGTGCTGGCAACGGGGTGTAGCCCGGCGACCGCTTCTTCAATAGACTCGCCTTCGCCGCAGACGCCGCAGGCACTGCCCATGACCACATCCTTGCGGCGCGTTTCAACTTTTCCGGGATCGATGAGCTGCACGCGCACAATACTCGGATCGCTGGCGCAGATTTCCATCTTCTTGATGTCCGCAATACCAGCGATGATGCCTTCCGTGAACATGAAGCCCGCCGCTAGCGCGAGGACTTCCGGATCGTCCGTATCGGCCAGCATGCCGTGGTCAGCCGTGAAGCCCAGCACTTCATGAGCAGACGCGGTCGGCGTCCACATCAGCGTGTACCAACCCACGTCCTCCACGTCGATGGAGATCATGGCCTCCTCGACGACATGGGTTTGCGTGTGCTCGGCCGGCCGCCCTGCGGCCGGCAGGAACCAGACGTCTACCTCACGGACGCCATGCTCTGCGGTGTTATCGGCCTGCGCTTTCTTGGCTTCGGATGACAGCGTGACGCCTGCCTCAGGGCCGGAAGCTCATAATGGGTTCGAACAGCCCTGCCTTGAAAATCAGCACGCGGAAACTGTAGTAACCGGCAAGCACGCCGGCAGCCGAGATCAGCACTGCGGCATAACTGCCGCCGGCGGCCGCGAGCAGCAACGCCGGGAGGGCAATGCCTACGCCGCAGGTAATGCCATAGAACCACTGCGAGTAGAAAGTCTTGGTTAGCAGTTCGACGGACTTGCGACCACCGGGCGAGCCGTGGTGCGCGGCATGCAGCAGGCTCAGCAGCGTGATGACCACGGCAACCAGCAGCATCAAACTGATCGTTACCAAGGCCCCGCGCAGCGGCAGGTTGTCGGCCAGGAAGCCGTTCCACCCCAACACGAGTGTCACCATGGCGCCGGCGGCCAGCGCGTAGACCAGGCTGGAGATCGGCATCGCACCGGTGTTCCACAATGCAATCGCAGTGGAATGGGACATTGCGAAGCCCTGGTAAGTCGCCACGACCAGGGCCGACAAAACCGCCAGACCCTTCGTCAGGCTGACCAGAGCTTCCGGGATACCCATGGATTCGGCCAGGCCGAGCATGGTCAGGCCGAGATAGGCAAAGCCGAACACCGCGTAGAACCCGATACTCATCAGGCCACGGCTGATCCAGGACCGGTCCGGGCGCAAAATCGCCCGCCACGATTTCAGCGGCACGCCCATGTGCGACAGGTGAAACCAGGTCTTGAGTATGCACGTCACCAGCAAACCAACGAGCATGCCGATCTTGTAATCAGCAAAGGCCGAGATCAGAAAAATACCCGCGCCCAGTTCGCCGCAGAAGAACGCATTCGCCATCGGCGTATCCCAGTAACGCTGGAACCGGTACCCGACGCGAAAGCTGTCGCCGACGATGGGGAGATCATTGGAACTCGTTGCCACGTGCGTATCCTCGTTATTCTGCTGTGCTCAGTCCGCCGTCACTCGACGTAGAAGACCTTGGGTCGGGTGTTCTTCTCGGGCAACGGCGGTCGGCCCTTGCGCTCCCGGATCAACTTGCTGGGCTTGCTGTCCGGGTCGTCCAGGTCACCGAAAATGCGCGCGTCGGTCGGGCAGGTCACCACACAGGCCGGGTCCAGGCCCTGATCGACACGGCCGCTGCAAAAGTCGCACTTGGTGACCATGCCAGGCGTAAAGCGCGCGTAGCCCTGCTCTTCGAACGGCGTGAGTTCGCCGGTGCCGAACAGGCCGTCCTTGAAAAGATCCGCATGCATTTCATTGCGCTGGTCATACGGACAGGCAACGGCGCAGGAGCCGCAACCGATACACTTGTCCGGATCCACCATGACGATGCCGTCGTCGCGGGTGTAAGTAGCGCTGCTCGGACAGACCTTTTCGCAGGGCGCATCCTCGCAGTGATTGCACAGCGTCGGGATGTAGACCCGGTTTACCGCAGGGAAGACACCATACTCTTCGCTCAAAGTGCGCGTGAACAGTACACTGTCGGGCAGGGAGTTTTCTTGTTTGCAGCCGACCACGCAGGCGTTGCAGCCGATGCAACGCTTGAGGTCGAAGACCATGCCATATCTTGCCATCAGTGATGCTTCCTTCCCTTGCCCGGCGCGGACCATTCATCCACCAGGTCGTAGACTGACCCGCCGTCCTTCAGGAACTGCGGCCAGTCATCCAGCTTCGTAATCTTTACCTTGCAGACGGTTTCCGGCTGACCGGTGACGCCGTCGGTGTTATTCAGGTCGTACGGCAGCAGATCGTTGAAGTGGCCGCCTGCGTGTTTCACGCCACCCAGTTTGCCCTTCGTGCGTGACAACGCGTTCGACACACCCAGCGTATCGGGTTGCCAGCCTTCGGACGTGCCGATCCGGCCGTACAGCTTGCCGTACGGCGATTCGACCTTGACGATATCCATCGGCTTGAGGCCTTTCTTCTCGGCTGTCTTCGGGTTCAGCATCAGTGCGATGTGGACCGGATCGCGATACACGATGTCCTGGATCCACGGGTTGCTCAGACTTTCGCCGAAATTCATCTGGATGTCCTTGTAGAACATGCCGTACAGGTCGTATTCCGGCGGCTCCTCGTGCACCGGGTCGAGCCGCGGTGTCGGCAACGGCTGATAGTCTTCGAAAGCCCACTCGTGGCGGAACGGCACGTTGGCATCTTCCATCTTCTGCTTCAGGTCATCGCGTAGCGTGACCATGTCCTCGATGTAGAAATGCAGGCGCATGCCCTCCCACGGCCGGTACCACTTGTCGAGACGCCGTTCGGTCACCGAATGGCCGTGCTCGATGTACCAGTCGAGGTCCTTGTCGTTCCACAGCTTGCCGCGGCGCTCGGCGATTTCCTTGTCGGTGTAACGTACGCCCGGTTGCAGCTCGAGCTCCGGCTTGTGACTGAAGCCCAGCACCGCGTTCTGCACGGCGTTGTAGGCATCGAGAATGCCAAGCCGGTCGCTCAGCTCGTAGAAGATGTCCTCTTCCGACTTGGTGTCATACATTGGCTCGACCGCGGGCTGGCGCATGCACATGCCTTCCGTGTGCGGTGGCTCGATCATGGTCATATTCCAGGACTCGAACACGTCGTTGGACGGCAGAATGACATCGGCCCATTGCGTCGTCTCGGTCGGAATGATGTCGACCACCACGATGAACTTGAAGCTCTTCATGTACTCGAACCACTTCTCGCGCGGACCCTGCATGGCCCAGATCGGGTTCGAATGGCAGACCACCATCACGTCCGGCCGGAACTCGACACCGAACTTCTCCGGATCCTCGAACACCACCATGTTCAGGTGCGGTGGATGCACGCCGACCGGGAAGTAATCGATCAGATGGAAGGTGTTCGGCGGATAGCTGAACGGCGGCAGCGGCCCGAGTTGATGCGGTGTCGGGTGCATCATGCCACTCTCGCCCATCGCACAGTGATGATTGTCGACCCACTGATCGTCCAGTGTGACGCCCATGTGGCCACCGGGCGCGTCAATGGACCCGATCAGGAAGTTGATCATCTTGAACGCGTGGTTGGTCTGGAAGCCGAGCTTGTGCCCCTGCGCGCCGCGATAGTAGTTATACGCGGCTGGACGTAACGGCATCACGCGGCCGTCGATTTCAATCTTCAGGTCTTGCGCAATGCCGGCTTCGTCGTAGAAGCGCTTGGCGAGATCACGCACCACTTTGGCCGGCACTGTCGTTAACGGCTCCATGGCCTCCGGCGAGCAGTCGTCGAGAATATCCTTGAAGAGCTGATAGGACGGCTTGCAGGCCTTGCCATTCACCGTATAACTGCCGGTCAGTGCCAGATTGTCGACGTCGATGCTCGGGTCGTTCCACAGCTTGGCCAGGTTGTCC
>JASJBD010000036.1 GCA_030066665.1 Gammaproteobacteria bacterium
ATCAACATGCCCTTGTGAAAACCGGCGGTGCGCATCACCAGTTTCGCCGGCAGCGAGTGCCGGCCGAAATCACCGTAATGCTGGACGCTGTCGCAGGTAATCAACAGGCCGGCGCCGTGTTTCAGCAACAACGCGCACTCGGGCCGTTTGGTTTCGCGGAAGACGAACAGTTCAGCATCGGGCAGCGGTAATGCGCCGCCCTCGCTGAGCTCGTGATTGACCGCCGGCTCGGGATAATGCGTCGACTCGCGCTGGCACCAGAACTGCGCACCGTATCGCGCCACATAGTACGCATCGTCCAGGCCATGGAAGGACCCCAGGCGGACCACATGCGTCACCCTGCCGAGCTGGTTCAACTCGGCCTCGGCCGCGGGCGACATCCGCACCGCGTTGAATACGACCAACTCGCCATCCTGGCGCACTACCGTCATGTTCCGACTGATGCGCATCAGCGGTGCCATGCGCATGCAGCCGGCCAGGAAAAACACGTCCGGGCCGAGCTCGCGCAGCGATTCGTGCGGATAGGGCGCAGGAAACTGGCCCAGGTCGACATCGGTCATTACTGTTGGTCTCCCGAAGCGGCGCAATCAGCATACCCCTTCCCTGTAGCGGTATCATCCGCACCAGAACGGCGGGAATTCCATGGACAATAACGACAAGAAACGCCGGCGGCTGCCATTCGATGCGGGTGGCGAAGAGTTTCGTCGCGCCGGCCATGCGCTGGTCGACCAGATTGCCGATTTCCTCGACAGCGTGGCGCAGCGCCCGGTCACCCCGGCCGATTCACCGCGCCGTGTGCGCGACCTGCTCGGCCGCGGTAGCCTGCCACAAACCGGCCGGCCCATTGGCGAGCTGCTGGAGGAGATTGCACCGAAGCTTTTCGAGCACTCGCTGCACAACGGACACCCGCGCTTCATGGGCTATATCACCTCGTCCGGTAATCCCGGCGGCGCGCTGGGCGACCTGCTCGCGGCGGCTGTTAACCCGAACATGGCGCGCTGGGACATTGCGCCGCTGGCCTGCGAAATCGAGGCGCAAACCGTGCGCTGGCTGGCCGAGCTGATTGGCTATCCAACCGACTGCGGCGGCCTGATGGTCAGCGGCGGCAACATGGCGAACTTCCTCGCGTTCATTGCGGCGCGCACGGACCGGGCCAACTGGGACATCCGCAAGGAAGGTCTGTACGGGCAGCCGCGCCGGCTGTCTGTCTACGTGTCTGCAGATGCGCATACCTGGGTGGACAAAGCCGCCGACGTCACGGGTCTGGGCAGCACTGCGGTGCGCTGGGTTGCGACCGACCGCCAGCAGCGCATGCGCCCCGGCGATCTGGAAACCCTAGTCCGCGCCGACCGACGCGCCGGCTTGCTGCCTTTCCTGGTGGTCGGCACGGCGGGTACGACCGGCACCGGCGCGATCGATCCACTGATCGACCTCGCCGCGATCGCGACGCGCGAAAAGCTGTGGTTTCACGTGGATGGTGCCTACGGGGCGCCGGCGGCAGCGCTGCCGGACGCGCCGGAGGACCTCCAGGCCCTGCACCTGGCCGATTCCGTCGCGCTGGATCCGCACAAATGGCTTTACAGCCCCCTGGAGGCTGCGTGTTGCCTCGTCCGCAATGATCAAGCCTTGCCGGATGCTTTCAGTTTCCATCCCTCCTTCTACCAGGTTGCGCGACGCGAGGAGGAAGGCCAGCCGGGCCTGAACTACTACAACTATGGTCTGCAGAACTCGCGCGGCTTTCGCGCGCTGAAAGTCTGGCTGGGCCTGCAACAACTGGGCCGCGACGGCATCGTCCAGACGATTACCGACGATATCGAACTCACGAAGCAGTTACAGCGCGTGGTCGGTGCGCACCCGGAATTGGAACCGCGCACCCGGAGTCTCAGCATTGCGACCTTCCGGTATCGACCCGCCAAGCTGCGCGCGACCGATGAACGCGCGCAGGAATATCTGAACGAACTGAACGAGAAACTGCTCGTTGAACTGCAGCGCGGCGGCGATGCATTCATATCGAACGCCGTGGTCAACGGCGAGTACCTGCTGCGTGCCTGCATCGTGAATTTCCGCACGGATCTCGCCGATGTGGAGGCACTGCCGGGGACCGTCGCTGCGATCGGCCAGCGGCTGGATATGGAATTGCGTCCGGCAGATCTGCGCTAACGCGGGTGCAGCCAGGTTGGCAGATAGCTGTAAGGAGCAAAAAACGTGTATATCAATTTCTGGTACCCGATCTGCAGCAGCGAGGAAGCGAGCGCGGAAACGCCGCATCGCACGGAAGTATTGGGTCTCCGCTTTGTTGCGTTCCGCGACGAAGACGGTCGGCCCCATGTTTTGCGTGATGTGTGTATCCATCGGGGTGGGTCGCTCGGCAAGGGCTGGGTCCGGGACGGCACCGTGGTCTGTCCGTATCACGGCTGGCGCTTTGGCGGTGACGGCAGGTGCACACTGATTCCGACGCTGCCGGATGACAAACCGCCAGCACGCGCGAAGGTCGACAGTTATCCGACCGCAGAGCGCTACGGCATTGTGTTCGCGTTTCTCGGCGACCTGCCGGAAGACGAGCGGCCGCCGCTACTGGAAATTCCGGAATGGGACCAGGACGGCTGGCGCGCCAACAAGCTGACCGTGTTCGAAGTTGGCGCGTTTTACGAACGCTCGATGGAGAATGGCCTGGATCCGTCGCACAACGAATTCGTGCACCCGGCCCAGGGCTCACCGAACATGCGTGAAAACCTGCGCCGCAAGCCGCTGGACGTCCAGGATATTCCCTGGGGCAGCAAGTTCCTGGTGAAATTCGAGAACGAAGTGAAAGGCACCGAAGCATTGGGTGAGAAATCGACTCTGGTACCGGAAGTCGAGGCCGGGTCCGGCCATGTCGGCCCGAACACTATGATTACCTGGATCAATTTCTCGGAAACCAATCGCTTCTCGCAGTATTTTTTCGAGGCGCCCGTCAATGAAAACCGCACGCGAATATTTTTCGTGAACATGCGCGGCTTCTTGCTGGAACCGGAGAACGACGATCGCATTGCCGCCGTGAATATGGTCGTGGCCCAGGAAGACATCGACATCCTCGAGCAGCTCGACCCGGTGCGAACCCCGGACAGCACAACGAAAGAGGTGCTGGTGCCATCCGACGGCGCGGTCCTGCGCTACCGGGAGTGGCTGTCGCAGTGGGATGCCAAGGGCTGGCGCATCGACCGAAAGACCATGCGCGCCAACGCCGGGGATGTCGCCTACTCCATTCCGTGCCCGGACCGGCGCGCGTCGAAGAACTGGGTGCTGGATCCGGTGCCACTGCTCGCGGGCGACGCCTGACGCCAACCCGGCCCGCTACAATGCGGGCATGGGCAAGAAGACCACCCCGCCGCCGCCCGATATCCTGCGCAAGTCAGGCCCGCACAAGGACCGCAGCAAGTACGATAGGAAGCGCGTCAAGCAGGAGGACCGGCGGCGCCGACCGTCCGACACGAACAACAAGAATGAAGATTGAATGCTCGATGAACTGAGAGCCCTGCATCCGCTACTGCCAGCCGTCAGCGGTGTGCTCGCGCTGCTGCTGGTCGCCGTGATTGCGGATCTGATTGTGAAGCGCGTGCTGCTCGCCGCGGTTCGGACCCTCGCAAAACGCACGCGCGTGACCTGGGACGATGCGCTGGTCGAACACAAGGTGTTCAAGCGCGCCGCGCAGATCGTGCCGGCGCTGGTCATTTTGTCGGGCATCGTATTGGTGCCCGACCTGTCCGAGGAATTCGTCCGCCTGATTCGCAATGTGGCGTCGGGCTATCTCGTGTTGATGGTGACATTGACGACAACCGCTGCGCTCGCCGCGGCGAATGCGATTTACGAAACGTACCCGGTGGCACGCGAACGGCCATTGAAGGGCGTAACGCAGTTGCTGCAGATCGGTGTGCTCGTGATCGGCGGTGTCATGGTCGTCGCCGCCGTGATGGATCGCTCGCCCCTGCTGCTGCTGAGCGGTCTCGGTGCGATGACCGCGATTCTGTTGCTGGTCTTCAAAGACACCATCCTCGGACTCGTCGCCAGTGTCCAGCTGACCGCCAACGACATGGTGCGAGTCGGCGACTGGATCGAAATGCCCCAGTTCGGCGCCGATGGGGATGTCGTCGACGTGGCCCTGCACACCGTGAAGGTGCAGAACTGGGACAAGACCATCACCACAATCCCGACACACAAGCTGATTGCCGAGTCATTCAAGAACTGGCGCGGCATGTCGGCATCCGGTGGCCGGCGCATCAAGCGATCGGTCCACATCGACCAGAATTCCATCCGCTTTTTGACCAGCGCAGAGATCGACCGATTCAAGCAATTTGCGTTGCTGAAGGACTACATCCCGGCGAAAGAACAGGAACTTCGCGACTACAACGCGCGATTGGAATACGCCACGGAGGCCAGCGTGAACCAGCGCCGGCTGACCAACGTCGGCACGTTCCGGGCGTACATTCGCAACTACCTGCATAACCACCCGCAGATCCACCAGACCGGCATGACCTTGCTGGTGCGCCAATTGCCACCGGGCCCGGATGGGCTACCGATTGAAATCTATTGTTTCACCCGGACGACGGCCTGGGTGGACTACGAGGATATCCAGGCGGACATCTTTGACCACCTGCTCGCCATCGCGCCGGAGTTTGGACTTCGCTTGTACCAGAAGCCGGCCGGCGCCGACCTGGCCGCGCTGCAGCCTTCGAGGAGCACGAACAATGAGTGACAGACCACCAATGCTGAACCTCAACGAGATCGCCCTGGACGACTTCGGCCATGGCGAGAAATTCGCCGCCAGGCTGGGCCGCGTTGGCGGGACGCTTGGCATGCAGAAGATCGGTTGTGGCCTGGTCGTGCTGGAACCCGGCAAACGCGCCTGGCCATTCCATGGTCACTACGCGCAGGAAGAAGCCTTCGTGATTCTCGAAGGCCAGGGCGTCATTCGCTATGGCGATGGTGAACACCGGGTGACGAGCGGTGACGTCGTGTTCACGCCGCCCGGACCGGATCGCGCGCACCAGATCGTGAACGACTCTGACCACCCGCTGAAATACCTGGCACTGAGTTCGATGGACAGTCCGGATATCTGTTACTACCCGGACTCGAACAAGACCGGTGCCTTTCATGTAACCGACGGCGGCTTTGTCGGCTTCATGACGCGCGACGGCGAGCTGGCCGACTACTGGGAGGGTGAGGATTGAACCAACCCGGCGATCGCGTCATGCCAACGCGATCGTTCGGCGAGACCTATGCGTGGTACATGGTGATTCTGCTCACCGTGGCCTACGTGTTTTCGTTCATCGACCGCTACATCCTCGGCCTGCTGGTTGAGCCCATCAAGGCCGATCTGCAGTTGTCGGATACCGAGATGGGTCTGCTGCTCGGGCCCGCATTCGCAATTCTCTATGTCGGCGCCGGGCTGCCGCTCGGCTGGCTCGCGGATCGTTACCGCCGCACCTGGATCCTGGGCACGGGTGTCGCGTTGTGGTCGCTCGCTACCGCGGCGTCGGCTTTGGCTCGAAATTTCGGTCATTTGTTCCTGGCGCGAGTCGGTGTCGGCATCGGCGAAGCGACGCTCGCGCCCTGCGCACTGTCGATGATCTCCGACAGCTTCCCGCCAGAACGGCGCGGCCGGCCGGTCGCGTTCTACGTATCCGCGCAGGCCATAGGCGCGGGACTGGCCGCGCTCGGCGGCGCCGCGGTGCTGGCGTGGGCGAACGCAATCGATGACCTCAGCTTTCCGGGACTGGGTGAAATCACTGCGTGGCAATTCACTTTCATCGTCGTCGGGCTGCCCGGCGTGCTGATCGCGCTGTTACTGCTGACTCTGCGGGAACCGCCCCGCCGTGAACGCGACCCGGCGGAAACCGGCGCGAGCATTCCGGAGACACTCCGGCATGTCGGCCGCAACCTGCCAACCTGGGCCAGCTTCCTGGCCTTCCCGGTCGTGATGACCACTGTGGCGTACAGCCAGAACTGGTTCGCCGCGCTTTACATGCGCAGCTGGGACTGGCCCATCGAGCGTTTCGCGTTGTGGAGCGGCTTGGCCATGATCATCATCGGCCCAATCACCGTGAACGTGTCCGGCTGGTTGTCCGACCGGCAACTCGCGCAAGGTAAGCGCGACGGGCCGGTACGCATCATGGTGGTCGGCAGCTTTCTGCTGGTCATCATGGGCATCGTGTCGCCACTGATGCCCACCGGCGAGATTGCATTCGCCGTCTGGCTGTTCAACCTGATGGGGATGTCGATCGTGTCCGCATCATCACCCATTGCCATGCTGAACATCGCGCCGGGACCGATGCGCGCGCAGTTGTCCGCGTTGTTCTACATGGTAACCAGCCTGACTGGTTTGCTGCTTGGCCCGCTCACGGTCGGACTTTTGACGGACCACGTTTTCGGCGCCGACGGCATTCAATATGCCGCGGCCGCGGTGCCGGCGCTGTTCGGCTTGCCGGTTCTCCTGTTCGCCGGCTTCGCGCGGCGGCGGTATGCGCAGGAATGCGAAACAATTTACGGCGCGACAGCCCAGCCTGAGCCGGCGTAGTCAAGCGCTGCCCCAGACTTCGTCGGCAATGTCGACAATCAGCGCCAGCTTGCGCCACTGGTCGGCTTCAGTCAGCAGGTTACCCTCCTCAGTGCTGGCGAAACCGCACTGGGGGCTGAGGCAGAGCTGTTCGAGGTCGGCGTAGTGCGTGGCTTCGTCGATCCGCCGCCTGACCGCATCCTTGTCTTCCAGCTCACCAGTCTTGGTTGTAATCAGGCCCAGCACCGCAAGCTTGTTCCGCGGCAGGAAACGCAGCGGCTCGAAGCCTCCGGCACGGTCCGTGTCGTACTCCAGAAAGAAACCGTCCACGTTGGCTTCATTGAACAGGAGTTCGGCGATCGGCTCGTAACCACCCTGGCTGAACCAGCTCGAGCGGTAGTTGCCGCGACACGTGTGCGTGGTGACGCGCAGGTCAGCTGGGCGGTCGGCCAGCGCCGCGTTGATCGTGGCAACGTATGTTGCTGCAAGTGTGTCCGGATCGGTGCCGGCGGCGCGCAGCTTGTCGCACTGTTCCGCGTCGCACAGGTGCGCGAAGATCGTGTCGTCCAGCTGCAGATAGCGACAGCCGGCCGCGTAGAACGCCTGAATGGCGTCGTGATAGGCCAAAGCCAGGTCCGCAAAAAATTGGTCGAGATCGGGATAGGCATCAGTACTGATCTCGTCGCGACCGGTACGGAAATGCAGCACGCTAGGAGACGGGATGGTCATCTTGGCCACCCGACTGGTTGTCCGTGCGAGGAATCGAAAATGCTCGAGCATCGGATGACCATCGAAAGCAAGGCGTCCGGTTACTCGCACGTTGTCGGCGCCGGTCTCAATGCCTTTGAACTGGATTGCACGCTGCACCTTGTCGATGCCTGTCAGGGCCCAGTAGAAATCGAAGTGCCACTGCGAGCGACGGAATTCGCCGTCGGTCACGGCCTTCAGGCCGATCTCTTCCTGCTTGCGAACGATCTGCCGGATTTCCTGGTCTTCAATGCCGGTCAGTTCGGCCGCTGTCAATTTGCCGTTGGCGAACTGCTCGCGCGCAGTTTTCAGGGGCGTACTGCGGAGCAGACTGCCGACCATGTCGGCCCGGAACGGGGGTGACGTGCGCGCGAGGTCAGTGTCGGGCATCCGGGTCAGTCATCGCGTCGCTCGATGATCATGATTTCGTAGCGGCCGTCCGGCCCGATGGTCCAGGACGCCACCATGCTGACCAGGCTCACGACGATCGCCCCGAACACCGCCGCAAAAAACCCGGACACTGCGAAGCCGTCCAGCATCGCTGCGACCAGGCCAAACATCGCCGCGTTGACGACCAGCAGGAACAAGCCCAAGGTCAACAAGGTGATCGGCAAGGTCAACAGGATGAAAAGCGGTCGGATGATCGCGTTGACCAGGCCCAGCAACAGCGCCGCGACGATCAGCGTGCCGGCGCCGGTGATCTCGACCCCGGGAATCAGCACTGACGCGAGGCCGAGCCCCAGCGCGATGATCAGCGTGCGAACGAGAATGCCAGCCATGCGACATTCTAACCCGCACCGATCAGCCTACGGACAAATCGCAAGCTCATTTGCCGGGGCCGGGCCGGCGGAGCCAGAATTATTGCCGGGAGCCACGCACGGACAAGAACCATGTCAGACCACGACGATAAAGAACTGAGTCCCTTTTCGCGCCGCGAGTTGCTCGCCGCCACTGCCGGCCTGGCGAGCCTGGGCGCGGCGGGCGGCAGCCTGGCAGCCGGCCACAAATTCTCCGGAAAGCGCCGCGGCAAGATCCCACAGCCGCCGTTCGACTCCATCCGCGACTGGATGGCAATGCTCGAGGCGCACGGCCTGGTCTTGCGCGTGCCCGAAATCGACCAGGACAAGTATCACGCGACAGCGCTGTTCTTCCGCATGACCGATATGTACGGCGCCTACGCGTCGCCGGCCGTGTTGTTCGAGAAGATCAAGGTCGACGGGCAATGGATGGACGGACCGGTGATCGGCAATGTACAGGGGCACTGGTTTGCGGAAGCGCTGTTGTGGGGAATCGAACCCGACTGGGACGACTACTACAACACGTACTGGAAAACCAAGGCGCATATGGCTGAGATCGTGCGCGCGAACGGCGGTTTCTATCCGGAAATTCCACCGGTCGAGATCCCGCGCGACAAGGCACCCATCAAGGAAGTCGTCCTGAAAGGCGATGACATAGACATCACGCAATTCCCGTTCGTACAGACCAACCCGGCCGATGGCGGACGCTATGTAAATACCGGTTCGCATTTCATGGTCGACGCGGAAATGGGCCCAAACTTTGGTACGTACCGCTGCCAGATCAAGGCGCCACGCAAGCTCGGCGTGAATCCGGAGCCCAACCAGACCAACTGGAAAATGCTGATGGCCGCGAAAGAACGCGGCGATAAATACGCGAAGCTGTCGATCGTGCTCGGGCAGGACCCGGTGGTCTGGATGATCAGCGGTACCCGGATCGCGCCGCGGTTCGGGCCCAAACCCAAACCCATCGACGAACTGGCCATTGCCGGCGGCATGCGCGGCAAGCCCGTCGAGGTGGTGAAATCCGAAGACAGCGACATTCTGATCCCGGCGCATGCCGAGATGGTGATCGAAGGTACCGTGCCGCTGCAGGAGCCAATGGAACCGGAAGGGCCATTCGGCGAGATGTTTGGCTACCTCGGTCAGTACAAGGAAGAAAACTTCTGGATGACCATCAACACGATCACGCATCGCAAGAATCCATGGATCATGAATGCCTTTACCGGCATGCAGAAAGGCATGGTCACGGCACCCATGGAAGCAATGTACGACGAGTTCCTGCGGCGGCGAATCCCGAACCTGGTGCACTACCACACGCCGCAATACGCGATGGGCTGCATCTTCATGAGCATCGACAAGACCGAGCCGTTCCAGGGCATCAAGGCCGGCAAGAGCATCGTATCCGGCTTTGGCATTGCGAAGGTCGTGATCGTGGTCGACAAGGACGTGAACGTGCTGAACCACACCGAGGTGCTCGCCGCGGTCGGCGCGCGCTGGCAACCGGCAAAGGCTCACTACATCGTCGAGGACGGCCCGGGCCTCTTCACCGACCCGAGCCAGCCGAGCTATGGCCGCACCAGCAAGATCGTGATCGATGCAACCCGGCAACTGCCGGAAGAAGGCGGCAAGGAGGATTTCCCGGAGGCAAACCGCGCACTGCTCGAAAAAGGCGCGCCGAATGCCATCGCCGAGGTCAATGACCTGTTCCTCGACCTCCTGAAGGACTGGGGGATGAAAGGCTAGCCTGCCCGCGCCACCGCGATGCGCATTGACGTCATTCTGGAGTCGAACAACTCGCCGGAGCGGGTCCGGGAGCTCGGCGAGCTCGCTGAAGACTGCGGTCTCGGCGGTGTGTGGGTATCGAACATGAACGATGCCCGCGAGCCGTTCATCAATTTTGTGCCACTGGCCCAAGCCACGAGTCAGGTCAGTATCGGGCCGATCGCCGTCAGCCCGTTTGAGCTACATCCGTTGAAAATGGCCAGCAGCCTGCTGACGTTCAATGAACTGGCCAGCGGTCGCGCGCAGCTTGTCGTTGGCGGCGGCGGCGGCACCGCGACCGCCATGGGCGTGATGGGCGAGCGTCGCGTACGGGCGGTGCGCGAGTGCCTCGAAATCCTGAAGCAGGCGAGCAGCGGCGAACCATTGCAATACCAAGGCGAGATTTTCCAGATTCGCTGGTACAACCCGTCCTGGGCGCAAGCGTCGAAACCCAGAGTTTATGCGGGCGCGAACGGGCCGATGATGCTGCGGATGGCAGCCAAATACGCCGACGCGGTCATGCTCAGCGATTCGATCCTCGAGGATGTGCGCTGGTCGCGGGACATTATCGATGCCAGGCTCGCAGAGCTCGGCCGTGACCCGGCTGATTTCCCGCTGAACAATTTCTGGGCCTGGCATGTGAAGGAAAGCCGGGAAGAGGCCGAGCGGGAATCACGGATCTGGCTCGCGGTGCGCGGCACGATCTATCCGAAATATACGGTCAAGTACCTGGAACCGCACGAAGCCGAAATCGTGAATTCGCACACCCAGTCATTCATCCAGGCCTACCATCGCAAGAGCCCCGATATCGAGGGTGTGCCCGACGCCATCGTGCGCAAAATCGTGCACCGCTGCACGTCGGCCTGTGCGCTGGCCGATATCGAACAGGAAGTCGAGCGCATGCGGCAGTTCCGGGACGCGGGCCTGACCGAGATCGCGTTGCGGGTCTATGACAACCCGGCCGGGGCTATTCGGAATATTGGCGAGCACCTCGTACCGGCGTTACGGGACTGAGGCCCAACCCAGGCAGCAGGTCTCATTTCCGGCGATCGATGCATCGCGACATGTACGTATTCTCGCTCCTGCAACCGGACGGCACACTGGTGCGTTCATGACTCTCAATGACGGGCGGACGATGAGCAGCGAAACGGCAAAAACACACAAGGTCACTCCGGCAGAGCAACAACCGGCGGAGAACGACGCGACCCCGACGTCGGCGAAACCGGCGCCCCGCCGGCGGCGCCGCAAGAGCCTTCTACTGAGCGAGCTGCGTCACAGCCCGGAGGAAATCCGGGAACTGTTCCGTCAAGGCGTCTACCCCTACAAGAACAAGATCCGCCGTGCCCCATACGAGCGCCACAAGCAGGAACTGCAGACCGAGCTGCTGAAGGTGCAAAACTGGGTCAAGCAAACCGGCGAACGCATCGTCGTGCTGTTCGAGGGGCGCGACGCGGCCGGCAAGGGCGGCACGATCAAGCGCTACATGGAGCATCTCAATCCGCGCGCGGCGCGCGTCGTCGCATTGGAAAAACCGTCCGAGGTCGAGGCCGGTCAGTGGTATTTCCAGCGCTACATCAAGCAACTTCCCACCGCGGGAGAGATGGTGTTTTTCGACCGGTCCTGGTACAACCGGGCCGGCGTCGAGCGCGTGATGAGTTTCTGTTCGTCACTGGAGTATCTCGAGTTCATGCGCCAGGTGCCGGAACTCGAGCGCATGCTGGTGCGCTCCGGCATCCGCTTCTTCAAGTATTGGTTCTCGGTCACCCAGGATGAACAGCATCGGCGCTTCACCGCGCGCGAGCACGATCCGCTGAAGCAGTGGAAACTGAGCCCGATCGACAAAGTCTCGCAGGACAAATGGCGGGAATACACTGCAGCCAAGGAAGCCATGTTCTTCTATACCGACACGGCCGACGCGCCCTGGACCATCATCAAGTCAGATGACAAGAAACGCGCGCGGCTGAATTGCATGCAGCATTTCCTGTCGAAGCTTGACTATCCGGACAAAGACACGCACATCGTGCATGGACCCGATCCGCTAATCGTCGGCACGCCCTCGCAGGTCATCGAAAAAGACCGCCACCTCTGGGGCTGATCGGCCTGCGGACACCTACCCCGCTGTTGCTGGGTCCGGCACCGCGGCCGGATCGACAATCTGGCATCACTCATGATTTGAGGACGCACTGATGCCCGATCCCAAGAACCCCGCAGAACCCGCCGTCGGCCTGTCGCGCCGCGGTCTGCTTGGTGCCGGCGCGGCACTGGCCGTTGGCGCGGCCGGTCAGGCTCAGGCCACCGCCAGCAACCAAGGGCCGTTGCAGCTGACCCGCACCGCCGCGCTGCAGATTCCCCGCGATGCGGAGCTGGACCTGGAAGACCCCAAGACGAATTTCATGGCCATGCTGAAGATGCGCGCGGATCTCACGGGCGCTGACTGCCTGTTCGCATTTCCAGGCGAAACCTGGGCGATGATTCCGCAGGAAGGCAACACGCGCCTGTTCAAGACCTTCGGCATCGGTGCGTCGCGCATCGAGGAAGTCGCTGAAGGGTGGCGCATCTACAGCCGCGAGGTGCTGTACTACCTCGATCCGCAGAGCGGCGAGATCCTCGAGACCTGGTCCAATCCCTGGCTTGGCGGTCGTGACGTCGAGGTCTTCCACATTGCCAACGACCCGGTCAACGGGGTTTTCAGCCTCCAGGGACACCCGGTGTTGTCACCGCCCTACCCCTACGTGGCCTACGGCGATGACGTGGTGTTCCAGTGGAACTTCTACATCTTCAAACCGGCAGAACTCACGCGTTCCGAGTACCCGCTGTACTCATCCGGCGATATGGATCAGCACGCCGAATTGTGGGGCCTGAAAGGACGTCGCAGCGAGCTCCTGGATCCCGCAGTGACGTCCGCGTCCTGCGTGATGTCCTGGGTACGCATCGCCGACTGGCTGCCGTGGATGGAAATGGGCAATCGGCCCGGCGTGATGTCATTTCACAGCCACAGCATGAAACTAATGAACGGTGTCGCCGACCTGCCCCGGTACATTCTCGACTACACAGAAAAGAACTTCCCGAAGTACCTCGAGGCGCCCAAGGAATGGCTTGGTCCGGTCATGACCTCATCGGCCGGCGAATTCAAAAAGCACCTGGATGCAAAAAAGAAATAGACGACGCTCGATGATGCCGCGGCGAGCGCGGCGGATTTTGCTGCGAGCGTCGTAGAGGCCGAGCGGTGCAGGGACAGCACAAGCGAGGCCGACACGATTCGAGCGGAGCCAGGGATGGCGCAGCGAGATTAAGCGAGCAGCAAAATCCGCCCCGCTCGCCGTGACGCCGTCAGACGACGCAAATTTCGCGTGGCGTTAGCTTTCGAATTGCGGCAGTACCCGCGACGCGAAGCGGTGCGTCTGGTCAAAGGCCCCGACGCTGTGCTTGTTGGCCGAGTCGTTATCGGGGCGCCGACTGCCCAGCCAGGCATCGATGTCCCGCACTTCGTCGTCCATCAGGAACGCCTTCGGGTTGCGCCAGCCGACGAAGCTGACACAGGCCGACGTGTTTACCAGCAGGATACCGTCATCGTCCACCGGGCCGATCTGACATTCCGGCACGACCAGCACCGGTTGAATGACCGCGCGGCGCCCACTGCCGGTCTCGATATTCTTCGCCAGCGCGGCGATCGTGTCTTTAATCACGCTAATGCCGTGGGTTTCACCGCTGGGTTCGAAACGCAGCTGTCCGTCGAACAGGCACACCGATTCGCTGCCGCGGGGCACGGAGACCAATAACAGCGCGTAGACGCCGTTCGGGCCAACCACGACCGCGTCGATATAGCCGGCATCCGACGGCACGGCGAAATGCACGCGATTGCCGCGCAGCTGCGCCTCGCCGAGTCGCTCGGCGACATCGTCATGAAGTGCCAGCAGGCGCATCAGGTGCCAGCGTCGCAACACGAGACCGCCGAGTTTGATCACCCCATAGGTCTGCGGGATCAGGAGCAGAACAACCAGCGTCGCCCAGATACGCAGTGACCAGTCGGGCCACCAGCCGCGGCGGCCCAGCAGGGCCAGTAACGTGAAAGTAACCACGGCGATCAGGCAAGCAGTGAAATGACTATTGAGCCGCTTGGCATTGCGGCGCAGTTCACGCCGCACGGGTTCGCCCGGCATGAGCCGCACCAGCCGGCGCCGTCTATACATAAAGTCGGTTGTGAAGCGCGTCACACGGGATGCCGACAGATACACGATTGCGATCGTGAGCGCCACGAAGGCATAGCTCACATACGCGGCCAGCAGGAACACCACATCCATCGGCGCAGCTTAGGGGCACGGGCAGTTAGCCGGCGTGACGCGTATCACGCCGCGTCGTGCTCAGCGCAGGGCTGGCAGCACCTGCTCGGCAACCAGGCGGGATTGCTGCACCATGGCGGCCTGACGCTCACCATGCGGATGTGCCACCGGCGAACCGCCCAGCAGATAGATGTGGTCCAGGCCCAGGTCGAGCAGCGCTCGCAACCGGTCGATGCACTTGGCCGGCGGACCGCAGATAGAGAACCAGTCGACGAACGCATCGTCGACCAGCGCCAGGTGACTGCCCGCATCCTGGGCGTGGTGTTCCATGTCGTAGGCGGACTGCATTTTCTCTGCCAGCGGTCGCAATTGGGGCGGCAGGTGATCCAGCGGTGCGTCTTTCATGCCAGCGAAATGCGCAACCATGCCGGCAATCATCCGGCCGAGATCGATGGCGCGCTGCGCGTCCGGATCGCAGACCAGGTTGACATACGCACCGATACTGACGCTGCCGCGCGCGCGCCCCGTTTCGGCCAGCCGCGCCAGCGCGGTCTCCATGGCCCAGCTCACTCGTTCCGGCGCGCTGCCGACCGCGAAACTGAACCGGTCACCCACATCCGCCGCCATGCGAATAGTTTTTGGTCCCGTGCAGGCAATATCGACCGGCACCGGCGCCACCTCGACCGAATCCAGCCATCGCAATTTCGACTCGCGTCCATCGCGGTCGATGGTGTTGCCGGCGAGATACTGGCGGAAACGCTGCACGAAAGTCTGCAGCTGCGCGGTCGTGGCATTGCGCAGGCCGGCATGGTCCGCGGACGAGTCACCGCGGCCGATGCCGCAAACCATCCGCCCGCCGGATTCGGCCTGCAGGGTGCCGAAAGCCGTCGCCGTCACGGCGACATCGCGGGTAACCGGGTTCGTCACGCCCGTGCCCAGTTTGAGCTGGCGGGTCGTCTGGGTCGCCAGGGCGAGCTGCCCGAATGGGTCCGGGCTCAGATTCTGGGTGTCCGGGCACATCAAGGCATCGAAGCCCATGGCTTCGATCTCCGCAGCCAGCCGGGCGGTATATCCCGGTGAAGCCTCCATCACGATGCCGAACTCAGCCATGACTCATCCATTCCGCGGCGCCGGCGCACATCCTAACGGACTGTGCGATCGTGCAGGGCATAATCGACGCCGATGTCCGCATCGGCATCCAACTTAAAAAAACCGGAGCAAGCTCATGATCCGACTGTTGATCGCCAGTCTCGCCATGTTCTGCAGCGCCGCCGCCCAGGCTGGCGCGCACGACGATTTCTCCAAGGTGCCGGAGCAATACGACAAGGCCTTGTCGGCCGAGCTGCAGGACTGGCTGAACGGCTACGCGGAGGTCTACAACCGCCAGGACTACGACGCGCTGCTGCGCATGTGGGACCAGGATTTCGTCGGCGCAATCTATACCGCCGAAGAGGTGGATCCGCCGCTGCACGGCTGGGACCGGATCAACCGGTATTTCAATCCAATTCCCGGCTTCTCGGTGCTCGACGGCATCCGCAATGAATACTCCGACGTGCGGGCCAGCTATCTGGCGCCGGACCTGGCCGTCGCAACCTACCGTCTGCGATTCGATATCAAGGTCAAACGGCAAGAGCCCATGTCGAGCTGGGACCGGATCCTGGCGGTGTTCCGCAAGAAAGACGATGGCTGGAAGCTCGTGGCTTACGCGGAAGCGCCGATGGCACCGTTGACCATGGTCCGCAAGATGCTGGAGAACGCCGTGCCCGAAGATTTCGACGCCTACATCGAGTCACAGCGACCCGCGGAATAGCGCGGCGAAATTCTATTCCTGTCCGGCCTCGTCGGCTTCGGCGCCCGCCGGCGCCTGGAATTCCGGCATGACTTCTTCGTTGTCGGTGTCCGGCTCCAGCTCGCCCCGCAACAGGCCGATCTCCTCCGGCGTGATCGGCTTGAACATCCCGAGGCCACAGCGGACGCCGGGCCCGCCGATGCCGGATCGGATCACGGTAATCATGTCGACGTTGCAGAGACTGCGGGTCGAGGTCTTGTAACCGAAAGCGCCAGCCATGCGCAGACCCGAACAGCGATGCGGCAGATTGTTCACGTAGGCCTTGCCACCGGTCATGTAGAAGAGAATGGTGGAGTCGTCGTGAATACGTGTATTGCGAATACTGTCTACCCGGATGCAGTTCTGCGTACCCATCGGAAACTCCTCTTCAGCTGAACTGCTGTCAGCGAAACCGGGCAGCGAGAGAACGCTCAAACCTGCTGCAATTGATAGAACTCGAAATTGGTAGTGCATGTTGTCCAAACGACCGCTACTGTTGTAACCCATAATATTAGATCAGGATTTGCGGAAATGGTTCTACGCAACAGGACGCTGCAGGTCGCGTTGCCGGCCCTGCTGCTGGCGGCATGCGGCGGCGAATTCGAGCTCGACGAGGTGCCGGCTGTCGATGCGTATTGCCTCGCGGCGCAGCGCATCGTGTCACGGACCGAGCACCCGATGCAGCTGGTCGTGCATAGTGATTTCGACGCCTTCGTGAAATCCAAGGCCGTAATCGAGGGCCCGGAGATCCAGCAATTCAACTGGACGGATAGCGCTGGCGATGTCATCGGCATCTCCTGCAAGCTCAAGAGCGCGGATCACCTCAACCTGGCCTTTGGCGATGGCACAGCCGGACCGGACGGCGCGTGCCAGGATATGAATCGCACCGTGTTCGAGAAAGTTGCGCCGCGGGCGGCGGACCCGAACCCGAAGTACCGCCAAGTCGTGTTCGACCCGGCCGAGGCGGTATGGAACGAGGACGAGCCGGGCATGACGGGACCTGATTGGCTGAAGCCGTACGAAGCGACGTGGGTGGACGACAATGGCGCCCTGCACGTCCGCGCGAAGGGCTTCCAGGTGGATTTCACCGACCCGCGCTTTGCCGAAGTGCCGGAACGCTTCCGCGGAATTCACTATTGCCACTTCGTCGCGCCTGACTATTTAAAACGGCTGATGCTTGGCGCGGCCGAGCCCGGCATCGTGATTGGCCGGGCAGTAGATGTCAGCGGCGGGAGTGCCGGCGACGGCGGCTAATCAACCTGGTGCGGTCAGTCGATCAGTTTATCGATCACGCTGAGCAGCGCATCGGCCGGCTGCGCGCCTGACACGGCGAAGCGATCATTGAAGATGAAGAACGGCACGCCGGTGACGCCGCGTGCCGCGTTTTCCCGGATGCGTGTCTGCACTCCCGCGGCCAGTTCGGCGGACTGCAATGCAGACTCGGCACCGTCCGCGTCATAGCCAATTTCCATGGCGATTCGCCGGAGCACGCTGACATCGCCGATATCCTCGCAGTCGACGTGGTGTGCAGCAAACAGCGCTTCGGTCAGCGCCGACACGCTGGCCGCGTCCTGTTGCTCGGCCCAGGCCACCAGCACATGCGCCAGCAAGGTATTCGGCGAGCGAGCGCCGGGTTTCAGTTCGAATTCCAGACCCTCGCCGCGCGCCGTGTCGCGCATGCTCTCCATGATCATTGCGGCCCGATCCTCGCCAAAGATGCTGGCGTAGTGTTCGGCCCGGTCCCGGCCTTCGGGCGGCATGTCCGGGCTGAGTTGAAACGGTGACCAGCTGATACTCACCGGCAGGTCAGGCCGTTGCGACAGCGCTGCGTCGAGCCGGCGCTTGCCGATGTAGCACCAGGGACAGACCGGATCGGACACGATTTCAATTTTCAATGCGCTCACGATGACCCCGCGCCAAACAGGCTCAGTATCCAGCCAACGCCCACCAGCGTCCCGAGCGAGCTGCCGAGATTGGCAAGTATCACCACGAGCAACACCCGCGTGACACGGTTGCGCCAGATGCCGCGCGGTGATGTGACGTCCGTTGCCACCTGTTCGAGGTCCAGGACACGGGGTTTGCGCACCCAGGCCTCGATCAGGCCGCAGACCCAACCGGCTGCAATAGTCGGATTGAGGGAAGTCAGCGGCGCCGCCAGGAACGCGGCGATGATGGTAATCGGGTGCGCCAGCGCAATGATGGTGCCGGCCGCGGCAGCAATACCATTGGCCAGTATCCAGGCGATGATCATCTGCTCGCCGGTCTCGCGACCGGAAAAGAAAAAACCCGCGCCTACAAGGGCGAATAGCAGTAGCGGCACTGCCCAGCCAATCAGCCGCAGGCCTGTGCGCGGCGGCGGCAGCGTCTCGAGTTCCGCGAGGTCGATGTCACTGCCGAACACCTGTTTGATGCCTGGCACGTGACCGGCACCGACGACCGCGACAACCTTGTCGCCCGGCGCCTGCTGAATGCGCGCTGCCAGGTAGCGATCGCGCTCGTCGATGAGCGCGGCTTTCACGCCGGGTAACGCACCCGAGAACTCCTCCAGCATCACCGTGAGCTCATCGTTGCCTTTCAGTTTTTCGATATCTTCCGCAGAGATTTTTTCGTCGGCGAACATCGAAAGGATCGATGACCACACCATGCGCATCAGTGAGAAAAACCCGGCTCGAGCCCACGCGCGCTTCAAGGTCGTGCGAATCTCCCGATCGACCAGCGCGATTTCCGCGCCGGTTTCGCGCGCCGCGGCCATCGCGCGATGCATTTCCTCGCCGGGCCGGATCTGGAACTCCTCGGCCAGCTTGCGCTGGTAGGCGGCGAGCACCAGCTGCGCCATCAGGACATAGGCGCGACCTGACCGGATGACCGAATACAGGTCTGTTTCTTTCCAGCGCTCGGGATTGGTCAGGGTCTCGTAGCGCGACTCGCACAATTCCAGGCAGACGGTATCCGGTCGCTGTTCACGGACCACCCGATCCGCCAGCTCGGCGCTCGCGCTGCTGACGTGCGCCGTGCCGACGATATAAAAGTGGCGACCGTCCATCTCCAGGAGATCAACATTCGGCTCAATGGTGCTAATGCTCGGCATGGGCGCGCATTCTGCCTGAGCCGGCGACCGTCCGCATTTTCCACGATACCGCGTCCCCGGACGCCATGCCCTAATGCCTGACCTGAGTCGGAGATTCGCGAGTGATTCTGGAGGTTTCGGGCGACATCCTTTTGAGTCGGGCGCAGGCCATTGCGCACGGCGTCGCGCCACATGACAACTTCGCCCAGGGCCTGGCGCTTTCGCTGCGCGAGCGCTGGCCGGCGATGTACAAGGATTTCCGGCATTTCTGCAAGGTGCACAATCCCGACCCCGGCGGGCTATGGGCGTGGATGGGCGCCGACGGCACCCGAATCATCAACCTGTTCACGCAAGACCCGCCAGTCGCGACTGGCAAGCATCCCGGTCGCGCGTCGCTGAAGCACCTGGGCCGTTGCCTGAAAGCCCTGCATCAGCATGTCGAGGAGGAGAACCTCGAGAGCATCGCCCTGCCCCGCCTGGCGACCGGTGTCGGCGGCATGGACTGGGACCTGGTCCTGCCCCTGATCCGTCAGCACCTGGATTCGCTCGGCATCCCGGTCATCGTCTATACGACCTACCGACCGGCCCTGCAGGCGCGCGAACCCCTGTAAGCCGGCCGGCCCGGCGCGGCCGCCAGCGACCGACGCGCCGCGCTATCATCTCCCCGGCCATACAGGAGAAATCTGATGCGCATTATCGGAGCGCTGCTCGCTGCAGTGTTAACAAGCAGCCTGGCATTTGCCGGCGAACAAACCTACAGCGGCCGGCAGGCCTGGGAAATGGGCCGCAAGGCAACCTGCGGCACGCTGCAGAGTGGCGTGACCCGCTACGCGACCTGGACTGGCAGGGCATACAGCCGGGTACCCGGCGAGAAGGATCGCCGTTTGTTCAACCTGATGGGCATCAATACCCGTGCCTGCGCCAGCCTGAAAGACGCGGCCGGCGGCGACGGTTTTCGCAGTGTGTCCCGCGAAGTGATGCTGTATCTCGACCCGGAAACCAATGACGTTATCGATACCTGGGAAAATCCCTGGACCGGGGAAACGGTCGAGGTCGTTCACGTTGCAAATGACCCGGTCAATATGCGCGCCCCGTATTTCGAGAAAGACGCGCGTGAATTGACATTGAAACGGGACGGCGACCTGTTGATCGGCGCCAACGAGGTCCCGCTGTTCTACGACAATCCGCTCGGCGGCGATTTCCAGGCCTACGTCGGCGGCACCTATCACGCCATGGAGATTTTTGACAGCTTCTACATCGCCGATGAAATGCTGGATCCGGACAAGCGCCTGGAACGGTCCTGGGTCGCCTGGGTCCGGGTTGCGCAATGGTTGCCCTGGATGCAGATGGGGAGCAAACCGGGCCTGATGGTTTTCAACGCGACAGGTTCCAGCGTGTTCACGCAGGACGAAATCCCGGAACCGTTATTGTCGGTGCTGCGCGAACGCTACCCGATTTACTTTGAACCGCCACCGCTGGATGACGAGCGGCCCAACGAAACCAGCTGGACGGTATTCCGCAAGCACATCGAATCACAGGCGCAATAACATGCGTGCCCTGCCGTTGCTGTTGTTGTTGTTCCCTGCCGCGCTGCTGGCCCAGGGCCAGGACGGCACACCGGCCGAGCGCAACCTGCAAATCATTGCCACGCTGCTGCCGGGCATCTATGACAATGCCAACCAGGCTTACTTCGACGGTCGGCTGCAGCGTCCCGAGGAACAGCGACAACGACGCGGTAGCCTGCGCGTGACCGCCGCCGAGCAATCCAATGCGTTCAGTTTCCGTTTCGCCGGCGCGGCCGGCGACGCCAGCTGGACCGCGCAGCTGATGCCAAGCAGCGATCCGGATCTGGTTGCGATGGAGATCGATTTCGAGGGTACCAGCGCCGACTGCCGGCTCTCATGGCGCCGCGACGCCGGACAGTTCACGGGCACGAGTGACTGCGGCCTCGGCATGCAACTCGATCCCGCGGGCTTGTGGATCACCGATGCCGACGGGTCGACCAATCGCTTGCTGCGGGCCCGTGAATTCAGCTGCTATGTAGATATTCCGGGCGTTGCTGGTGGTCGTGATGAGCCATTCGATCGCTATCCGATCGAGGCCATGCACGACCAAGGGGGGCTCCATTGGCTGACCACCAAGGAAGATCGTGAGATTGGTATCACGCTGCGGCGCGTCCGCTGGCCGATGAACAACGAGGTCGGCGCATTTACCCGTGATTCCCTGGTGATGTATGTGCTGGAACGCGACGCCGACGGTGTACGGACACACACCTATGGCTGGACGCAACCGGATGCCGAGCGCATCGGACTGAACCTGCAATGGTTGCTGGTGAACTGCTTCATGGTATCCAATCGCGACGTCCAACCCTTCTTCGAATGATGCGAACATGGAAGTCACTGCCGCACTGCTGCCATCCGCCTGGCTGATCGCCGGGCATCTGTTGCTGGCAGTCTTGCTATTCGCGGCTGCCCGGACTGCCCCGTGGGCCCGTCTGCGCGAGACGGAAATGCAACATGCCTGGTTCGGCGGCATTGTCGCCCTCGCGGTGCTGTGGTGGATTCGGGCCGGGATCGTGCCGGGGCTCGGCTTTCATTTCTTTGGCGTCACGGCGCTGACGCTGATGTTCGGCTGGCAGTTCGCCTGTCTCAGCGCGGTGCCCGTGCTGCTTGCCGGACTGTTCACCGGACACGGCGACCTGCCGGCGCTTGGTGTCAATGCGCTCGTGCTCGTGGCGTTGCCGGTGGCCGTGACCTGGACGGTGCACGCGCTGGCCAGTCGCCTGTTACCGTGGAATTTCTTCATCTACCTGTTCGTGAACTGCTACTTCGCCGCGGTACTGAGCATGGCGCTGGCGACCGCGACGATGAGTTGGGTACAGTTTGCCGCGGGGGCGGTCAGCTCTGCCTACTTGTGGTCCGACTATCTGCCGTTCCTGCCCATGATGCTGCTATCGGAAGGATTCATTAATGGCGCAGTGATAACCGTGCTCGTAGCAACGCGACCGTCATGGGTCTGGACTTTCGATGATGCGCGCTATCTTCGTCGCTGAGCCGGGCCTGTGACCGAAGAGAACCGTCGCAACTACTACCGGATTCTGCACGTTCAGCCGGACGCGCCAACCGAAGTCATCAAGTCCAGTTATCGAACGCTGATGCAACGCCTGCGCATGCACCCGGATCTGGGCGGCGATCACTGGAACGCCGCTTTGATCAATGAAGCCTATGCGGTGTTGACGGATCCCGAGCAGCGCGCCGAATACGACCGCCAGTTGCCACTATTCGAGCGCGAAGATCAGGACGCCGAGGACAGGCCAGAACCTGCCATCGATCCGGCCGCGCGTCCGGCCGGTGCGGGCGGCAGTCCCTACCAGTGCCCGTTCTGCCGGGCCGGCTACGCGAGCAAGGCCGTGGATGAAACGGTGTGCCAGAGCTGCGGCAGCCCGCTGGCCCGGCCCGGAGGGGAGTCCTCCCGAGCCGCATGGATCCGGGCTACCGAGCGCATGCCGCAGGATCTGCCGCTGCGCTTCTGGACCGGCTGGCCGAATGCACCGGCGCTCGATGGCACGCTGGTCGACCTGTCACTGACCGGGCTGCGCTTCAACACGTCGCAGGCGTTGTTGCGCGACCAGTTCCTGAAAGTGGACTGCGATCGGTTTCAGGCAATAGCCCGAGTGATTCACTGCCAGCCGCGCGGCCGTGAATACCAGGTCGGCGCCGAGTTTCTGACCCTGCGGTTTGCCCGCAGCAAAGGGGCCTTCGTTTCCGACCGCGTCTAACCCGGCGCACCAATCGACCACGTCTCGCCGTCGTGATGCAGGATTTGCCACTCCGGCACACGCAGCGCGGCGAGGCGGCAGTGAAACTCCGCGGCGCCGGCCGCCCGCTCGACATAGCGACCGCCAATACTGAAATCGATGCAATACACATTGTTGCGCGCACCCATCCAGCGATGCGGCGCAACGTTGGCAAACAGGTCCGGCCCATGGGCATCCATCAATCGCTTGCTCGCGGCGCTGTGGCGGCGCCAGTAATGGCCAACAACGACCGGTACTGAATCGTTGTAACTGTCCCACCACTTCACACGCTCGACCATGCGCCAGCGATTCCCGGCCCAGATTGGTTGACGCGCCGGCCGTTCCTCGCCGGATGTCAGGACCGCGACCGGATTGGCCATTTGCCAGTCCGCGTCGATGCATCCTACCGCCTCCAGTAACACCGGCTGCCAATTGCGATCGGTCAGATTCTTGTGGTGCTCGCGCCATTCCTCGCCGTAAGCCGCGAGTGTGTCGCTGCCGGACCATTTATTTTTGATGTCCGTGGCGAAGCCCTGATAGAGGTCGAGCGCGCTGTGACCATCACTCTCGGCCGCCCGTACGCGTGCGACGGCTGATTGGTTCCAGCAGGCGTGCACGACGCGCAGGTCAGCGCGTTCCAGGACCAAAGGCAAGGACTCGAGAAATACAGTAAAACGCGCCTTGTCCGCGGCAGAGATTCGGGCTGCCGGGTGCGGCATGGGTTTGTCTGGATGCACCCACCACGAATTGCCGTGCTTCTCGACGTCCCGCAGCAGGTTGAGCTCGTGGTTGCCCAGAATGCACTGCGCGCCAGCATCCGCAACCAGACGTGCCACACGATCCAGCACGGCGGGACTGTCGGGACCACGATCGACCAGGTCACCGATGAATACCAGACGCCGGCCGTCGGGATGCCCCCCATCCGGGTCATAACCGAGCTGCGCCAGCAGCTCGTTCAGCACGTCGATCTCACCGTGCACATCGCCGACGATATCCAGCGGGCCAGCGGGCAACTGTCCGATCAACGAGTCACTCATCCGGGTAATCCCCTTATATCGATCGATTTCATGCCCGGGTCCCGCGGCGCAAAGCGCGCAAGTTAGGCAATGCCCGGTCTGGCGGCAAGTCCAGCTTGCCCGGGTGCCGGCCGGCCCCTAAGCTGGAACTATGAAAACCCGGCTTTTCCTGATGGCACTGGCGCTGGCCGCCGCTTTTGGCGGCCTGTTTGGCTGGAAGGCCTACATGGGAGCCCAGATGCAGGCCGCCATGACGGCGGCCGGTCCGCCGATCATGACGGTCTCCACCACGCGGGTAACGACCACGGACTGGGAGCCGGTGATCCAGACCGTTGCCACGCTGCGGGCCAGCCAGGCCGTGGATGTCACCGCCCAGGTTGCGGGCCAGATTACGGCCCTGTATTTCGAGTCGGGCGAGCAGGTGGAGCGCGGCGCGGCGCTCTTGCAGCAGTACGAAGCCGACGACCGGGCCCGCCTGAAGGCGTTGCAGGCCGACCGGCGGCTGGCGGAGATCGAGCTGGAACGGGCGCGTGAGCTGGTCACGGAGAAGCTCGTTTCGCAGGCGGAACTCGACACTGCGGAAAGTCGCATGGACCGCATTGCGGCCGAAGTCGAAAGCCTCGAGGTGGAGATTGCCAAGAAGCGCATTCGCGCCCCCTTTGCTGGTCGGCTCGGCATTCGGCAGGTGAACCTCGGGCAATACATTGAACCGGGCGACGCCATCGTGAGACTGGAAGCCGACCAGCGTCTTTTCGCCGATTTTCGTCTGCCGCAACAGGCCGCGCCGCAGGTCGGTGTGGGCCAGCTGGTAAAACTCACCGTGGACGCCTGGCCCGGCGAGACCTTTGACGGGCGCATTGCCGCGATCGACCCGGCCGTAGACAGGAACACGCGTAACCTGAACCTGCGCGCCGATCTGACCAACAACGATGGTCGGCTGCAACCGGGTATGTTCGCCACCATCCGCGTTCAACTGCCGAGGGACGCGGCAATTATTGCCGTGCCGCAGACTGCGATCCGTTACAGCCCTTACGGGGAATCCGTGTTCCTGGTCGATGCAGTCGGCGATGGCCTGGCCGACGTCCGCAGTGTACTGGTCACCACCGGCAAGACGCGCGGTGACCTCGTTGCGATCGACGCCGGACTGCGACCGGGCCAGGAAATCGTAACCGCCGGTCAGCACAAATTGCGCGACGGTGCCCGCGTGCGCGTCGACAACAAGGTCCCTGTCGCCAGCAATCCGGACCCCGATCCACCCGAGAGCTAGCGCACCGCATGCGCTTCACGGATATCTTCATCGAGCGCCCCGTGCTGGCCACGGTCGTGAGCCTGCTGATCCTGTTCGCCGGCCTGCGCTCGCTCCAGGTGCTGACCGTGAGTCAGTATCCCGACAGCAAGAGCGCCGTCGTCACGGTGACCACTGTCTATCCCGGTGCGGATGCCAACCTGATCCAGGGATTCATCACGACGCCATTGGAGCGCGAAATCGCCGGTGCGGATGGCATTGACTACCTGCAGTCCAGCAGCCTGCAGGGCATTAGCGTGATCACCGCCCAGCTCGAGCTCGACTACGATCCCTGGGATGCGCTGACGCAGATCACGTCCAAGGTGAATCGGGTGCGCGATGATCTGCCGGCCGGTAGCGAAGATCCGACGATTGATATCGCGATCGGCGAAACCACCGCGGACATGTACCTGAGTTTCGACAGCGACTCGCTGCCGCAGAATCAGATCACCGATTATCTCGTGCGCGTCGTGCTGCCTCGGGTGGAAGCCGTCGCGGGGGTGCAGGAAGCCGAAATCATTGGCGGGCGCTTCCTGGCGATGCGGATCTGGCTCGATCCGCTGCGGATGACCGCGCTCGGTGTAACGCCACGCGACGTCCGGCGAGCATTGGAAGCCAACAATTACCAGGCGGCGGTCGGCGAAACCAAGGGCCAGGCCATTGCTGTCAAGCTGCGCGCGGCCACTGACCTGAATGACGCCGAGCAGTTCCGCGACCTGGTGCTGCGCGAAGAAGCTGGTGCGATCGTGCGCCTGCGCGATGTGGCCGATGTGGTACTCGGTGCCGAGGATTACGAGGTATCCACAACCTATGACGGCGTAACATCAGTCGCAATCGGCGTTTATACGCTGCCAGATGCCAACACGCTGACGGTCATCCGCAACGTGCGCGAGCTATTTCCGGACATCGTCGCGCAGCTACCGCCTGGCGTGCTGGGACACATCCCGTACGACCGCACGCTGTACATCGACGATGCGATTCGCGAAGTGGTCAAGACCCTGGTCGAAGCTGCGCTAATTGTATCGGCCGTGATCTTTTTGTTCCTCGGCAATATCCGCTCGGTCGCGATCCCGATCGTGGCGATCCCGGTGTCATTGATCGGCGTCGCATCGATGATGTTGTTGCTGGGCTATTCCATCAACCTGCTCACGCTGCTGGCGCTGGTGATTGCTATTGGCCTGGTCGTGGATGACGCCATTATCGTGGTGGAGAACATCCAGCGCCACATCGAAGATGGCATGCAGCCCATGCAGGCCGCGTTACGCGGCGCGCGCGAACTGTTCACGCCGGTCATTGCGATGACGATCACGCTGGTCGCCGTCTACGCCCCGATCGGTTTTTCCAGTGGACTGACGGGCAGCCTGTTCAGCGAGTTTGCGTTCACGCTGGCCGGTGCGGTGATCATCTCCGGCGTCGTGGCACTGACGCTGTCGCCGGCCATGTGCGCGCGGTTACTGCATGACAAAGCCGGCAACAGCTGGCTGGAGCAGCAGCTGAACCGGCTTTTCGATGGCTTGCGGGAACGATATCTGCGGCTGCTGTCGTCGAGCCTGAACTACCTGCCAGTCACCGTGCTCTTTTCCGTCACCGTGCTGGGCAGCATCTATTTCATGTTCATCACCGCGCCACAGGAACTGGCGCCGATGGAAGACCAGGGTATCCTGCTGGTGACCGCCACGGCCACGGCAAATACCTCCACCGACCAACTGGCCAGCTATACCAGTGCGCTCGACGCGGAGTTGACACAAATCCCGGAGGTCGGCGGGACGTTTCTGTTCAACGGCAGCCCCGGCCGCGGGCCGGCGGCAAACAATCTCGCGCTGGCAGGAATGATTCTTAAACCCTGGCGCGAGCGCGAGCGGTTCGTGGACGAATTAATGCCGGAGGCCCAGGCACGAGCCGACAAGATCGCCGGGCTACAGTCGGTCGCGTTTGCGTTGCCCACGCTGCCGGGTGCCGGCAGCGGCCTGCCGGTGCAGGTCGTGATCGGCGCCCCGAATCCGCCCGACGAGGTCTACCAGGTGGCGCAGGAACTGCTCGGGCGCGCATGGCAGAGCGGGTTGTTCACCTTCGTCGATGTCGACATGAAATACGACCGCGCGCAGGGAGAAATCACGATTGATCGCGACATGGCCGCGACACTCGGCATCGACATGGAACAACTTGGCGACGACCTGGCGACCATGCTGGGTGGCAATTATGTCAATCGTTTCAATTTCGAGGGCCGCAGCTATAAGGTCATCCCGCAGGTGCAACGACGCTACCGCCTGAATCCAGAGCAGCTGCGCGAATTCCAGGTGGCCTCCCGGAGCGGCGAACTGGTGCCGCTCGGCGCGCTCGTGCGTGTGAATGAGAGCGTGCAGCCGCAGCGCCTGCAAAGATTCCAGCAGCAGAACTCGGCGAAACTGTCAGCGGTGCCGGTCCCCGGCGTGTCGATCGGGGACGCGCTGGAATTCCTGGAGGCCCAGGCGGCCGAGATCTTCCCACGCGGTTTTCAACTGGACTACGCGGGTCAGTCACGCCAGTACGTCAAGGAGCGTGGGACGCTGATCGTGACGTTTTTCTTCGCGCTGCTGGTCATCTACCTGGTGCTGGCGGCGCAGTTCGAATCGTTCCGCGATCCATTGATCATGCTGGTCAGCGTGCCAATGTCGATCGCCGGCGCACTGCTTTTCCTGACGCTTGGCTTTGCCACCGTCAATATCTACACCCAGGTCGGACTCATTACCCTGATCGGGCTGATCAGCAAGCACGGCATCCTGATCGTGCAGTTCGCCAACCAGCTGCAGATCGATGCTGGTCTCGGCAAACGCGCCGCAATCGAGCAGGCAGCGTCCATCCGTCTGCGGCCGATCCTGATGACGACCGGGGCGATGTCGCTGGGCGTCGTACCCCTGCTGCTCGCCTCCGGCGCCGGTGCCGAGGCGCGCTTCGACATCGGCCTGGTCATCTTCACGGGCATGACCATTGGCACGCTGTTTACGATCTTCGTGGTGCCGGCGATTTATCTGCTCCTGGCCCGGGATCACCAGGCGATGCCGGCAACTAGTCCGTCGCCGGCGCGGGCCACGGCTTCCGAAAACGCATAACGACCCGGTCGGTTCGCCCACGCACGCTGGCGTCGAAGGGCGAGACGCTGCGATCGTCCTGCGGGTTTCGGAGCAAGTCGGATTCAGCTTCGAAAATGAACCCGGCCGATCCCAGATCAGCGCGTATGACATTCGGGTCGATTCGATGCAGCGAGCCGCCGGTTTCAGGCGGCGAACCTGGCGTCGCGGCATGGTCGATCACGCCGAGGACACCCCCTGGTTTCATCGAGTCGTAAACCGCGGCCAGCAGCTTGTTGCCATCTATCTTGGACCAGCCGCTGGCCTCGTCGACGTAGTACACGTCGTGGTAAGCGAGGATCATCAGAACAGCATCGAATCTCCCGTCTGCCAGGACCAGTTCATTGTTTTCCGCCTGCAGACGCTCGACGTTTTCGAGCCGGCCAGCGCTGTAACGCCGCTCGATCTCGGCGCTCGCGAATTTCAGATAGGGCGTATTGTTATGCGCAACCACGGCGCCGTTTTCACCGACGATAAACGACAACAACTCCGTGTAATAACCGCCGCCGGAATAAAGATCCAGCACCACCATGCCGGGCTGAATACCGAAAAACTCCAGTATTGCGGCCGCCTGTCGCTGCTCGTCGCGCGCCCGGTCGGCCGGAGTCCTGGCCGGATTACTGATGGCCCGGTCGATGGCCTCGGCGGAACCCGGCCGGACGGAATCTGCCGACGAGACGGTGCCGGAACTGCGTGCCCCCGCTGCCATGCCCTCGGACGCCAGCGGATCCAGGCTGCGGCCGGCGCAGGCCACAAGCGCTGTCACTGCGCCAAGTATCAAGATCGATCGCATCCGCATTCGCGTCTCTCCAAGGTGCTCATTGTAACGCTGGCTGCACTGCAGCCTTGCCGTGACAGGCCGGCACAGGCGAATCCAAATGGCTCCCCGGACGAATCCTATTTCAAGTCTGGAACGCATACGGATCTAAGGAGAATGCAAATGATCAGCTACATCGTGTCTGGCTGGCGCGCGTGGATTGCCGCGCTCCTGCTGATCATCCTGTCAGGAGGTTACGCAATGGCGATTGAACAACCAAACTATGAAGTCATCGCTACCGATGGCGATATCGAATACCGGCAATACGCCGGCTATGTTGTCGCGCAGACGCGCCTCCCGGGCGAATGGAGCGCCAATGCCGCCGGTAACGAGGCGTTCCGTCGTCTCGTCAGTTACATCAGCGGTAATAACCAGGGACAGCGCAAGATCGCCATGACGGCGCCGGTCGCGCAGAGTCGTGGTGATAAGATTGCAATGACTACTCCGGTCAGCCAGAGCAATGCCGCTGGCGACTGGGTCGTCAGCTTCGTCATGCCGTCCGAGTACACGCTTGACACTGTGCCACTACCGCGCGATGAGCGGATTGAGTTGACCGCCGTAGCCCCCCGCCTGGTTGCGGCGATTCGCTACTCCGGCAGCTGGCGCGAAAGCCGTTACAAGAAGTTTGAAGCAGTTCTGTTGTCGCAACTGTCCGCAAGCGGTGCGGTCACCACGGGCGATACGGAGTTTGCGCGTTACAACGCGCCGTTCGTACCGTGGTTCTTGCGCCGCAATGAAGTTCTGGTCGAAGTCGAGGCGCTGCCTGCATCACTACAGACCGCAGAGCGCGTCGCAATGGTTGAAGCCGCGCAGCCCTGATCAGATATCAAACTCGACATTTTCGGGGCGTGGCCGGGCGGCCACGCCTTCTTTATGTCGCGGGAAGGCGCTGGCGTCAATGGTCTCTTCGTAACCGTGCCAGGTTGCATGACCAATCAGCGGAATCGTAAAGATCAGCCCGACGAACGCGGTCGCAAACCCGATCAGTACCCCGGCAACGATTAGTGATACCCAGACGAGCATCGCCAACTTATTTCGCAAGACGGCGTTGATGCTTGTGACCACGGCGGTCACCGCGTCGACATCACGGTGCATCAGCATGGGCAATGAAAAAGCACTGGTCGCGAAGGTAATCGCGGCGAATACCGACCCGACCGCGCTCCCGATCGCCAGGTAAGTTGCCAGGTCCGCGAATTCGGGATTGGCCTCCATCGGAAAGAACACGTGAACCATCGAGCCGGCCCGCGCCCACACCAGGAACACCACCAGCAACATCAGAGCGAAAACCATTTCCGTCCCGAGTCGCCGCACGCCGGCCTCGCGGAGAGACGCCGTGAAGACCGGCTTTTCTCCCCGCTCGAGCTGGGCGCTGATCGCGTAGAGCCCGAGACAGA
>JASJBD010000053.1 GCA_030066665.1 Gammaproteobacteria bacterium
CTGCCTGACGGCTGCACCGAACCGACTTTTTCCTCTGCTACCCTTAGCGCCGGTTCAATAATGAGCGCGAAAACCGCTGATGAGGGCTCAAGGATGCTGCCGAACCTGACCGCTAACGAAGTCCGCGTCATTGGTTGCCTGATGGAAAAATCCGTGGTGACACCGGATCAGTATCCATTGACGTTGAATGCTTTGACCAACGCCTGCAATCAGAAATCCAGCCGCAACCCGGTTATGGCATTGGAGCCGGGCAAAGTGGAGCGCACGGTCCGTGACCTGGAGGCCAAACATCTCGTGCGCGTGGAAGAGAATTTCAAGTCCGGGGTGGCAAAATACCGGCAGCGATTCTGTAACACGCGCCTGGCCGACTATCAGTTTGACCCGCCAGAGTTTGCCGTTATCTGCGTGCTCTTGCTCCGCGGTGCGCAGACGCCGGGGGAGCTGCGGTCGCGCAGCGGGCGCCTGCATACCTTTGCTGACAACGCCGCGGTCGTGACGGTGCTCACCGCGCTACTTGAGCGGGAGCGCGATCCCCTGGTGGTGAAATTGCCGCGCACCCCGGGGCGCAGAGACGCAGAGTATATGCACCTGTTCTCCGGGCCTGTTGACGTTGCGGCACACGCCAAACAGGCGCCGGCGGCGAGGCCGGCCGGGACGTCGGCGCGCGGCAATGTGGCTGAGTTGGAACAGCGAGTCAGTCGGCTGGAAGCCGAAGTCGCCGAGCTCAAGAAACAATTGAAGACATCCTGATAATGCAGAATATACTGGGTACCTTGTCCGCTGCTCTCAGATAAGGGGCAACTCATGATTGACTTGCAAAGAACGTTGAACCTCATCACCGGCGGCATGTTCGACCCGGAACAGACCTGGCGCGCTTACCTGCCGGAGGCGGAAAACTGGCAGCAGACGGTCTTCTTGCTCACCGGCCCACTGATCATCTTCGCCGCGGTGGCCGCCTATATGATTGGCTTTCTCGGCAGCGGCGTTTCGCTATTCGGGTTTCGCCCCACGATCGTCTCGACGATCCTGACCATTATTACCTCGGCGATTGGCACCGCTGTCGTTGCGTTCGTGGTCAGTGCGCTCGCGGGCGCCTTTGGGGGCAAAAACAATTTCGCGCTGGGCCTGGCCGCGATTACGTTCGCCTTTATCCCCGGTTATTTGGGTCAGGCGGTCACGTGGTTGCCCTGGGTAGGCGGGTTGCTGGCACTGGGCCTGTTTGTCTACGGACTGGTGCTGCTGTGGAAAATCATACCCATCTATTTGGCCGTGCCGGATGAAAAACGCGTCGGTCACTACATTCTGTCCCTCGTGGCAACCATCGCGGCCATGTTTGTGCTCTCCATAACAATCGGTCGAAGTCTATACCCGTCAATGGGCGGGCCTTCTTTCGGCGACATATCGGAGCGACCGATGCCCGGTTCGCCAGCTGGTACGGGCATGTTGGGAGGCATGGCCCGCCAGGCCGAATTGATGGGAGCAGCGCAGGAAGACAGCTACGACCCACCTGCCAACGGCCGTTTGAGCGAAGACCAGGTGCGCGAATTCATTCGCGTGATGCAGCGCACGGAAGAACTGCAACAAGAAAAGGCGGCGCGTTTGCAGGAGCTTGCGGAAAAAGCGGACGAGGACGCAGGAATTTCATTGGACGAGCTGGGCGGCATGATGAGCGGCCTATCAGAGGTCACCGGCCTGCAGACCACAGAAATCGAAGTCGTTAAATCAGCGGGTGGCAATTGGGCGGAGCACCAATGGGTGCGCGAATCGCTGCGCACCGCTTGGATCCAAAAAGACATTAATGATGCAGTCGCGCACAATTTCGGCCTCTACCAGGAATTCGAAGCCGAGCTGTCGAAATACATCGTGCGCTGACCAGGGCGGGCCGCCATTGCATTGATGCTGACCGCAACAGGGATCAAGCCGATTGCCTTAATTGGCCCCCGGTTGATCATTTTGGAGCCGATTGCTGTATAGTCCGCGCGTCTCTGGCGCACCTCGGTCTGCGCCTTTACTCCGGCCCGCCATCTCGCGGCGCCCGAAACACCCCCAATTTCCCGCCTGGACCGAACCACGCATTGGTATGCGACTGGATCAGGCACTGGAGCAAGCATTCCAATGTTATTCAAAGATCTCGGCCTGTCGGCCGAACTGCTGCGTGCGATCAGCGAACAGGGCTATAGCGAAGCCACGCCGATTCAGCAGCAGGCCATTCCCGTCGTGCTCGCAGGCCGCGACATCCTGGCCGGCGCCCAAACCGGCACCGGCAAAACTGCCGGGTTTACCCTGCCGATTCTGCAACGCCTGCAACTGGCGGGCGCGCCGGGCGATTACCCGCGCGTGCTGATTCTCACCCCCACCCGCGAGCTCGCGGCCCAGGTGGAACAGAGCGTCACCGACTACGGGCGGCATCTGCCGTACCGCTCGCTGACCATTTTCGGTGGGGTGAGCATCAATCCGCAGAAGGATAAGCTGCGGCGGGGCGCCGACATCGTCGTCGCCACGCCCGGCCGGCTGCTCGACCACGTGCAGCAGCAGACCATCGATCTGTCCGCGGTGGAAATACTCGTGCTCGATGAAGCCGATCGCATGCTCGATATGGGCTTCATCCGCGACATGCGCCGTATTTTCAAGGTGCTGCCCAAAAAGCGGCAGACGCTGCTGTTCTCGGCCACCTTCAGTCAGGAGATCCGCCAGCTCGCCAACGACCTGCTGCACCAGCCGGCCGAAGTGCAGGCGACGCCGCAGAATACGACAGTCGAGACCGTCAGCCAGGTGGTGTATCCGGTCGACAAGCACCGCAAACGCGAACTGCTGTCACACCGCATCGGTGCCGGCAACTGGCAACAGGTACTGGTGTTCACGCGCACCAAGCACGGCGCCAACCGCCTGGCCAAACAGCTCGACCAGGACGGCATCCGGGCGACGGCCATTCACGGTAACAAGTCGCAGGGGGCCCGCACCCGGGCGTTGGCGCAGTTCAAAGCCGGCCAGGTGCGGGTGCTGGTGGCGACCGATATCGCTGCCCGCGGGCTCGACATCGACAAACTGCCGCATGTGGTGAATTACGAGTTGCCCAACGTGCCGGAAGATTACGTGCACCGCATCGGCCGCACCGCACGCGCCGGGCAGCACGGCCATGCGGTGTCACTGGTCAGTCACGACGAGCAGAAACTGCTGCGGGATATCGAGCGGCTGTTGAGAACCAAAATAGACCAGGAATTCCTCGCCGGCTACGAGCCGGAACACTGGAGTGATGACTCGTTCAAGAAACCCGCTGCCGGCAAGCAACCCGGCCAGCGGCGTCGCGGGCCGCAGCCGGCGGTTAATTCAGCGGCCAAACCGGGCGGCGGTCGCAGGCGCCGGCGGCGCCGGCGGCCGGCAGCCAGTCCCGCGGCACACTAAGGAGAACAGATTATCCAACGGCGGCGGTGTGTTGGCATCGTTGTGTAACCTGCCTGTACTTGGTCCTGCAGGTGGCGTATCGTGCAGGCCGTATCGCGTCGTTATAAGAGCCCGTCGGTTCCTGAAGCCCACATCCTCTCTTAGCGGCAATCAGCCGCAACAGAGGATCTGATCGATGGCGAGACGCACTCCACAGACTCAGGCCAAGCGCGAGCGCGAATTGGCAAAGGCCAGGAAACGTCAGGAAAAAATCGCCCGCCGCGAGCAACGCAAGGCGCTGCGTGAACAGGGCGCGAGCAAGCCGGCTGACGAGCCGGATCAACCGCGGGAAGACACGAATGCTGACGAGCCAGGCTCGGCTTAGCCGGCTCCCGGCGACCGTGGCAACAACCGGCCGGATCCCCGCGCATGAGTCCCGTATATAGGTATCACGCCATGACCAGGATGGTGGTGCGTAACCTGGCGCCGAATACGACGGCAGAAGCGCTCAATTCGATGTTCGCAGAGCACGGTGCCGTGCACTCCGTCAAGTTGATCACCGACGTGATGACGGGCCGCTGTGGCGGCGTGGCGTATGTCACCATCGATGAGCGGGTTACCGGTGCCGCCCGTGACGCACTCGATGGCAGTCGTCACGAGGGACGCGTTATCGAGGTCAGCATCGAGAAAAAATCCGTGTGGACGGTCGGGCAGGGCAACAGCACCGCCTCCAGATAATTCATGTATTCCCGCGCCAAAGGCCAAGCCATCACACCTGACGATCCGTTCGAGCTGGTCGCAGTGAAGAGCTGTAAGCCGCCCGATAACGGCGCGTCTGGCGCCTGGTGTGAGTACACGATAGCGCAGGGGGACAACCTGATTACCTGCGTTCGCCAGGGTTCGCGCACCGTGGTCAAGAATGCTGCCACGGAAATCGTGGCGGTGCTGAACGACCGCCGCGTCACGCGCCGCGGCCGCACGCACCTGGTGCTCCAGGGCAATAAAAACCGCGGGTAGCATCGGTCAACATGTTGGCAACGCTCACGGTTGGGACGCGAGGCGATGCGCCCAGCGGGTGGTCTCGGGCAGCCGGTAACGGGTGGTACAGCGCAGGACATAGTCGACCGCGGTGGCCAGGCTGACCCGGTGACCGATGGAGACATACAGTGGACTGACGTTGGTGCGCGAGCGCACGACGGCGCCAATGATTTCATCCTGATCGAGCAACGGTACCCACGCGCCTTTCTCCGGCGGGAGGGCATCGTGTTCGCCGAGTAGGCGTGATTTGGCCACACCAATCGTCGCCAAGCCGGTCAACAAGCCCAGATGGCAGGCGAGCCCGAACCGCCGCGGGTGCGCCAGGCCCTGACCGTCGCACAGGATCAAATCGGGTACGGTCGTGAGCCCGTCCAGGGCCTGCAGGATGGCGGGCAATTCCCGAAAGGAGAGGTAGCCCGGCACATACGGGAATGCACTGGGGCAAACAATGGTCTGCTGATCGCATAACTCCAGCGCGGGAAAGCTCAGCACGGCGACTGCCGCACGAATGGTGGTCGCTTGTTTGGCGGCACCGACGTCGACGCCCGCGACAAAGCGCACGGGCCCGAGTGCATCCTCCCGGATCACCTGGTCGCGCAGCGATTCCTGCAGCGCACGGGCGGAGGGGACGTCGGTGGGCCAGGGTGGTGGTTGGTTTGACGCAGTGTTTCTTTGCATTTCGCACGCATTCGCGGCGTGCCGGGCCGCTGCGGCGATGGTAGCCTAAGTGCATGGCCAGGAAAGCAGCAGATGTGTATCGGGACGCGCTTGCTCTGAGCGAGGAAGAGCGTGAGGAGTTGCTTCGTTTACTGACGATGCAGGCGGACGACGGCTGGGGCAGCCCCGAGATCAAGCAGGCGTGGATGGAGGAGATCGCGCGCCGAGAGAAGCTTTATGCCGAGGGCAAGATGAAGACCATTCCGGCCGAACAGGTATTCGCTGAGGCACGCAGATTGCTCGATGAATGATCTGTCGATTCGACGATTCCGCGTCTGAGGAATTTCTCCGGGTCGTTCGCTACTACGCTCGGGAAGATCGTCGTCTCAGCGCCAGGCTAATTGAGGAATTGCACCGGACCGCGTCTCTGCTGGTCGACAATCCCAAACTCGGACGACGAGTCTCGGACGACTTTCGCCAGATACCGCTTCGGCGCTTTCCCTATTTCGTGATCTATCGGATCCAAGAAAGAAACCAAATGATTCGGCTCGTTGCCTTTGTCGATCAGCGACAGCAGCCGGGCGCGTGGCGCTTGCGCGTCGAAGAACCTGCGCCAGCATACGTGGCCATTCGCCGCGCGGCGTGATGTTAGACTTTTTGCATGGCTAAGAAAGCAGAAGATGTATATCGGGACGCGCTTGAAACCGATCAGGCCGCCGAATTTTTCGCGCAGCAGGGCTATTACCTGGCGCCAGGCGTCTTCCCGGAGGATGTGCTGCAGGGTCTGGAGGAAGACTTCGATCTGATCGTCGCCGGACTGACCGGCAGCGGTGAAGCGGTGAATGCGCGCTGGTCCGGCGAGGACGTGGATGCGCTCGACGGCGGCGCGTCCACGATCGTGCACACGCACAACGTGCAGCGTTATTCATCGCGGTGGCTGCAAGCGCTGCAGCACGAGCGTTTTCTCGGCGTGGCCGAGAAACTGCTGGGGCCGGACATCGTGTTGCACCACACGAAGTTGTTTATGAAACCGCCGCGGGAGGGCTCGCCGTTTCCGATCCACCAGGACTGGTGGTATTTCCCGACTGCGCACGACAGCATGCTCGCGGCGATTATCTTTCTGACCGATGCCGACGCGGACGCCGGCGGCTTGTGCATATATCCGGGTTCCCACCGGCTCGGCCGGCTGCCCGACTCATCCGGCCTCGAGCCGTCGGATACCCTGCGTCCGTATCCGCTGGAACAGGCGACACCGGTTGGCGCGAAGCGCGGCGATGTGCTGTTTTTCAGTTACCTCACGCTGCACGGCTCGCCGCCGAATCGCTCCGACCGATGTCGCAAGACCGTGCTGGTGCAACTGCATAGCGGCAGCGATTACGTGCTGGACAACGACGAGGTGAATCACGTCAACGAGGCGCTGGTGCTGCGCGGCTGGAACCATCACATGACGCGGGAGCGCGCGAAGCGATGACCCGTGCCGGGCCATGACCGGTTCAATGCACGTCACGGGCACGTTCAACTACCTCGACGAATCCATCGAGTCATCGCTTTATCGCAATGGTAAGGTGTATCTGCGCCGGGACACCGATGGGAATGACCGTGGCATGCACGGTCTGAAAAACGTCAAGAAGTCCATGCCAGTGTGCAATGCGCGCAATCGGCAAGCGGATGAGAGACCAACGCTGCACGGTATGGGCTTCGAGTTGCTGCATGAGCCCCTGGCTGAACCCGATCTTGATTTCTTCGCCCATGATCAAGTCGTCAGGCACTACTACCCGCACTGTGAGTCGATAATTGCGGCGGCCACGGGCGCCAGGGCATTCGCCTTCGATCACAATTTGCGTTCGGCCCCGGCGAAACAGGAACAGCAGCGTATTGTGGGCGGGCAGCATGTGCAGGAGCCACTGCAGCTGGTGCATGGCGATTACACGTTAACGAGCGCGCCGCAGCGATTGCGTGATCTGACCAGGCCGCCGGGTCGCAATGACACGCTGCGGGGCGTGCTGGGTGCGGATGAAAGTTTGTTATCGGCCGAACAGGCGCAACACGCCCTTGCGGAGGGTGGGCGATTCGCGATCATCAATTTGTGGCGCAATATCGCCACCGAACCGGTGCAATCAAAACCATTAGCGTTGTGTGACAGCCGCAGTGTCGATCCACAGGATCTCGTTGTATTCGAGATTCATTACGAAGACCGGATTGGCGAAAATTACTTCGCCAAACATGCCGCCAGTCATCGCTGGTTCTATTACCCGGAAATGTCACGTGACGAAGCATTGCTGATCAAGCAATGGGACTCCAGCGGGCCCCTTGCTCAATCTGAAGGCAGACTGTCGGATGCAAGCGATATGAGTGCAGTCAGCACGTTTAGTTACCACAGCGCGTTCGAAGATCCAGGTACTCCGCCCGATGCACCGGACCGGCAGAGCATCGAGGTGCGCTGTATTGTGATATACGAATAAAGGGGCAGGGCTAGCTACTGACTTTGTTCCACCATGTATTCGACGGCCGCGCGGATCTCATCGTCGCTGCAGGTCTCACATTGGCCGCGCGCCAGCATTTCTCCAATGCCGGTGATCGTGTTGGTCGTCAGCTCATCGACCCCTTTCGGAATCAATTCTTTCCAGTCTTTCTTCTTGCCGACTTTGGGCGCGCCGGTGAAGAAACCACCGAAACCGCCGCTGTGGCAGTTGGCACAATGCGCCTCGTAGACCGCCTGGCCGGACGGTTCAGCAGCGCTGTGATCGTCAGCAATGGCCAGCGTCGTGATGGCCAGGCCGGCCAGCGCAATCAGGAAACGGGTGCCGCGCATCTTTGCTCCTCCCCAAACAGGACGATGTGCGCGGTAGTGTTACGGAATTACGTCGTAATGGAAATCGCTCGAATCGATATAGGGCTATCCATTCGCGCCGGCCGGTAACCGATCGATCTCCACCAGCACCTCATTGCGGCGCAGAAACGGCGGCGTGTAGGGTCCGTTGTAGAAGGCGTTCTGCACCTCGCCGACAGGCGTGACGGATTTCTCTTCCAGCGCCTCCAGCAGTGCAGCCCGTTTCTTGGCGTAGTTGCTGTCGGTCCAGCGCCCGGAGAAACGCAATACCGCGGTGAGCTTGCCCGGGACTTCACGAATGCTGACCCGCTTGTCCGTGGGCTGTGGCGCGGTCTCCAGCGTGTATTCGCTGGGCAGCATGAAGGCCACGCGCCAGCCCTCGGCCGCTGCCGACTGCTCCACGGGTACCGTCATCGCGATCTTCTCGCTGGTGGCGGTCTGCTTCACGGGCACAGTCATGGAAATCTTGGACTGGCCGGCGTTGCCGCCGCTGATGTAGCGGAACAGGCGGCGAAAACCTTCATTGCCGGCGTCCTTGTAGTCGCCGGCCCGCTCGATCACCGTTTCCGACACCAGGTACGGTTCATACTGCCGATATTCGATGCCGTCGCGTTTATCCACCACGCGGTAGCTGGGTTGTTCCAGGCTCACGAAATTCACTCCTGCATAGACCAGGCCGGCGATTACCGCCGTACCCACGATTAGTGCTGTTTTCGATTTTTTCCTCATGACGGACTATTCGAGGCGTATGATGAATCCGATGTCAGCGGCTGATGGGGAGGCGTGCCATGACCCTGCAGCGACGCCGGCTCCTGGCCCTGGCGGGCCTGGCGCCATTCATGAACTGGAGCAACATAATGGCTGCGGAACACAGTGAATCCCGGGACGGGCAGCCTGCCCGGCGGGTGCTCAGCGATTTCACCGGGGACGAGCCCTACGTGATCGAGAACGCCGGCTGGCGCGGTTTCAGCGACCGTGTAATGGGCGGGGTCTCCGACGCGCAGCTCGAGCTGAGCAACGTGGGCGGCAAGGCCTGTGCGCGCCTGACCGGCACCGTCACTCGGGAAAGCAACGGCGGTTTCATCCAGATGGCGATGTATTTCGGCCAGCGCGAGGCAGAACTGGATGCGTCCGGCTACCAGGGTCTCGAGCTGCTGGTGTACGGCAACAACGAGGACTACAACGTGCACGTGCGCACGGCCGACTGCGGCTGGTACGACGATTCCTACCGGCACACGTTTTTCGCCCCCGCCGAGTGGCAGCGCGTGCAGATCCCGTGGAGCGAGTTCGAAGCGAACCGAGTGAAAGAACCGCTCGATACCAGCCGGCTCACGCGTATTGCCATACTCGGCTGGATGCGCGAGTTTCAGGCCGATATCTCCCTCGCCGAGATCGCGCTTTACGCCTGACTAAAGGGAGGAGACGGGGCGGGTCAGTCCGCCGGTGCAGCAAAGAACGCTTCGAGGTCCTTCAGCAGAGCCCTGAGCTCGCGCGATCGTTCCTTGCCCAGGTGTGCCTGCATTTGCGCTTCGATATCACCGACCTTGCGGTCGAAGCGGCGCGCGGCGGTCTTGCCGGCGGGCGTGAGATACAGCGCATGCGCGCGGCGGTCGGTCTCACTGCGGCGGCGCTCGATCCAGCCCTTTTTCTCGAAGGCATCGAGAATCGGCACGATGGTGGACGGGTCCCGCTGGATCGCCTCCGCCAGGGCCTTTTGCGTGAGCCCGGGGTTTCGCTGGATCAGCGACAGGCTGGTGTAGAAGCCCGGCTTCATGTCCTTGTCCATGGACTTGTAGAAGTACTTGTAGGCGCCATTGTGGGCCCGGATCAGCGCGATGCCGAGCATCTGGTCCAGCTCGCCGCGCTCCAGGGCGTCGTCCGGGCGGGGTGCCACGGTGTTTGCATTTGCTGCCATGCGCGTATTATTGCACACTCCAATCATTTAGGCTAGGATAATTGGACGCCAAAGTATTAGACCCGGAGCACGAGGCCATGAGCAGCTACGAGAACATCATCCTGGAGATCGACGGCGAGGCCGCCACGATCACGCTGAACCGGCCGGACAAGAAGAACGCCATGAGCCCGGCGCTGCACGAGGAAATGACCTACGCGCTGCGCGAAGTGCGGGATGCGAAGGTGAAAGTGCTGACGCTGACCGGCGCCGGCGATGCGTTCATCGGCGGCATGGACCTGGAGAAGTGTTTCTTCGATCCGTTTGATGATCCGGACAAGTTCCGCGAAGGCACCGAGTGGTCGTTCGAATGGATGCGCGACATAAAGGCCTTTCCGGCAGTGACCATTGCCAAGGTCAACGGCTGGTGCTTTGGCGGCGGCATGTTGGTAGTGGGTCTCTGCGACATTGCGATCTGCGCGGAGGAGTCGACCTGGGGTTTATCGGAAGTAAATTTCGGCATCTTTCCCGGCGGCGGTACCACCTGGACCATTGCGCACAACATGGCCTTTCGCAAACAGGCGCTGTACTACGCGCTGACGGCGGATACCTTCGACGGCAACAAGGCGGTGGAACTCGGCTGGGCTTCGAAGGCCGTGCCGCTGGCGGAACTCGACGCAACCGTTGACAAGATCGTGGCCGGACTGCTCACCAAAAACCGCGTTGTGCTGGAGAAGACCAAAGAGGTTTATGAACGCGCGCTGGACCTGAGTTTCCCCGATTCGATCGATTACGAGATCGCCAAGTTGTGGGAGCTGTCGCGGCTGACCAATAACGAGTGGATTCGGGTGGCGCTGGATTCCTTCAAGAAGCGCGAATTCAAGCCGGGCCTGGAGAACTACGACCTGCCGCCCGGGGCCTGAGCCCGCGGAGTCAGTCATGGGCAGCGACGACCTGACCCTGCGCGACCTGCTGCACCGCGCGGCGGAGCACTATCCCGGCCGGGAGGCTGTGGCGGACGCACGGTTCCGCTATACCTACCAGGAATTGCTGGCGGCCGTGCGGCGCATGGCGAAACTGCTGCACACCCGCGGTGTGCGGCAGGGCGATCGCATGGTGCTGTTAATGCCGCCGAGCACCAGCCACGTGATCGCATTCTTCGGCGCGGTGGAACTCGGCGCCATTCCGTGTTCGTTACATGTCCGCGAGTCTGACGACACACTGGCGAAACTGGTTGAACGGCTGGCGCCACGCGTCCTGGTGTACGACGGGTTTTACACAGAGAAAGCGGCCTTGCTGCGCGAGCGCGTGCCGCTGGTCACGGCCGGGATCCTGGCGGTCACGGAACAGACGCCGGACGACGCGGTTACCGCGACCCGTGATGCGGTGGTTCCGACAGAACTCGCCGAGCATGAGCTGGATTTCGAACCCATGCCGGTGGCGGTAGACGACACCGCGGTGATTGCGTTGTCGTCCGGTACCACCAGCCTGCCGAAAGGCATGATGCACACCCATCGCACGCTGGTGGCGAGCGCGCGAAACGGCGCGCACTACATGGATGTGACTGAGCGGACCTGTGCCATCAGCCCGTTCGCGACCGCGTTCATCGGCTGGTACAACATGTACCTGCCGTTCCTGTTTGGCGCGGCCAAGATCGTGTTCGTCGCGCAGTGGGAACCGCGGCGGGTGTTGCAGGCCATCCAGGACGAGCAGGTCACCGTCAGCTTCCTGGTGCCGACGATGTGGCGCATGTTGCTGCAGCAGCCGCTGGCGGAATTCGAGCTGGGGTCCTTACAGTGCGTCGGCTTTGCCGGCGAGCCGATGGATCCGACCACGCTGGCGCGCATTCGCCAGACCTTTTGTCCCGCGATGATCAACACCTACGGCACCACCGAAACGGGTTCCTGGGGCGGCTGCACGGTGCTGTTGCCGGACGACTTCGAACATGGCCGGGGCGAGGGCAGCGTCGGCAGGGCGGCAGACGGCGTGGAAGTGCGGATCGTGGCTCCGGACGGCACGGTGGGCGACGTGCTGCCGGCCGGCGAAGAAGGTGAGGTGGTCATCAGCGGGCCGTCGGTGGCGCGGCAGATCTGGGAGCAGCCGGACCTGGCTCGCAAAGTGTTCGTCGGCCGCTGGTGGCGCTCACGCGATCTCGGCCTGCTGGATGCAGACGGTTATTTGTACCTGCGCGGGCGCATCGACGACATGATCATTTCCGGCGGCATCAACGTGCAGCCGGGCGAGGTGGAAGACGTCATCCGCGCGCACCCGGCCGTGGCCGAGTGTGTCGTGATCGGTCTGCCGAGTGAGCAATGGGGCCAGCAGATCACCGCGTACGTGATTCCGAAAGCGGATGTCACCGCCGACGAACTTGCCGCGCATGTCGACGACAGCGCGCTATCGAAATACAAAAAACCGCGTGAATACCGGTTTGTCGATGACATTCCGCGCGGTAACACCGGCAAGGTTGCGCGGCGCCTGTTGCGCGAGCAGGTGCTGGGCGACTAGCGTTTATAGACCTCGCCGTCTTTCATCACGAACGCGACGTTTTCCAGTAACGCGATGTCGTTGAGCGGATCGCCGCGGACCGCGACGAGGTCCGCCAGCTTGCCGGCCTCAATCGTGCCGAGTTCGTCTGCCATCTCCAACAGTTTCGCGGCTTCGATGGTGGCACTCTGAATGACCGCGAGCGGCGGCATGCCGGCGCCAACCATATAGGCGAATTCCCGGCCGTTCAGGCCGTGCGGGAACACGCCGGCGTCCGTACCGAACACGATCCAGACGCCGGATTCGTAGGCCATGCGCACTGTCTGGTCGATTTGCGACCCGACATCAGTGACTTTCTCGCGCACTTCTGCGGGCATCGCGTCTGCGTCGCTATCCGGCGCTGCCAGCCACTTCATGGCCGTCATGGTCGGAACGAACGCAGTGCCGCGGTCTTTCATCAACTTCGCCGTGGCCTTGTCCATGAAGGTGCCGTGTTCAATGGAACGCACGCCGGCGCGCACCGACCGCTGGATACCCGCCACGGTGTGCGCGTGGGCCGCGACCTTCATGCCGTAGTCAGCGGCCGTAATCACAATCGCGTCGAGTTCGTCCTGCTGCCATTGCACGCCGAGACTGCCGCGGCCCGGGTTGATGGCGCCGCCGGTGACGTTCAGCTTGATCCAGTCGGCGCCGTCCTTGAAGCGCTGTCGCACGGCCTGCCGTGCGCTGATCGGCCCGTTGATCACGCCTTCGACGAAACCGGGTTCACCCATCAGTTCCCGGCGCAAGCCGTTGGTGGGGTCGGCCAGGCCGCCGGTAGTCGCGAGTCCCTTGCCGGCGGTGAACACGCGCGGGCCTTTCACATAGCCATTCTCAATCGCATCGCGCAGCGCGATGGTCAGGTTGTAGTCCTGGTCACCCAGTTCCCGCACCGTGGTGAAGCCGGCCATGAGCGTCTGCTCGGCATAGCTGACGGACCGGAACGCGTAGTCGGCGGAGTCCATGACGAACTTTTCCATGAAGAAGGTCGGCGAGATAACCGTGCTGAGATGCACGTGTGTGTCGATCAGTCCCGGCAGCAGCGTGTGCTCGCGCAGGTCGATCACGGTCTGGCCGTTCTTCGGCTCGATATAGCCTTCGGTGACCGACGCAATGCGGTCGCCATCGGTGGTCACGGAGACCTCGTCGATGACTTTGCCGGCGGCAACGTCGATCAGCCGCCCGCCGTGAATTAGCAATTGCTCGGCATGGATCGGCAGCGCGGCAACAAGTAGCGTGATGAGAAGGCCGGTTCTTGATGCGGACATGGTTCTTTTCCTCGCATTTCGCACGCAGGCGCACCGTGCCTGGTGGACTCACCGATGTTAGCCTAACCGCCGGTCAGGAGCTCCCGGGTGCCTGAACTACCCGACATCACGGTCTATATCGACGCGCTCGAACAGCGTGTGCTCGATAGTCACTTCCGCGGCGCGGAGCTGCGCAGCCCGTTCCTGTTGCGCACCGTCGAGCCGACGCTCGACAGTCTTGTCGGGCAGCGGGTGACCGCGCTGCGCCGGCTCGCGAAGCGCATTGCGATTGGCTTCGAGCACGGCCCGTGGCTGGTACTGCACCTGATGATTGCCGGACGGCTGCACTGGTATCCGGCGGACGCCAAACCGCGAAAGACCAAACAGACCGCGGCGCTGTTCCAGTTTGACACCGGCACGCTGACGCTGACCGAGGCGGGCACAAAAAAGCGCGCATCGCTGATGGTTGTTGCCGATGACGCAGCCCTGGCTGCGTGTATGCCACCGGGCCTGGAACCGTTGCACTGCACGCCGGACGAATTCGGCGCGGCCCTGCGCGCGGAGAATCACACGCTGAAGCGCTCGCTCACCGACCAGCGCATCATCGCCGGCATCGGCAATGCGTATTCCGATGAAATCCTGCACCGCGCGCGCCTGGCGCCGCTGACCATGAGCCAGAAACTCGCCGACGACGAAATCGCGCGGCTGCACGCGGCGATGCAGGTGGTGCTGGCCGAGTGGACCGAGCGACTCGGCGGCGACCGCGACGGCGACTTCCCCGAAACGGTGACCGCCTTTCGCGACGGTATGGCGGTGCACGGTCGCTACGGTGAACCCTGCCCCGACTGTGGCGCGCCGGTACAACGCATTCGCTATGCCAGCAACGAAACCAATTACTGCGCCGCCTGCCAGAACGATGGCCGCATTTACGCCGACCGCGCGCTGTCACGCTTGTTGAAGAAGGACTTCCCGCGGCGACTGGAAGACCTGGAGTGACACGTCGCTTATAGTTGGGGCGTCGGCGGCCATCGGACAATCAAGATGAAGAAGCTCCTGGGCATCGTTCTGGTATTCCTGGTGGCGCCTGCCTTCGCCGGACAATCCCTGAAGAAGGGCTTCTACTCGCATGAGCCGGCAGGCGTCGGCATCAGCATCAGCAATGCGAATTCCGGGCCGGTTTGTGCGGACGTCGACGGTCGGTCAACTGTCTGCGGCGCGGAAAACCGGATCGTGGTGACCGGGCAAGAAAACTGCACCGGTACGGAGGGCAACCAGTATCCCTGCACTCGCTACGGTTACCGGTACGACTACCAGGGTGCCGCGCCAGGCACGGCCATTCAATGCAAGTCCACGCGCAAGGATGCGTTCCAGTCGCGCAGCATGGAGTACACGCTGGACCTGGACACCGCGACTGGCAGCATCTTTTACCCGTCGTGGATTCCCTACTCGCCGGTCGACCGGCGCGTGTTGCTCAGCGAAGTGCATGAATGTTCCTACCAGGGTGCATTGTTGACGACGATCGAATTCATCGTGTCCTACGAACCGGGGACCAGTCCGGCGCCGGCGGCAGCCCCGGCGGGTGGCCCGGCTCCCGGCATCGACGAGCCGTATTTCGGCGCGATTCCGAATGCCTGCAGTTATCTCACAGAAGGCGCGGCGCTGCGGATAGTGCGAACTGAACGGGTGCAGGAGGGCCAGGCCAACGAGCACATCGATAATCTGTGGAGCCAGTGCACGTTTTCGGGCATCAACCCGGCGTCACGAAACGTAGGCTATGTCTTCAAGTTCATGTTGTATGAAATGTTTGACGTCGCCACGCTGGAGCCGATGCAGCTGACCTTCAATGCCAGTTTTTCCGCAGGCGGCCAGGAGCCGACGCAGCGGATCGATGACCTGGGCAAGGCGTCATTCGTGTTCGACAATCGCGGCCGCACCACGCTGATGGTGATCACCGGTATTCAGGGACCGCCGGATGGCGCCAACCGACCGCGCGAGTTCATCGCCTACTACTACCTCCAGGATCCCGATCGCCCGCACGCCCGGCGGCTAGAGCTATTGCGACCCATTGCCGAAGAGCATTTGCAGCAGTGGCTCGGTCAGTGACGACGCGTACGCGGTGACATAATAGTCATAGCGGTCGACGAGGTCTTCCCGGGCATCGGGGCACGCCCCTGTCAGCCGTGTCGCGCGAAACTGCGCTGGCACAAGGCCGCCCGCCTGAACGCGACGTTAAGTTAACGCCAGCCTGTCGCTTTTGGGGCACCGTTTCTGGGGCCCCAATTTTTGGGGACCCTTTGTTGCAGAGTGGTGTTGCGCGTGCCTGCGCTATATTGGGATGCATATCGAGCATCAAATAAGAGAACAAGAAGTTGAATAGTCGTGTACTGGCAATCTGCCTGGTGTGCGTCGCGCTGGTCGCTGCGATGCCACTCACCGCGTCGGCGGTCGTGCTGACGACATACTCCATTTCCTTCGACGAAGAATCCGCCTTGATCTGCCTCGAGGGGGATTGTGAATTTCCCGATACTCCGCCCATCATGAATCTTGCGATCCTCGAGCGCTTCGCGGGCGAAGGTCAGTCGGCAACGCCATGGGGAGCCTTCGGCAACGATGTGAGCACCGAGCCCGGCGTCACGACGGACATCGTCAGTTCGTCTAGTCCATTCCAGAACGCACCATCGCAGGCACTCTTGATCGGCTGGCTCGAGAACTTGCCCACGGACCCATTCAGTCAGGAGGGGATTGGTCACGTCGTGATCGGGATGAACAATGCCGCGGCCATCAATATCGACGACGTCCCCTTTGCCAGCATCTTCCCCGGTGTGTTGCAGGAAAACCTGATCCAGGGGCTCGAGGAGCTGGAGCAGGGCGGGCCGGTAGGGTCCGCTGCGGCCAGCACGCTGTTCGATTTCTTCAACAACGCGGCCACATCGGGGAACCTGGGGCCAAACGGCACGCCCGGCTCGGCCCTGTTCACTCCGATGGACGGCGGCAATTTCACGATGGTGGTTTTCAGTCAGGCCCAGACCATTGGTACGGGCACCATTTCAGTGGTGCCGGTGCCTGCTGGCATCTGGTTGTTGAGTTCGGCCCTCGCGATGCTGGGGGCCGCGATTCGGCGTCGCGCGGTTTGAGCGAACCCGAGTAGCGATCAGGGATCTATCGTACTCGGACCGTACTTTTATGGGTCCTGGCAGGCCTGCGCAATGTGTCGCGCTTTCCCGCACTCGGCCTTGAAATCGTAAGGGACTTCGCTGGCACAGTCGGGCCCGCGCCGCCTTGGCCGTCGTCATCTTGTCTTCGCAACGGGAACCCCTTATTGCGGCTTGTTACTCGGGTCAGCAGACTTTTTGTTACCGGCCTGCCGGGATAGCGCATGGTTATCCGAGTCCAACAATTTCCCAGCCATATCGGGGCCCTGATCTTGCTTGTATCCGGGTCCTTGACATCGGTCGGTGCCTCGGCCCAGGAAGCAGTCGTGCCTCTCCAGTTCAGCTTTTCCGACCCGGGCGCGCGCAGCCTGAGTCTCGGCGGCGCTTTTGTTGCTCTGGCGGACGATGCCACCGCGGCGTTCGCCAATCCGGCCGGATTGGTGCAGCTGCTGCGACCGGAGGTCTCGATCGAAGGGCGCTCCTGGAGCTACTCGACACCGTATACCGTCGGCGGCAGGGCCGAGGGGTTGCCCAGTGGTTTCGGGATCGACAATACGGTCGGTCTCCGAACCGCAACATCCAATCACGATGCCACCGGGTTTTCCTTTCTTTCGTTGGCGTATCCGAAAGGAAACTGGTCGTTCGCGCTGTTTCGCCACGAGCTGGCCGATCTCGAGTTCTCCAGCGAAACACAGGGACTGTTCGGTGGGGGTACTAACTGCTGCCAAACCCGGCAATTCGATCAGCGCTCGATGAGCGACCTGAGCATCGTCGGTTACGGGTTTTCCACGGCCTATCGGGTGGGCGAGAATTTCAATCTGGGCTTGGGCATTGTCTACTACGATGCGTCGTTCATCTCGGATGCAACGGTGTATGGCCCGGATGATGACACTGTGGCGAGCATTTTCGCTCCGAACTCGTACCTCCCGGAGCGCCTGGTGCTGCGTGAGCAGATTTTCTTCGACGATACCGATTGGGCTGTGTCCGTCGGGTTGCTCTGGCGGCTGTCGCAGGGCTGGAGTATCGGTGGCGTCTACCGACAGGCACCCGAGTTCAACATCGACTTCGAGTTGACGGCTGGTGAAATATTCGATCCTGGCGTTCCGCCCGGGACCGTGCTGTTTCGGGGGTCGAGCAAGCTCGAATTGCCGGAGATCTATGGCCTCGGTTTGGCCTATCGGTCCGCCGGCGGGCGTTTCACCCTGACGTTTCAGTGGAATCGCGTGGAGTATTCACGCATCGTGGACAGTCTCGCGCTGGACGATCGCGCGATCGACGATGTCGATCAGTTACATCTGGGCGTAGAATACGTCTTTCTCGATTTGACACCGATCTTTGCAGTGCGGCTCGGGACCTGGCTGGAGCCCGATCATCAGTTGCGGGCCACCGGCGATGATCCCTTTGCTCGCGCACTGCTGCCGCCGGGGGACGACGAATTTCATTTTGCTTTTGGTCTCGGTACGGCCATGCAAAACTTTCAGATCGATCTTGGCGTTGATATTGCCGACCACGTCGACACCGTATCGCTGTCGGCGATTCTCAGCTTCTAGGTTGTCCCGGCTTTGGTCTGCTGACTGAGCCAGCGGCGGAAGAAGTAGTTCGCCAGCAGGAACTGGCGGTTTGCGTTCTGGCGGATGAAGCCGAGGTTTTCTAGCCGGCGCAGTATGCCTTCGAAGGCATCCGCGCCGAGCGCAAACTCTTCCCGAATCGCGTTGTTGTCCACGCCCGACTGCCGAGCGATCAGTCGGACAATGTCGCCCTCGATTTCAGACAGCATGGCGAAATCGACCGCGAAGAAATGACTGACCATCCGATCGGTAGCGACCTGCTCGATGGCATCCCCGAGCTCGTCTGCTTCGAGGAAACGTTTGCACAGGAGCTGCAGCAGGTAGGGATGGTTGTCGCAGTGATGCCGGATTGAGTCGACCACCGCGGCGGCAAATCGGGGTCGGTCGAGCGGGCCAAGCTGGGTCTGTTCGATAAGCGCGCGGGCTTCATCATCAGTGAGCCGCTCGATATAGAGCGGCGGTGTAAACCCATGCAGGAAGGGAGAGGTATCGTCCTGCTGTTCCGCCAGTGCCCATAATCGGATGGTTGACGCCAGTACGGTGCGGATGCCCTCGCGACTTTGCATGACATGACGCAGCTTGCGCAGCAGCGACGGATCATTTCGATGCAGCTTGATCAGCTCCTCGACTTCGTCGCACAGGAGTAACAGCGTTAAATTCTCGGCGCGCAACCGGTGCTGGAGTTTGCCCAGCGAGACGAACAGGTCCTCTGCTTCCACGTCCGGCAGACCGATGCCGAGGCGCTCCAGCCGCTCGTCGGCGTCCAGCAGCGCATCGGCAAAATTGAAGTGCAGCTCCGCAGACGTATCAGCGCCCTGGAAATCCCAGAATACTGGAAAGTAACGGGGGTTCGGTGAGATATCCGTGATGTACTCGATCTGCTTCAGCAGCGAGGTCTTGCCGATTCGCCGCGTTCCGAGCAGCCAGATGCAATTGCGCGAACCGTCGAGTATCTCGCTAATCTGTGCCGTGCGGCCGTAAAAGCGATCGCCCCGCACCCACTGGCCAACCACGAACGGGATCGGCGCCATGCCGGGCGTATCCGCTCGCGACATTGCCGGTCCTGCCGGCGACCGGGTCTCGACGGTTGCCAGCAGGCGATAACCTCGCTTCGGCAGTGTTTCGATCGGGTTGTATTCGGTTTGTCCCGTAATGCCGCCGATCTCGCCGAGCTGATGGCGCAACTGATAAATGCAACGGGACAGGGTGTGGTCCGTGACGACCACATTGGGCCACACCGCGTCCAGCAGCTCGGCCCGTGAGACCACCTTTCCTGGATGGTTACCAAGGACCGTCAATACGTCCATGACCTTGGGTTCGAGCCGGACCGTGCCGCCCGGACCGGCTACCGTGCCTTCCCGCGAATCGACCGTGAATTTGGGCGATACGTGTGTCTCGCTATGCATCTTCTGTCAGCTAACACGCTGCATCGGCAGCGACAACCCGGACTTGTACCTAGATTCCTTTCCCCGACTAAATCATCAGAAAAACATCAAGTCGTCATCAAGCGCCACTTGACGCCGGCAGGTTCAATTAAGACTGACATAAATACGCAACTACGCAAGCGGGGTTGTCATGAAGACGAAGTCACTTCAGTCAATTTTTCTGGTCCCGATTTTTCTGACCTTACTCACTGCCTGCGGTGGTGGCGGGGGTGGTGGTGCGCCCAACGGCCCGGGCACGATCCAGATCGAAGCAGCCTCTCTCGACGCCCGGGAAGGCACGGTCCTAAACGTGCGTGTCGTACGCAGTGGTGGCAGCGCAGGTGTCGCCAGCATCAATTTCGCCACGGCGAACGGCGCGGCTATCGCGGGTTCGGACTATACGGCGGCGAGTGGCACTTTAACCTGGGCGAATCAGGTCTCCGGCAATAAGACCATCAGTATTCCGATCACGGATGACAGCCTGGCGGAACTGCCCGAGTCATTCACGCTGACCCTGAGCAATGTCTCGGGCGCGTCGCTGGGTGTCAATGCGTCGGCAAGCATCAACATCATCGACAATGACACGGCGCCGGTTGCCGCTATCGGCCGCATCACGGAGCTGAACAGCGTGACGCTCAATGGCATTCGCTATGACACCAATGCCACCAGCGTCACGGTGAATGGCCTGCCGGCCAATATCGCTGACCTCGAGCTGGGACAGGTGGTCACGCTGGAGGGGGAGATCAACTTCGGTGATGCGCGGGGTCGCGCCGATACGATCAGCTATCTCCCGTCAATCGTCGGCCCGGTGGAGCACATCGATGCGGCGTTGGAACGGTTGCTGGTCATGGGTCAGACGGTGCTGGTCAATGCGGATACCGTGTTTCACGCAAGTATTGACCCGATTACCTATGCCGGCCTGAGCGTTGGTGCAAACGTTCAGATCAGCGGTATTCGCAACGAAAACGGCGAACTCGTTGCCACGCGCATCGAACCGGATACGAGCAGTGCCGGTGTGCAGGTCGTCGGGACGGTCTCCGGACTGGATCTGACCAATATGCTGTTTTCTATCGATCGACTCACCGTCGATTACAGTGGCGCACAGCTCATCGATCTGCCGATGGGCATGCCGGTGAATGGATTGCGGGTGAATGTGCGCGGCTCATTGACGAACGGCATCCTGGCCGTGGACCAGATTGCAGAAATCACCAACCCGACGCCAACTCCTGGAGAGCGGGCTCACCTGAGCGGCATTGTTACACGCTTTGTTTCACCCACCGACTTTGATCTCAATGGTCTCCCGGTGACGAGCAACGCGAGCACTGGCTATGTCAATGGCGTGGTTGACGATCTTGAGGCCAACGCGGAAATCACCGTGGCCGGAAATGTCACCGCCGGGGGTGACAGCGTCGTGGCCGGCCGGGTTACGTTCGGTCGCCCCGTTTTCGAGAGAACGGCGGTGACGCTCGATCTCAACAACTTCTCCAGGCTCTCGGTACTGGGTCTCTCCCGCGTGACGGTTATCCAGGGCGCGGACTATTCGGTCGAGGCAACGGTCGCTACCGGCATGGTCAACAACGTACCGGTGACCCAGAGCGGCGACACGGTCACGATCGGGGACAACACCACACAGCTGCTCAGCGCCATCGTCCGTATGCCGGTACTGAACCAGGTCGACGTGGCGGCCGGTGCCCTGGCCGACGTCACGCTTAGGGATTTCGATCAGATGGCAATGACGGTCAACGTGGGTGGCGTCAGCATCCTGCAGGGTGACGGCCTCATGATCGGTGAATTGTCGGCCAGCGTGTCGGGCGTGAGTTGGCTGGACCTTGGCGGCATCGGACCCATCGGCAGCGCCAGTATTGATATCCGCGGCGTGAGCAGAGCGATCCTGAATATGGATATCGGGTCCACGCTGACCGGGTCCGTGACGACTGGTCAGGGTACGGGTACATCGGCACTCCTTTACTACGGCACCAACACCGCCGAATTCGTGACGATCGACGCGCTGTCGTCCGTAATCCGGCTTGGCGATACCCGGCTCTGATATCGCGGCGCAGGCCAGGCAACATTCAAGCGGCGTGCAGATAAGGTTGTTCGGATAATTCGTATTGCGGAGTCTCAGGCGCTGTGCGGTAGTTTGCAACGGAGGTGCTACGGTTTTGCCGTTCCAAATGCCAGGTAGCGCCGGACCAGGATCACGCAGCCGGCAACTGATTCTCGTCGCGGGTGTGGCGATCATGCTGATCGCCCACCCGGCCTTCGCCGATCTCTGGTACGAACACTACTCCCGGGCCGAGCAAGCGCTCGTCGATCAGGACTGGACGCTGGCCGTTCAGGAGATCAATGAGGCCCTGGAGAAGAAAGGTGACTCCGGCGCGCGCGTCCGCAGTTACGGGATGAGGGTCGTGGCCTACTTCCCATATTTCAAGTTGGGCATTGCGTACTACCACCTGGGGCAATTCGACGCGGCCCTGCAGGCATTCGAGACCGAGGAGAGACTGGGTGCGATCGCGGCATCGGCATCCGCGAGCGAGGAACTTGCACGCTACCGGGGTCTTGTCCAGGCGGCGCAGGCGGCCGCGGTTGCGGAACAGCAGCAACGAATCGACCAGATAGTCGAACAGAGCCTCAGCGACGCGCGCGAGCTGCAGGTTCGCGGGCTTCTCGACGAAGCCGTGACGGCCGTCGATCGGGCCCTGGCGGTAGCGCCCGATGACGTCGCTGCCCAGGATATTATGCGCGACTTGCGCCAGCAGCTCGTGGCGCGCGAGCGCGAACAGGTCCGCAATCAGCAGGCCGCGAACCTGCTCGAGAATGGTCGCGAACTGCTCCGGGAGCAACGCTATAGTGAGGCGTCGAGCCTGTTTCGCCAGGCGCTGTTGCTCAATCCAAGCCAGGAGACTCAGGCGCTGCTCGACGCTGCGCAACGCAATCTGCGCGCTGAACTCCAGGCCGGGCGTGCTGCGGTCGCCGCAGGTCTGGAGGAAGTGCGGGCGCTGGAATCGGCGGGGCAGATCGACGCGGCCCTGACTCAACTGCAATCCCTGCTCGCACTGGAGCCCGCCAGCCAGGAAGTGCTGGCGATCCAGGATCGGTTGTTACGTGCGCAACAGGAACTGGCCGACGCAACGGCGCGGCAGGCGGCGATCGACGAACTCCTGGCCGAAGGGGAAACACGCTTCGACAATGGTGCAGTGGAAGCAGCGTTGTCTGCCGCGAATAGGGTACTCGCCCTGGACCCGGGCAACGCTGAGGCGCTCGAGCAAGTGGCGCGGGCCTACGGCGTGATCAGTCGCAGGCTGCTGGGGACGGCGGCAAGAGAAAACATACCGCCGGCGATCCGCTTCGCCGATCTCAGGCAGGAAAGCGACGATGGCGACCTGGTACAGACGGTCAGCGCGCCGGATTTTCGCCTGACCGGCGTCGTTATCGATAACACGCCGGTTTCGGTCGTCTTTTTTGGCAGTGACAACACGCAGATCGACGCGACGGTCGACAGCCAGCCACTTGGTGAGTATTACCTGACTGAATTCAGCGTCCAAGCGACGCTACCGCCCGGTCGCTCGACGTTCCGGCTGGTGGCAACAGATGCCGAGAATCTGACCACGAGTAGCGAGTACGTCGTGCATTACGCGCGACCTTTCGTGCGCACGCCGCTTTTCTACGGCCTGCTCATTGGTGGCGTCGTGCTGGCCGGCGGTGCGCTCCTGTGGCGACGCTCCCGTCGCCGCCGGCAATTGCGGCAACGGCGATTCAATCCCTATGTGGCGGGCGCGCCGATTCTGGACGACAACATGTTCTTTGGCCGCCGCGAACTCGTCGACCGAATCCTGCAGACGATCCACAACAATAACTTGTTGATGTACGGCGAACGACGGATTGGCAAGACCTCGATTCAGCACCAGCTCAAGAAACGTCTGCGTGAACTTCGCGACCCGCTCTACGAGTTCCACCCGGTATATATCGATCTGCAGGGCACGTCCGAGACGCGTTTCTTCCAGACGATTGCCGAGGAAATCTTTCACGAGCTGGCGCCGGTGCTCGACTGCCAGAAGCCAGGCGGAGACATATCCGGCGACTATTCCTATCGCGACTTCGTCCGCGATATCCACGCCGTGTTGAAAACCTTGAAGCAGCGGACGTCGAAGAAGGTCAAGCTGGTGCTGCTGATCGACGAGGTCGATGTCCTCAATGAGTACGATCCCCGGATCAATCAACGGTTGCGAAGCCTGTTCATGAAGAGCTTTGCAGAGAACCTGGCGGCGGTTGTCTCGGGCGTCGATATCAAGAAGGAATGGGAAGGCGAAGGCAGTCCCTGGTACAACTTCTTCGAGGAAATCGAAGTGGAGCCGTTGGGTACTCACGAGGCACAGGAGCTGATCGAGCGCCCGATCCGCGGGCTCTTCCGGCTCGATGATGGCGCGGCGGAACGCATCATCGCGTTGTCGGACGGCAAACCGTACCTGATTCAGAAGCTCTGCGTCGCGCTCGTGACCCGCCTCCATGAACAGCGGCGGCGGCGAATCACAATCGCTGACGTGGAGGCCGTTAGCCGGCCGGGTGGTGCCTGATTCCGGCCCAGGATCAATCTGGAATGGGCGATCCGGTCAGTTACTCACCCGGCGGAAGCCCGGTCCATATTCCTGCTCGCAGCCTTGCTTGATCCGGTAGACCTGTCCTGCGTCCGGTACGTCCAGGAGACGGGTCCACAGGCACAAGTGGTAGTCCTCGTTGACCTCGTCGCGCGGGTCCGACATGAACTCCGGAAACTGCGCGGTCTGGCAGGCCGTGTAGCGGTCGTTTCGCGGGTCGGTGCCCATCGCTGAGCGACAGAAGCCGGCGGGGAGCGGCAGGAAACCGCGCGCATCGAGTTGCGTTCCCGGCTCCGGGAGCGGTGGGCCGGTGTACTCGCGATCCGGATTCAGGGTGCTCGGCAGGCCGCGTTTGTCGCACGCGCTCATGGCCCCGGCGCCAAGCCGTGAGATGTAGTTAAAACTGCTGGCGGGCTGGGCGAGATAACGATCGCGCAGCTCGTCGGCGTAGCAGGCGCAGAAGGCCTCGAGGCCATTCTTGATCTTGCTTTGATAAGACTGTCCGCACTGCCAGTAGTGAAACGCGCGAATCATCTCGCCATCCGGGCAGGCCGACGCCGGGATGCGCGTGGTTACCTGAATCGGATCGTTGCCTTTCTTCGGATCCTGTTGCCGCAGCTTGATGAACTCCGCGCGAATACAGTCGCAGTCGTTGTAAATCCTGTACGTGTCTTGCCGGTTGCAATAGGCGAGCACCTGGTCGGCTTCCTGCTGAATCTCGGCCGGCGTCACCGGCGCCTGGTTCGCTGCCAGCGCCTGGGCCTGTCGCTGCTGCTGGATGATCTCTTTTGTTGGATAGAATCGATAACTTCGCACGTCGCCCCTGGCCGGCCGTACCTCCAGACCTACGTCCAGCTGTCGCAACCACGGCAGCTTCGCAACTTGTTGCCACTTGCAACTCGCCTGCCGATCGTCCAGCCGGATGCACTCCGCGCTGGCCTCCAATTCCTGTTCGAGGCGCTCGATTTCCGCTCGGGGGTCGACGGCCTGCTCGAGCGAGGTTGTCTCGCGGGCGTTGATGCCGCGCGGCCGGGCGGCCGGGTCGCGCACACAATCCCACATGCTTTGTATGCCGATACTGCGCGACGCCCCGTCTGACTTGTGGTTGTATCCACAGGAACCCATCGCCTGATCGCTCTCGTAGCCCATCGATTCGAGCGTGGGTTTGAATTCGGCACCGGTCTGTGTGAAGAATGAAGCCAGCACTGAGGCGAAATTATCGTAGCCGAACGGCGCGTTCGGGTCGGCGCGGGGTTTGATGATGGTCGCCGGCGGCAGGGTGACTGGCGATACAGTTTGCGTTTGGGCGGCGAACGGATCGAATGCTTGTGCGCGTTCCTGCAGCTTCTGATCCCGGCTGGTCCAGGCATCCAGCCAGTACTGGCGCCGGTCCTTGCCGGCGCTTCCGGCGGGGTAGGCGGTTAACCGCAGGCCGAATTTCTTCAACGTGGGTTGCCCCGCAGGCCGTTGCCAGTCACAGCGCGCGCCGGTCGAGGTTCCCTGGGCGCAGGTGCCCGCGACGCCAATCGAGCGATTCAGGGCATCAATCTCGCTAGCCACGTTTACGCCCCGTCCTGGCAAGGTTTCGGTTGCAGTCACGCGCACCACTTCTGCATTGGGATTACTGCACGCCGGTCGCGTTTGCAGCTGAATATTGCGCTGCAAGTTGCCGACGCTAACCTGGAAAAAGCAGTTGCGTTCGTCGACAAAGTTGTAGCCCATGCCTTGCAGGATGGCTTGCGCCTCAGCCCGGGTCTTGGCAAGCACGCTGATCAGCTTCGTCGTGATGTCGTCGTCACCGAACGGCACGCCGGCATCGGCCGGTGCGGCAGCGGCCACGGGCGCGGTGGTGGTTTGTGCCGGCGCCGCGGTCGGCGCCGCACCCGCTGCCCCGACCGTGATCGGCACGCGCACCACCGGGTTGTAGCCGCCGTCCGGCCAGTTGAGATACACACGCACCTCGTAGTCGCCCGGCTGACTCACGTTGTAGGTCCAGGTGCCTTCAGTAACGCCGTTGGTGTAGTCGTAGTCCACGTAACTGTTGTCGGCACTGCCTGCTTTGGCTATGGCAACCCAGTCCTTGGCGTTCCCCGGGAACCCGGTAACCGTGACTTCGATGGGCTCGCGCGGCGTGAAAGTCCTGGCCGAAAGCTGGACTTGGGGTTTGCCGACCAACCCGGCCTCGACCGCTGCGGCGGTTGATACAACTTTGATCGGCCGGCGCAGCACCGGGTTGTAACCGCCGTCCGGCCAGTTGAGGTACACGCGCACTTCGTAGTCGCCGGGTGTACTCGCGGTAAACTCCCAGGTCCCCTCGGTGACACTGTTGCTGTACTTGTAGGCCACATATTGATTGTCGGCCTGGCCGGCCTGGCTCAGCGCCACCCAGTCTTGGGGATTACCGGGCAGGCCCGTGACCTGCACGGTTATCGTCTGACCGGCGGCGAACGTGTCACCGGTAAGTTCGACCTGCGGCTCGGCGTGTACTGCCGTGCTGGTGACAGCGAATAGAACTGCGACGGCAGGCAGTCTTTTCATTGCTTTGGTGTCAGCTCGTGGGTGGCCCGTATGCCGCCTGGCAGGCTTTCTTTACGGCATCGGCTTGCGCGGCCGTTTCAGCCCCTTTGAGATCGGTATAGGCGCAGCCGAAGTAGTTCATGTTCGGTGTCTTGCCGCGGAAATAGCGCTGCGGGTTGGTGGCGAACTGGCAGATCCGAGCCCGTTCACGCCCGGCGTCCGTTGTCCCCGCGGACGGACACCTGTCCGGGAACGGATCGAACTCCTCGGGACTGGAGACACCGCTCGCGTTGTCATCGGCCAACACCGGCGCCGCGGGCGCGGCTCCGGGCGCGCTCGCCGATGCGGTCAGCTTGTATTTACGGCTGCTCATTGCCCCGATGATGTTCCGGAATTCAGCGCTAAATGTTTCGACAGCGGGCACGCTCGCTGACGCGTTCCACTGACACGCCGCGGCGTTATTGCCCGGCTGCTGCCGGCATTCTGATTCGGGGCCCATCACATCGCGCACGCGCTGCATCTCGTCAACCGGTGAAATGGTCAGGCTAATGAGATTTTCCGTGCCCTCGATGAATTCGATTCGCGCGGCCGCGCGCTCGCAGGCGGTGCCGTTGGTTTTCACGTACACCTGGCGCGAGATGCCACCGAAGCTTTGCTCGTAGCGGCAGGTGGCGCCGCTGCCGGCGAGCTGGAAATCCATGCCTTTGAAATAATCATAGGCTGCGCTGCCGGGTTGGCCGAGCAGACCGACCATTTCCTGAATGAAACCGTCGTCACCGAAGGGATCGCCCGCGGCAGTGGTGTGGGCCGTTGCTAAGGCGACCTCACAAGTGCCAAGCGCAGCGATGGCCAAGGCGGCGATCTGAGCAGGAGTCAAGGATTTCTTGGTCATTATTGGGCTCCCCGTAGTCCGCTAACCAATATAGCACCGGTGCAACTTCCTGATTCGCGTCACATTCTGCACTGCGGTTCGAGCGATAGAATGCCTGACAGCGCTCGACGCGCGACGGATTGTATTGGCCATGAAACCTTCGAAAACGTTCACGATCATCATCGTGATCCTGAGTCTGGTCGTCGGGGCCGAGTTGTGGAACCGTCGCAGTGGCGGCGGTTTTCTCGCCACCGCCAACCTGGTGCAGGGCCTGTCGGTGGCGACCGAGGCCAAATTCGTCCTCACCGAATACTGGGCGTCCGAGGGTACGTTCCCCTGCAAGCCGGATGACCTGTACTACCCGCTGATAACGGGCACCGCCAGTTCTGTGCTGGCGGCCGTGCAACTCACCGACTGCGGTCAGGTCACGCTGGTCTACAACGACGAATCCGGGCTGGCGGGTCGGCGCCTGGTGTTGCAGGCCGAGGAGTCGCAAGGTGACCGCGGGTTCGAGCTGGCGTGGGATTGCTGGACACCGGACTTCCCGGACATTGCCGACCAGGTGCCGCAATGTCGCTACGAAGAGCGGCAACTCGCGGCGGTCATTGTCGAACAACCGGCGGCAGAGGTGGACGAGGAAGACGTGACAGCGGCGCCCGCCGCCGCAGACGCCTGCGCCATCAAAGCGGCGATTTACCGGCCGGTATTCACCGACGGCGTGGAGAACCGTGCGCCGTGGAACCGGCTGTTGAGTTACGGGCCGAACCGCGACGAGATGACCTTTTTCGCCGAGGTAATCGGTGCCGGTGGCCGGGACATTTCCCACCAGTGGTTCTATAACGATATTGCTTTGGGTGACTTCGAGTTCGACGTGGAGTCGGACCGCTGGCCGACCTGGTCGACCCAGCGCTTGACGGGGCTGGCGGCTGGCACCCTGCGCGTCGAGGTTCATGACGATGACTGCCTGATCGGCCGGGCGACGATTACCTCGGGCAGCGGGGAGGAGGCGACTGCCACCGTGGCCAGTGGCTGGATGCGACCCAAGGTGGCCCTCGAGACCACGCTGGCAAAACCGGACTTCGACTACGCGAACAAGGTGAAAAACCCGGGTTTCGTTAATGCCGTCAACGATGACGGCGACACCCTGTTGCTGGCCGCCATCCGGCGTTACGACACGGCCGAGGCCATGACACTCATCGACCGCGTGGTCCCGGCGGAAGATCCACCGCCGACCATGCGCTCGGCGGAAGCCAATGCTTACCTGCAGCGTCACTACCGGCGCGCGGATCCTTTCTTGCGCGACGCGGACGGCGTCTCCCCAATTCAGCTCGCGCACGATCTCGGCCAGGACAAAATCGTCGAAGCCCTGATGAAATCGGCCATTACCATTCATCGGGACTCGACCCGTAAGCGCACCCGCGTTACCAACTTCAGCGACAACCTGATCGACACACTGATGGCCAACGATGGTGGTTTCACGCGCTTCGACAATGGCGACACGCCACTGCATCGCGCGGTGCGCACGAATAACGAGCGCGCCGTGCTGACTATGCTGCGTTTGCCCGGCTGGCACGACCAAACGGATGCTTTCCGACCCGCTGTCGATATCTACGCGTACGACACGGATGGCCGCCAGGCGCTAACGCTGGCGCGCGAGTCGGGGTTCTATGCGATCGAGCGGTTTTTGGAACTCGCCATGACCCGCAAGTCACCGGGCTGGGCCGTGTCGCGGGCGGCGTTTACCACGCAGCTCAAGCGGGGTGAGCCGGCCGACTGTCGCAAGGTCGCGTTCGAGGATGAACACCGCCTGTACTTCTGGGCGGAAATCACCGGTATGAAAGGCCGGCGGATCGCCCATGAATGGTTACTCGATCGCCAGGTCATGCACCGGACCGAGTTTGACGTCGACCGGAGTCGCTGGTCGGCAGCTTCGCATCGGGACTTTTCGCCGACCGAGCTCGGCGCCTGGGATGTGCGTGTGGTGACCGATAACGGCGAGGTATTGCGTACCGAGCGGTTGCATTTTCGCGAGTTGACCGACTACAACCGCAAAAATCGCGACCGCATGCTGGGTGTGTGCAACATCGGGTCGCAGGCCTTCTATGCGTTGGTGAAAGCCGGCGCCCCGGCGACGGAGCTCGACTACCTGATCGACCAGGGCATGGAGCTGAAGCTCAACGGTGACATGGCCAAGAAGCTCGTCAGCCAGGCGATCGTCGACGGCAACATCCGCCTGGTCGGCTGGTTCCTGGAGCGCGGGCTGGATATCAATGCGTATGTGGACGGTGCCGCGACGCCGTTGTTACTGGCCGCGAAGAATGGTCGCAGCGCCATGGCCCTGTACCTGATCACGCAAGGCGCCGACCTGCAGTTCAAACGTTACCGGGATGGTCACTCGGCGTTGCACCTCAGCATCATCGCCGGGAATGCGGAACTGACGCGAGTGTTATTGGAACAGGGCGCCGATCCGAATGCGCCAAACGACCGCGGCTTTACCCCGCTGCACAGTGCGATATCGCGCTGCGACCAGGCGGCTACCGCGGTGCTGCTCGAGTATGGTGCCGATCTCGACCGGGCCAACAAGGCGGGTGAGACGCCGCGCGATCGCGTCGGGCAATGCAATACGGAATTTCAGGGGCAATTCACGTAGGCAAGAAAAGTTTCGGGACAACGATCTCATCCCTGCCGTACTAAGGCCGCTGTCCCCAAAATTCGTTGGCGCTGAGGCGCACGGCAACCCGGATGGTACCGCCGGGGTGCTCGGCGACGCGCCGCTCGTATATGCGGCCACCGTATTCGTAGCGCACCCGGTAGCCGACGAATTCTTCCTTGGTTTCCATGCGCGTGACCATGCGGCAGCGATACACGTCGGCCGGCGGTTCGCGCAGTTCGATCTCCCGATACAACGCACCGAGCAGGTCCACGCCCGGATCCACGCTTTTGGCGTCGCCCAGTGTGGCCGGATCCACCGGCGCCGGCGTTGAGGGTTTTTCGTAGCCGCATTGCTGGACCTGCACCGGCACTTGGCGCGGCTCGTAAATACGCTCGGTGTCGATGACGCGGGCTTCGTCGTAGAACACTTCGGCGGCGACCGGCGTTGCGAGCACCAGGATCGCGAGCGTTGCAGATGCCAATGTGCCGGCGCGCATGTCGTGCTCCTTTGTTATAACGGGAACCCGGCCCGGTTCAGCAGGTTCGCGCTGCGCGTGAATTCATCGCGGTCTTTGTAGCTCAACACCACGACAAATTTGCCGACGCCCTGGCGGAACCAATCGAGCTGCAGGTCGGGCGCGGAGCTCTCCATGAGCTCGATGAACGCGGCCGCACGATACGGCTCTCCGAAGCTGATGATCGTGGTGCGACCGAGCTTGGAATACAGGTGCCGCGCGGCGGGATCCATCGGCACGCGGTCGCCGAGCACGTAACCGAGATGACGATAGATATATCCGCTGTACCACTCGGCGCCGGACGGGATGTTGCGGCCGTGACTGTTTATGCGGCCCGGCCCATAGTTGTACGCTGCCAGTGCCAGGTGCAGGTTGCCGTCATAGTGCGACAGCAGTTCTTTCAGGTACCGCGCGCCGGCATCGATGTTGGTGCAGGGATCGTAGAGCTGCGACAGCCGGTGGATGCCGAGGTGATTGGCCGTACCCGGCCACAGGATCTGCATTACGCCATAGGCGTTCGCTTTCGAGCGCGCCGTGGCTTCGAAGTCGCTTTCGCCGCGAGCGACGGCAAGCAATAGAGTCTCCGGCAGGCCGTATGTATTCGCGGACCGCACGAAACACTGGGCATGCGGAAACCGGTAACTCGGCGGCAGGTACGTGTCGTGGTCGAGGTAGTCGCGCCAGGCCTGCTCCAGTTCCGGCCCACTGGCGCGCGCGGCAACATCGCCGGCGCAGAACGCGGTCAACAGCAACACCGCCGACGTTTGTCGCAGCGCATTCACGGCGTGGCCTCCGGCAGGGTCAGGCCGGTCGCGCTTTCGATTTGCGCCAGCTTCGCGACGCGCTCGCTGTCGTCGGTGTACGCAAACGCGACCTCGTAGACACCGGGCTTGCGGCGCAGCACGCGATAGTCGATATCGGTGACGGCGGTCAGGCGCGCAGCAAACCCATTCGCGGCGATCTGGCTGCGGAACGGATTCCAGAAGGCGTGCCAGTGCGGATCCAGCTCGTCGGTAACCGGTGCCGGGGATTCGACGGGCAGCGCGGGCGACTCCGACACTACGTTTGTTGGCGGCTCGACCAAGTCCGGTAACTCGGCGATCGGGAGTTCGGCCTCGGTCAGCAGGTCGAGGTCGGCAAGCAGTTCCGCCTCGACCAGCGGCTCGGGTGCCGGGATCGTTTCAGGTTCGGCAACCGGTTCAGGCGCCATTGGTGGTGCCTGCGCGGCCGGCACGTCAAGCGCAAGCGCGAGTTCGTCGGTCGCGTCCTCTGTCGGCGCCTGGATCAGTTCCGGCGTGCCCATGACGACCACGATCGTGCCGATCGCCACCACCGCGCCCGCTATGAATCCGAGTAATCGCAACATCGCCACATCCTCAGTACACGTGTTCGACCCGCACGGCCTGCCAGTCGACGGCGTGCTGCCAGCGGTTGTTAAAACTGCCAAGCCGGGCAAGCCAGGCTTCCAGCGCTGAGCCAGAGAGACCCTGCGTTGCTGACAGCGCGCAGCGCGTCGGCAATTGCTCCACGAGTACGGCGAGTTCGCGCGCCGCCCGGTCATTGCTGACCGCAATCGCATAGAAGCTTTCCAAACCTGCATGGCCCTGCCACGCTGATGCCGACACGCGATCATCGTCCGGCGCCGGGAACTGCAGGGTCTTGTCCGCGCGCGCGTCGAGCCATGCCGACGAGTTGCCGCAGCGCCGGCCGGTCAGGCTCACCAGCCCGTGAATGACCTGGTAGTTGAGCAGGAACATCGCCACATCACGCTCCGGTCGGGTCTGCAGCCAGAAGCACTCGCCGCGCGCGATCGTATGGTCAGAGCCGACCACGCGCACCTTCCGCGATGGCCAACCGCGGCGATAACACGAGCTGCGCTGCCGCGGTTCGACGACGTACAAGGGTGTAATCAAATCGTTGTTTGGTGCGCTGACGGGCAAGGGTGCGGACGCGGGGCCCGGATTCGCGGCTGCAACCGGCACACGCGCGGAGTAGGGCAGCCGCACGTAGGTACTGGCGCTGATCGCGGGCAGCTCGGTCGCGGTGCCGGTTGGCGTAATCGTGACCCAGTACTGGTGCAGGTCACCGGCAATCGGGTGCGCCTTGCCGACCAGCGTGGCATTCGCAACGCCAGAGTTTGTCGTGATTTGCAGAGCAGGATTCCCCGCGAGATTGTTGCGCACGAGTTCCAGTGCGCCTGCCAGCTGTGCGCTGCGTTCCGATGCCGAATCGGCTGCAATCACGTATTCACCGCCGACCTGGCGCAGCAGGTTGCAGGTCAACTCGTGGGCGAGCCGGGCCGCGAGCAGGTCGGTTTGCGTGGGCGAGAACGGCACCTCGCGGCTACCGCGAAAATACTCATCCGTCATCGACTGGGAAAAGGCCTTCTTCTGCGCGCGGGTCAGGCGACCTTCCCATGACTGGCTCGTGCCGGTGACCCAACTGCGATCGGTCGCGTCGAGCACACGCAGCGTGACGCGATGCCGATCGTCGATCAGGCGGTCGACCTCAAGGCCGATGTAGTAATGCACGATGTCGCGCGTGCAATCGATGGCCGGCCCGTCGCGACCGACGTGGTCGGTTTGCCAGCCTATAGTAACCGCCGGCTCATCGATGACGGCATTCACGAGCCGGTCGCGCAATTCCAGCACCAGTGCATTTGTGATCGGTGCCGGCGCGCCATCTTGCAGCGCCACGAACACCACGGTTTCGCCCTTGAAACGCGGATGTTCGGTGAGCTGACTCACGACATAGGGCGCGAGTTCCTGGTCGGCCCAGGTCATCAGCGTCGTGGTGCGAGCATCCACCGCGCGTGCGAACAGCAGCAGCACGGTGGCAATAAGGTAATTCCGGCGACGCGTTCTCATGTCAGCGCTCCAGTCGCAGGTTGCCGTCCGGTTCGATTACCAGGGCGCCGGACGTGAATTCCGCCAGGTAACCGTCAAGTTGCTGACGCATAGTGGCGGGCAGCGTCACGCCCCACTTCACGCTCGGGTCGGTGCCCAGTGAACCCGAGCGGCGCAGCGCCGTGACGACAGTGTCCGGCACGGTCGCGGGATCCATTTCGTGATACTGGTTCGGCGCCGACGCCGGCCAGAAACTGAAGCTGCCGCGATTCACGCTCATGCGGAATGAGCGCTGCTCACCGATCGCGTACAGGCCGACTTCATTGCGCGCGACCAGGCGGGTCAGGGCGAGGTCGGATTCGAAGCGGAGAGTGAACCCTTCTTCCGTCGGCGCGTTCGCCGGCGTTTCGGTGACGGTTTCAACGGGTTCCTCTACAGGTTCCTGTGGAGCTTCTGCCGTAATCGTTTCGACGGGCGATTCAACGGGTGCGTCGACGAGTGCTGCAACGGGTTCTTCCACGACCGGCGGTGGCAAAACCGGCTCCGGCGGCAGAGTTTCGATCTCAACGGGCACAGGTTCAGACTCGGGCACCGCAACGGGCTCGACCGGCGTCGGCATCAACGGAATGCTCTGCACCAGCGCAAAGATCGCGACCAGACAAAGGGCCAGGATGGCCATGAACCGCATGATGTCGGTTTGCAGGTCGGCCACGCCGCCGGCGTCCGCGTCGCCGCGATTCATTGGGTAGTACAACCGCGACCTATTCATCGTTCAGTACCGGGACTCGCGCGGTGGCATCCGTGTCGTACAGATGCTCTTCAATGCGTTTCAGTGAGTCGCGCATTTCGGTGGTGTCGGCGCGGGCGGCGCGGTCGTAGTGCTGCTGTAGCTTCGCGCCCAGTCGCAGTGCCTTGTACACGCGCATCAGGTAGCCGCCGATGCCGCCGAAGATGGTCGTCGACAGCGCCAGCAGGATGCC
>JASJBD010000051.1 GCA_030066665.1 Gammaproteobacteria bacterium
GTATAGCCTGGCGCGCAATAAAAAGTGCGTGACGGCGAACCTGCGCACTGATGAAGGCCGCGACCTGGTGCGTCGCCTTGCGGAAACGGCTGACGTGATTGTCGAGAATTTCCGGCCCGGCACGATGGAAAAATGGGGTCTCGGTCCTGACGATCTGCAGGCCAAGAATCCCGGCCTGATTTACGCGCGAATTTCCGGTTACGGCCAGGACGGCCCGTACGCCTCGAAGCCCGGTTTCGCCTCGGTCTGCGAAGGGTTCGGCGGGTTTCGCTACGTCAATGGTTTCCCCGGGCAACCGCCGGTGAGACCCAATCTCAGCATCGGCGACACGCTGGCCGGCATGCATTCGGCGATGGGCGTGTTGATGGCGATCATCCATCGCAACAAATCACCGGACGGGCGCGGCCAGGTCATCGATACCGCCCTCTACGAGGCCATCTTCAATATGCTCGAGGGTGTCGTACCCGAGTACGACGGCGCGGGCGTGGTCCGGGAGCCGTCGGGGTCGACTCTGACCGGCATCGTGCCGACCAACACCTATCGGTGCAAAGACGGCAAGTTCGTGATCATCGGCGGCAACGGCGATTCCATCTTCAAACGGCTTTGCCATGCCATGGACCGGGCAGATCTGGCCGAGGATCCCCGATTGGCCGACAACGCGGGTCGCGTCGAACATGAGCAGGAACTGGACGATGCGATCACCGCATGGACCAGTGAGCTGACCAGCGAGGAGCTGCTCGCCATTCTCGAGGAAGCGCGGGTGCCGGGCGGTCCGATCTACAGTGTCGTCGATATGCTGGCCGACGCGCAGTACAACGCGCGTGGCATGTTCGAAGAGGTCGACATCAACGGCGAGACGCTGAAGATTCCGGCGATGGTGCCGCGACTCAGCGACACGCCCGGTCGCACCGACTGGCCGGGGGCTGACGTCGGCGCTCACAACCAGGAGGTCTACGGCGGCCTGCTGGGTATCAGCGACGAGAACCTGGAGCGCCTGCGTAACGACGGCATCATTTGACTTGGGTCCCTACGATTCCATTCGCGAGTTTGTGGCCGCGCTGGATGCGCATGGCAAATTGCTACGGCTCGCGGACATGGACCAGGATCGTTTCGAAGCGACGGGATTTGCGTACCGCCTGATCGAGGAAAAGGGCTACAACGACGCCCCTGCCTTTCTGATCGAGCGCATCAAGGTTGACGACCGCTGGTTGCCCGGGCCGGTCCTTGGCAACATCTACGGTGGCTGGCTGAGCGAAGCGCTGGCCTACGGCGTGCCGGAGCCGCACGGCAATCAACGCGAAATCTTCCGTCAGACTTTCGCCCACCTGGAACAGCGCCTGGACGCGACCGGCGCCTGGCCGAAGCTGCCGCCGGTGCAGGTCGACGCCGCTGGTGCTGCCTGCAAGGAAGTCCGTCTGCGGGGCGATGATATCGATATCCTGGATTTCCCCTGGATCCAGACCAACCCGGGCGACGCGGGCCGCTACATCACCGCGGCGAGCGTGTTCATCGAGGACCCGGAACTCGGGCGCAATGTCGGCACGTATCGCTGCCAGGTCAAGGGTCCCCGCAAGATCGGCGTCAATGCCGAGATTGGCCAGCATGCCTGGAACTACTTCATGCGCATCAAGAAGCGCGGCGAATCGTCGGTGCCCGCGGCCGTGGTCATGGGCGCCGATCCGATTACCTTCGCACTGAGCACATCGAAAATGGCCGGCCTCGGCGAAGATGAACTGGACATCGCGGGCGGCCTGCGGGGCCGTCCTGTCGAACTCGTGAAATGCGACACCAGCGACGTCAGCGTGCCCGCCTGGGCGGAGATCGTGCTGGAGGGCCGGATCGCACTCGATGACATGGAAGCCGAGGGCCCGTACGGCGAAGTCTACGGCTACATGGGTCTGCCGAAGCCACAGAACTTCTACATGACGATCGATGCGGTGACCCATCGGCGTGAGCCGTGGGTTATCAATTCCTTCGCGGGTATCACCAAACTGACCATGGGTATCCCGCAGCTGGTGACGAACACGCGGAACTACCGGGCGAGTATCCCGAACCTGGTGGAGTTCTTTCGCCCGACAGAAACGACGGGTATCTGCATTGCCAGCATCCGCAAACGCTTGCCAGGTGAAGGCATGAGTGCAGGCCAGCACATCGCGGCGGCGGATATTTTCGGCAAGGTCGTGATCATCGTGGATGAGGACATCGATATCCATGACAAGACCCAGGTCTTTCATGCACTGGGTACGCGCTGGCAGCCGGCACCAGCCGCGGTAGTGATTCCGCAGACCCGCGGCATGCCGCTGGATCCCAGTGCGCCGACCCGCTGGCTGACCAGTAAAATTGTGATCGACGCGACCCGTCAGTTGCCGGCCGAGGGCGGCCCGGAGAAATGGCCGGATGTATCGCGCGTGCTGCTGGAACAGCGGAGTCCGGCGACGCTCGAGCTGGTACGCGAACGCTGGGATGAGTACTGGGCCGGCTGGCGAAACTAACTAGAATAGCTCTAGTTAATATCCTTAAATTGCTGTTTATTAGAGTAATATATCAAGCAGCGCCGGATGGCTGGCCGCGAGCCGGTGAGCCCCGGCGCGACTCAGCGTGGCCGAATCCGCGGCGCCGGTCAGCATACCGATGGCCAGCACCCCAGCCGCCTCGGCTGCCAGCATGTCCGGCGCCGTATCACCAATGTAAGCTGTCGTTCTCGCCCGGGCATTGAGCTGCGCCATGCAGCTGACCACGCCCTCGGGATGCGGCTTGGCTTCGCTGACGTCGCTCGCGGTCAGAACCGCGTCAAACAGGTCCAGCAAACCGGCCCGTTCCAGCGGGGCGAACGACTCGCCGCGTGAACCACTGTAGATGCCGAGTGTCGTGCCGGCATCCCGTAAGGCCGACAGGGTCTCGGCCACACCGTCAAATGGGCTGACATGCTCGCTGAGTACCACGGGCCAGTGCCGCATGGTCGCGTCCCGCAGCTGTTGAATCAGGTCGGCGTCGTCATGCCGGTCTTCGGGCAAGACCAATTGCCAGAACGCCTGCTGCGTATTCAGGGCTTCACGCACGAGCTCGCGGGTGACCTCGTAACCAAACGGTTCGGCCGCCCGACCGGCCGCAATGTGATAGGCATCGACCGAATTCACCAGCGTCCCGTCGACATCGAAAATCGCAGTCGCAATCGTTGCGCGATCGCCGCTGACCAGGTCAACCGTGTCACCTTCACGCAATTCGAGGGTATCGCGCAGCGGAAGCGATGCGACCAGTTCGACCTGGTTTTGTGGGTACCCGGGGACGTCCGGCAGCACGATCGCCGCCGGAATCCGGCCGTCGATCCGCACCGCATAACACCGCGCATCGCACGCGGACGGATCACCCGCGGGAAAATCGATGCCGGGAGTTTGTTTAAGCTCGTACCAGGCCTGCTGATCGCCGGCCGCCTCGATCTGCAGATTCAGCGTACCCGGCCACGGATCAATACCCAGGCGTGTGACAAATCCATTGCGCACCCAGTCGAGACCGGTGAAGCCGGCACCCTGCCCCAGCCCTGTCATCACTCGCCCGGTTATGCGCCATGTCGTCATGCTTGCATGCCATATCTCAATGGGTTGCCAGCGAGATTCTGCCTAGCGAACAAGTGAATCGCCAACGACGGTTCCCGCAGCCCGATCGCGTATTCTGCCGACGCCATGTGGAGCTCACCGTTCGGCGCAGAATTTATCGAAACGATCCTGGCGCGTTGCCTGGCCGGGCATGACTTCGACGAACTGCTCGGTGAAGACGACTGTCCGCACCTGCAGTTCGAATCGATCAGTGATTCACCGACCCCCGCAGGATTCCTGCGACTCTGGCGGGCCGCATCACCATTCGATCGCATGCTGCACGTTCGATTGCAGGGCCACCCTGCGGATACCCAGCTGTTCTTTCTCTTCGCGCTCAGCGAGACGGTGTTGCCGCACTTTCACGCGCAGGTCGTGCAGTTCGGCGAGGATTCCTGTGTCTATAACGCCGACCTGTTGCCGCGGCTCGATCCGGTCGATCATCCGGAGTACTTCACCCAGGTTTTCGAACCAATCACCCGCGATTACTGGAAAGCCACGCAGACCAAAGACAACACGTGCGCCAGCGCCCCGACCAACCCGGCCATCGCGATCTATTTGTCGCCATGGGGTCTTGGTGCGGACCGGCCGACGGATCGGGCCGAGCTCCAGCGCGTCGGCCCGCACATACTTGCTTACGTCGACCACTTGTTGCAGTTGGCGCGGGCCCTCGACTACCCGTGCCCGGATAGCGACCTGATGCGGGCCCGCGACCGCCGGCATCTCGCCTGCTTCTTCGACGAACGGCTCGACCGGCGAGCATGGAAAGGCGTCTACGGCCTGCTGGGCGAGCAGCAGGGACAGGAAATGCGCCGCCTGCTCGCGACACCACTGCACGCTTCATGACGACCTGATCATGACAATCTGGCAAACCGCATGAACATTGCTATCGTCGGCGCAGCCTATACCGGCTATGCGGCCGCCGCGTATTTTCGCAACAAGGGGCATCACGTGCGCGTGACGACCACACGCGCGGACCGTGTCACCGGTGCTTTACGCGTCTGCAATTTTCGCACCGGTACGATTTACGGACCCGGGCGCGAGCACGCCGCGGAAGCCGCGCGCATTGCCGGTCAGCAGATCCCGTTCGACGGCGAATCGGATGCGATGATCGTGCACCGTGATGATGTCGTACGCGGCCTGGAGTTTGCGATCGACCATCGCTTGTCGGGCCTGTACAACCTCTTCAATGACGTCACCGACTCCAAGGCGGCGTTCTTCCGGGCGGTCTGCGATACGGCCGGCCTCGAGCCCATCACCTGGTTGGGACTCAGCAAAGGTCCGCGCGGGGTATCCAATCAGAAGATCAAATCGGCGGGCTTTGTGCTGGCCGATCCGTTCAGTGACAGGGAAACGGAAGACTTGCTCGGCTGAATACTCAGCCTGCGGCGAACTCCGGATAGAACAAACCGTGGAAGACCGAGGTCTTTGCAATCATCGTCCACAGGATGTAGAGGGTCAGCACCAGCGCCAGCATGCCGCGGATACCGCCGCTCTTCATGCCGTGGCGCGGATCGCCGGCATTACGATTCCGCCCGTAGCGAATGACGTCCGGCACCACGCTGATAGCGGCCATGATCCAGAACGCAAAATACGCATCCCAGGCCCAGGGTGTATTTTCCAGGCCGCCCCAGTCTTCCACCAGCATCAGGCCGGCCAGCGGAATGATCACGGCGGTCGGTCCGGTGATGCCGAGGGCGAGCTTGCGCAGGAAGGCTCGCGCCCAGATACCGATCTCCGGCGGCTGGGACAACCGGATTCGCATGGCCCAGATGTTGCTGAAAAACGTGTGGCCGAAATACAGGAATGCCGCAAACTCGTGGATGACCAGCAACGGCAGGTACGGCAGCACGCGCGGGATGCCAAAGCCGAACAGCGGCAGCGCCGACACAACCACGATCAGGCCGTAGACGCCAAACCAGAAATACTTGCGCGGATCTTCGTCGACCTGCGGACTCACCGCCACGTCAATGGCTTCACTCAAGACACGCTCCTCAGTTAGTCGTGTCCGGCAGGTCGAAAACCTTGCCGGGATTCAGAACGTTGTGCGGATCCAGCGTCTGTTTCAGCGTCTTCATCAACGCGATCTCTTCCGCGGTTCGGCAGAACTGCAAATACGCTTTCTTTTCCAGGCCGATGCCATGTTCCGCGGATACCGATCCCGCCAGCTCACCCAGCGGCGCATACACAAAATGCTCGACCCGGGCTCGGCCGGACTTGTCAGCCGGCCCGGCGCAAATCGCGAGGTGCAGGTTGCCATCGCCCAGATGACCAAACACGAACAACTGCGCGCCCGGCCACGCGTCGGCCAGATCCTGCTCCAGCCCGGCCAGGTACGCCGGCATGCTGCGGATTGGCAGGCTGACGTCGAACATGTACATGGGACTCAGATTCCAGAAACGCCCGACATCGTCGCGAATCTCCCACAGCGCCACCCGCTCCGGGTCGGACTTGACCATCGCCGCATCACGGATCAGCCCATCCGACAGCGCATCGGCCAACGCGGCCTCGAAGCGCTCGCCGTCGGTCGCCGGGTCCGCGCCGAGCGCCTCCACCAGCACATAGAAATCATGCCCGACGGGCAGCGGCAGGTTGCTGCGACCCTCGGTCAGGAGCTTGTAGCTGTTACCCCAGATCGCCTCGAACGCGCTCAACTGGCCGCCAAGACGCTGATCGAGCCACCCGAGCAGGCGCGCCATTGCATCGAAATCCGGCACCGCCACCAATGCAGTCTCGCGACTGACCGGCGCGGGCAACAACCGCAGCACCAGGCGGGTGATGACGCCGAGCGTGCCCTCGGTGCCGATAAAAAGCTGTTTCAGGTCGTAGCCGGCATTGTTTTTCAACAATGCATTCATCGAATCCAGCACCTGTCCATCAGCCAGGACGACTTCGAGACCGAGGATCGACTGCCGCGCCATGCCATAGCGAATCACTTGATTGCCCCCGGCATTCGTGGCCGCATTGCCGCCGAGCGTGGCACTACCGCGAGCACCGAGGTCCAGCGGCAGCATCAGTCCGGCAGCCGATGCCTCATCCTGGGCCGTGGCGAGTTTCACGCCGGCCTGCGCGCGCATCGTGCGGCCAATCGGGTCGATCTCCTCGATGTCGTGCATGCGCTCCATCGACAGCACCAGCTCATCCTCATTGGCCCAGGCACCGTTGACGACACCGCTCAAACCCCCATGCGTGACGACTGGTTGACCTACTGCGGCGCAGAGTTTCAGGATCTGGGCGACCTCGTCGGTGTTCGCCGGCCGCACCAGGCCGCCGGCCTGGATCGTCCGCGGCGGCCCCCAGACGCCGGCACTGCGCTGCTGCAGTTCGTCGCGCGACACGAGGCCCCGCGGACCGACGATGCCGGACAAACGCTGCATCAGGCTCTCGGCAATCATTGGCGCTGGCTGCCCGGGACGCGAATTATTGTCAGAAATGCCTTATAAGCTGCTGTATTTAATGAAATCTCCATCTGGCACCCGAGGTGTGGTCAGGATTTTTTTGCGCCGACGTCGCGGTCGCTGCATCACACTAGAATAGCCCCATGAGTACGGCAACCAGCAATCGGGAGCAGCGTGTGCACGATCTGAGGTCATTTGTCCGCCGCCTGGAGCAGGATGGCGAGCTGCTCCGTATTTCCCGCGCGGTCGATCCCGGGGCCGAGCTCGCGGGTGTGATGGCCGCGCTCGAGCGCGAGCGCAAGGCTTTCATCTTCGAAAACGTCAAGGGGGCCAGCTATCCCCTGCTCGGCGGCACGCTGAACAAGCTGGAACGTTTCGGCCTGGCACTGGGCGCCGACCCGGCCAGTTTCGGCGACGCTGAATTTGATCAGCTGCTGGAACAGGCCAAGGCCAATCCGCTGGAACCGGTCGAGGTATCGGCAGGACCGTCCCAGAGCGTGGTGCTCCAGGGCGACGATATCGATCTGTATAGCCTGCCGGTGCCGAAGTTTTTCGAGCTGGACAGTGGGCGCTTCATCACCGCTGCCATCGGCATCACCCGTCACCCCGAGAGCGGGATCTACAACGTCGGCGTATATCGCACGTTGCTGATCGGTCGCGATCGCTGCGTGATCAATGCCAGCTCCATGAGCGACCTGCGCCAGCATTACCTGGCCTGGGAGGCCTCCGGCCAGCCGATGCCGATCGCGCTGGCGATCGGCGTGGATCCAGCCATGCTGACCGCGGCCGCTTGCAAACTGCCGCCGGACAGCTGCGAGTTTCGGGTCGGCGGCGCGTTGCAGGGCGCGCCGATCGAACTGGTTCGGTGCGTGTCGAACGACCTGCTGGTGCCGGCGCAGGCGGAATTCATCATCGAGGGCACGGTGGACTTCGGCGAGCGCGTGCAAAACCTGCTGGGCGAGTTTGCCGGCCAATACGGGCCGGAAAATGCGCCGGCGACGCAGGTCACGGCGATCACCCATCGCCCCGACGCCATGTTCTATTCGATCATGGCGGGACGCAATCCGGAGCACAACACGCTCGGCAATGTGGCGGTGTACGGCGTGCAGCGCAGTATCGACGGCGCCATTCGGGAAGCCGTCCCGGAGGCAAAGCGTATTCACGCATTCCTGGAGCCGGGCCTGGGCACCCTCGCCCACGTCGTGATTTCCATTGACAAGACCGACGATGACCAGCCGCAGGACATCATTCGCCGCGCGTTTGCAGGCGGTGGACACATTTTCCCGGTGAGCATGATCACCAAGCGCATTATCGTGGTCGACGACGACATTGATGTGACGAAGATGGACGATGTGCAGTGGGCCATCTGGAACCGCGCCGCCACGGAACGCAAGTTCATGGTCATCCCCGACATCAAGAGCTGGGAGCTGGAACGCGCGGCCAAAGAAGGTCAGCTGTCCGTGCGCATCGGCATCGACGCCACGATGGACCTCGCCGACGTGGACAAGCTGGTCCGGCCCATTGTGCCGGGAGCCGACCAGATTCGCCTCGAAGACTATGTCGATCCGCCGGGCGGCAAGAAATCCGCGGCCTGACGACCGGGACCAAATAATGATCGAACCCTATACCGCGGTTGCCCTGCAAACCAGCGTGCACAACGTCCGCACCCGGGCCGAGGTGGACAAGAACCTGCGCCATATCGGCAACATGATCGACCTGGTCGTGCATATCTGCTCGCTGGAACTTCCTGTCCGGTTGATCGCACTCGGCGAAGGCGCCATCCAGGGTTTTATCGATGAAATCCTGGACATGGAACAGGCCGAGTACACCGATGCCATGGCGGCGGACGTGCCCGGCTGGGAAACCGAAATGCTGGGGGAGAAAGCCAAACAGCACGGGTGTTTCATCCTGGCGCAGCTGAAAACGAAACACGCGAAATACCCGGGTCGTTTCTTCAACACGGTGTTTCTGATCGACCCGAACGGCCAGGTCGTGTATGAACATCTGAAGAACATCATCCTGTTCACCGAAGGCTCGACCACGCCCCACGACGTTTACGACGACTGGGTTGCAGAACATGGTGACGGCATCGCAACCTTTTTTCCGGTTGCCAAAACGGAAATTGGCAATATTGCCGGCAGTGTCGGTGTGGAAGGCGCCTTCCCCGAGGCCTGGCGCGCATTCGCAATGAACGGCGCCGAAGTGCTCTACCACGCCTCGCTACCCGAACCGTGGGTGTCGCGTGGCATGTTTCAGTTACAAAACCGCGCGCGGGCCATGGACAACACCTGTTACATGGTGGCGCCGAATACCGGATCACTCATCGTGCAGGGACCACCCGGTGAAGACGCGACGTCGATCGGTGGTGCCCTGGGTGGCCGCTCGGGCATCTACGGCTACCGCGGTGAAATGCTCGCAGAGAGCACAGTGGTGGACGACTGTTACGTCGCCGCACAAGTGAATATCGAGGAATTGCGGCACTATCGCGAGCACTCCCGCTTCCAGAACTGGTTGCCCTACCTCAAGACCGAGCTCTTCAAGGACCTCTACTCGCAGCCAATCTGGCCCAAGAACCAGCCGCCGCTACAGCACGCCGACAAGGCTCGGGTGCTGGCCGATGTGACAGACGAGCTCGTTCAACGTGGCAGCCTGACGCGCAGCAAGATAGCACCCGATAAAGAATAGCCCTCGTCATCACGTCCTTGCTGCACGCGGGAACTTTTGCCACGGCGCAGGTTCTATGGGGCATGTTGTCGCAAATCGTGCATGGCCTCGCGAATGATTTCGCGCTGGATCGGAACGCGCGCCGCGCTGCCGCCGAGCTGTTCGACCTGATTGTCCAAGGTGAAATGCTGGCCGCAGACGCATCGGGCTGGCAGGCCGAGCTTGCGACTGATCCGGCAGACCGACGATTTCTGCGTTGGCAGATGCGGCACGAGCAGTTTCACACGGTGGTGTTCCGCCAGGTGCGGGACCGGATCAATCCGGCGCGGACGCCTGTGTTCCGGCCATCACCCGGCCTGGAGCAGCTGCGCGACGCTATGACCACGACCTGTGCCGACGGCGATTACGCCGCGTCGCTGGTGCAGCAGCAGATATTTCTCGACGGGTTCGGCCACGTCGCGCTGTCACTGCTGGATGCGGAACTGCAGAATTGCGGTGGCCTGGTCGGGCGCTTGCGTCGCGTCATCTTGGCGCAGGAAGAAAGTCATCATGAGTTCGGCTGCCGCGCGCTGGCCAAGCACCTGCGTGAGCAGCCCGGCGAGCAGGAACGATTGCAAAAGCTGCTGCTGAACCTCGACCAACTGACGCTGGATATCGTCACCCCACTGGCGGAGCCGCTGGCGCGGCTTGGCGACGAGCCGGTGCGTCCGGAAGAACTCTACGCCCGCACGCGATCGATCGTGACGACCGCAGCAAGGCGCGCCGGCCTCAGGGTTTCTGATCCCGCATCAGCATGAAGTCGTCGCCGAAGCTGCGCACGCCGCGCATCGCCTCGGTGAAACGCTCCAGCGGCGTGTCGTAATGCGACGCTGAGCCACCAATACCCTTACCCTCCTCCAGCGCGTCGCAGGGTTCCTTGCCCTTATTCGCCAGCTCGATGAACTCGTCGAGCAGCGGGTTGTTCACATCGAACGGGTCTTTTTCGTTGGCGGTCTCGCCCAGGCGGCTCCAGATATCCCGGAGTTTTTCCAGCATTTCCCCGAGGGCAGGATTGCCTACGTCCGCGGCAACATTCGGCCACTGCGCCTCGGCCCACTTCAACATCTGGTTCTGGGCATTCGCCAGGTAGTTCAGGTGAAAGTGCCAGTCACCGCGAATCTGCGAGAAATCAACTTGCGGCGCGTTGCTCATGAGTCTGCTCCTTTACTGAGGCGGTTCGCTGCATCGATCCGTTCCGCCACTTCGGGATCGACGTCGTAGGGCTCCCAGCCTGGCGGTGCGGTGTAGACACCCCAGGCCACCATCCTGTTGATCTGATGCTTCACCAGCTCCAGCTGCTGGTCCTCGGTTAGCGGCGGCTGCTCCATGGCCAGGTTGGCCGGGTAAATGCCACCGCGCGCCATCATCGCATCATAGATGACTTTGTACTCCTCGATGCGCAGGTCCTTGGCCAGGTTCTGCCACTGCGCCCGCACCCGGAAATCCCGCAGGCCATCGATATTGATAATCGCACTGACCAGCGTTTGTCCGCCACCGAGGTACTCGGAAATGACATTGCCACGATAGTCGATGATCTGGCTCTTGCCGCAGGACATCTTTTGCGCGCCGCCGGGAAACCAGATTTCGCCGATGTTGGGTGCCAGCAGGTAGCAGGTATTGAAAATCGCGTGGGACTTATTCTGGATTTCAGCGAACCCGTTACCCATCCAGGGCTCCGGGTATTGGGTGCGCCAGATGATCTCGGCCCCATTCAGCGCCAGGCCGCGCGCGGCCTCCGGGAAACTGCCCTCGGCACAAATCAGCGTGCCGATATTGCCGATCTCGGTCTTCGCCACCGGGTAAATGGCCTCGAACAGCTTCTGCGGATCGTCGCCGTAGCGTTCCCGGTACAGGTTCCAGATATCGCTGGGCGCAACATTGGGTTCACGTTGGTAGAACGCGGTTTTCACGTGCTTGTGAATGACTTCGCCGTTGGGGTCGATGATGAACGCAATATTGAAAACCCGGTCCTCCATCAGCTCGGGGTCTTTTGCGATCATCTGCGCGACCAGGAAAATATTGAACTTCTTGCAAAGTTCGCCGAGGAATTCGGTTTCTTTACCCGGGATCGTCGGCACGACCTCGCGGGCGATGCGCAGATGTTCTTCACCGCCGCCGAGGCACCAACCGCCGATGCCGCCTTCCGATATGGCAACCAACCGCACAGGCAAATCCAGGCTACAGTTCCACACCGCGTATTCAATGCTCCCGGCCAGGGATTCGAGGTCCTTCCAGTAATCGTCGATCGTGATCGCCATGTGCGATTCGTTCTGAATGCCCACGGCGGTGTATTGCAGAGTCATACGAGTCCTTGATTCGTTGTCGTTCTGGTCGTAGAGCGGGCAAGGCTCCCCCGACAGCCAGATGGTCGGGCCATCCTGCTATCCTCCGCGCAGTTTACCGGATTCAGGGGGAGCCTCGCGGGTGAGCACTGGGGCCAATCAACCTATGGACGCCGACGCCGGGATCCTGCGCTCGCTGGCGCAGGTACCGGCCCATACGTGGCGGGTGTTCTTTATCTGCCTGCTGGGCGTGACCTTCGCCAATCTCGACCACTCGCTGTTCACGTTTGTACTGACGGAGTTTTCCGAAGAATTTGACTGGTCCCTGACCGAGCGGGGCTGGTACATCTTTATTACCTTCGTACTGGCTGGTGTGATCATCACTCGTCTCGGCGTGCTGACCGACCGGCTGGGCCGCAAGAAGATGCTGCTGGTCACGACCATCCTGACCCCGGTATTCGTCGCCGCGCTCGCCTGGGTGCCGAATACCATCAGCCTGATCGTTGCACGGACCATGGGCTTCGCAATGGCCGGGGCGCAGTCGCCGATCACAATCACCACGATGCTCGAGGAATCGCCACCACGTTTGCGTGGCCTGTTTTCAGGGGTGCTGCAAATCGGTTTCCCGATCGGATTTTTCCTGGCCGGACTGCTCGTGCCGTGGATCTACGCGACGTTTGGCTGGCGCTATATCTTCCTGCTCGCGCTGGTGTTCGTGCCCTATGCGTGGATCATTCACAAATACCTGCGCGAACCGTCTGCGTGGGTTGCCGCGCGCGAAATGGGCGGCCGAATCCCCCGCACACGCGAACTGTTCACGCCGGAGCTGCGCCGCAAGACCATCCTGCTCTTCATCGGCCAGTTTTTGTATGTCTTTGCCTACGGCACCACGATTCTGCTGACGGCGTATTTTCGCGAATCGCTCGGCTGGGACGCCGAGCAGGCCATCCAGACTGTCGGCTTTTCATTCGGCATCGGCGCGTTCGGCTACGTGACCGCGGCCGTGGTGGGTGAGTTCTACCTGAGCCGCCGTAATACGATCGTGTTGTGGTGCTGGCTCGGCGGCGCCGCGTTCGCCGTGATGGTCTGGTTGGCCGACGGCTGGGCCCAGATCATGGTCATCTTCGGCATAATGACGTTCTTCTTCTACGGTGCTTATGCAGTGATCGCAACATTCATCGCCGAGAACTACCCGCCGGAATTGCGGGCCACGGCCGCCAGTTTTGCCGGCTCGCTGGCCATCGAACTCGGACTCGGCGGCGGACCACTCGTGGTCTCGTATGTGATCGAAGCGTCGAACTGGCAATGGGGCTTCACAATCTGTGCCGTGATCCCGGTGATCATTGCTGGTACGACATTCCTCGCGCTGCAGCCCGTTCCGCGGGAAGCGGTCTGATCATGCGCATCCGCACTTCCAGCAGCTGGCAGCAGGCAGAAATCGAGGCTTTCCTGCGAGACACGATCATCCCGGTTCGACTCGCATTTCTGGCCTCCGACGGTGAGCCATTGATCATCTCGCTGTGGTTCGAATACCGCGACGGCTGCGTCTATTGCGCCAGCCAGCAGGACGCCCGGGTCATCGCGCACTTGCAATCCTCGGCCGCGGTGGCGTTCGAAGTGGCGGGTGATCAGCCGCCGTATCGCGGTGTGCGCGGTCAGGGGCATGCGGAACTCGACCCGGCGAAAGGCGGCGACGTGTTGCGGAACCTGATCGACCGCTATCTCGGTGACCGCAACACCAAGTTCGCACGCTGGCTGTTGAGCCGCGCTGAAGACGAGGTGGCAATCGTTATCCGACCGGATTGGGTGACGTCATGGGACTTCTCGCAGCGGATGCCGACGCGGTCAACGGCAACGGCCAGCTGACACCCAGGCCATCGGAATGCTCGTTACTTTCAAAACGGACGCCTACGCGAACATCACGATGTTTGGCGACATCGCGGTCCGCCTGCTGAAGCTGATGGGGCATAGCGGCACCGTACCGAGCGCAATCCGGGCAGAGGACGTGCCGGAAGCGCTTGAGAAACTGCGCCGCGGGCTCGAGGCGCATGGTGCCGAGGCGGCGGAAAAAGACCCGCCCCGCGACGAGCGTACGCAGGAAAGACGCCAGCCGATTATCCTGTCGCAGCGTGCCTATCCCTTGCTGGAGCTGCTTGAGGCCGCGGCCGCCAAGGGCAGCAACGTGATGTGGGACTAGTGTCGTTACGCGATGACGTAGTCGGGGTCTCGCTCCCTCAGGATCTCGTGACACGCGCGTCCGACCCGGTCCAGCGTCAAGGGCAGTGCCCGCGGGAAGCCGCGACACGCGTCGGGCTCGGTGCGCCAAAGGACCTGAGCGAGCGCGATGAACCGCGCGGCCAGTTCCGGGTCGTAGAATTCGCGCGCATAGCCGCAACAGAGCGCCGCTACCGTATCGGATAGCAGGTCACCGAAGGCTTCGGTCAGAAACTCGTCGGGGTCGTCGACTGTGGCCAGACCCTGCCAGTCAGGTGTGTCCATGCGGCACTCAATGTTCTTATTTTTGTTTTGGGAACCCTACACTGGCAACAACAGCCACGCAATGTCCGCTGTGGATCGGAATTTGTTTCGGGTCGTTCAGGTCGTGACTTCGTAGAAAATTCGGTGAGCTTTGTCTTTGCCGATCATCTTGGCAATCATGCCCTGGGCCTTGTCCTGGGTGCGGATATCGGTCACGAAGCCGTCGTGGAATTCCCGGATCCGGGCGAGCCTCGCCGGATCGGTCTCGGGCTCGAGCGCGGCGGCCGCCGGCAGGTAATAATCGAGGTAGTCCAGCGCGCAGTCGCGCAGGTCCGCGAAGCGCTCGTTCAGGAACATGCCGTAAATCGTACAGTCGTTACGATATTTCTGCATCCACTCCGGGTAACGGTCATCGCAGTCGAATGACGGGTAGCGTTGCAGCCGCTCGACCAGCGGCGCGATCCACTGCTCGCGGTATGCCGCGTCATCGAACGGGCAATTGACGTTCAGGTGCCCGATGACTTTCCGTTTGGTCAGCAGGCAGAAGAAAATGAAGATCGGTGCCGCACGGTCCGACTCCGGATAGAAGATCATGTTGATCTGATCGAGCGGTGGCAGCTTCACGCGAAACCGCATGCCAAACAGTTTGCGATAACCGTCCGCGTGCCAGTTGTAGTGGTCGGCGTCGAGCACCTTCAGGAAAGACTTCGGTTTGGCAAGCTCCGGCTCGAGAGCCACGGGTTCGACGCTCGCGTAATGCCCTACCCGCTCGATAGCGCCATCCAGCAACCGGTCCAGCTCGCTGTCGCTCATGCCTCCACGTGCTTTTCGAAGTTGCAGGTGACGTCCTGGAACACCGCGTTCGGCTCGAACTGGAAGGTGCGGAAATTGACGTGACCCTGGCCGCCGGCGATCGCGGTTGGCTTGATCAGCCCGGCCCCCGAGGTCACCGCACCGAAATTCTGCCGGCCGCGGAACATCATCGGGTCCCAGCCGTGGTACATGTACGTCATGCCCGGCTGCATCCCGGCGGATACGTGGGCCATCGCGATGAACGAGCCATAGGTGTTGAACACCCGGATCAGGTCGCCGTCCGCGACGTCGCGCGCTGCCGCATCGTCCGGGTTCACGAAAATGTCCGGCTCGCCTCGTTGCAGGCCCACCAGCAAGGGATCATCGCGCCACATGCTGTGAATGCCGTGCCTGGCGTGGCCCATAACGAGGCGCAACGGTGCGGAATCGTCACCCAGTGGTTCGCGGTGCGTCGGCAGCGCTTCGCCCTCCTGCAGGAACCAGTCGTGGTCGATGTAGTACTGCTGGCGACCCGTCATCGTGTGATACGGCTTTTTGTCGTTGACGCTGCGGATCATGGTGTCGCGATACGGGGAATTCGGCCCAAACACTATGCCGTCCGAATCCGGCACGCGGGTAATGCCATTGTCCGCCAGCGTGTCGAACGATTCCTTCGGGAAACCGGGGTTCACGGCCAGCTGGAAATCCAGCGCATCGCGCATGCTCGTGTACGCGCCGTTTTTGGTGAACATGTCATGGAATTGCGCGAAATCCCGCGTCACCGGCATACCGAAGTAGTTGTCTTCGACCGGTGGAATGTTGCGGGCTTTCGCGCGCTCGCTGATGGCCCGCGTCAGGCGCACAAACAACTCGAAGTCATCCACGGCTTCACCGAGGGGCGGCACGGCCGCATCCAGCACCTGCAAATACGGCGTCCATTGCCACATCACAATGTCTTGGCGCTCGTAATGATGCGCCACCGGCAGTACGTAGTCGGCGTACATGGACGTGACACCCATATCCGTGGCGCAGGCCACGATGTGCTCGAGCTGCTCGAAGGCCTCGCGGCGCCAGCGCTTGCCGGATGCGCGCCAGTTCGCCGCGTTGCTGCCCATGTAGAAGCCCATCTTCCACTGGGTATGGCTGTAATCGGGGAACCAGCGATTCTGCACCGACTGCTGGAAATACTGGTCGAAATGCTCGGCCACCTGGTCGCCGTACACTTCGCGATTGAGTTCTTTGCCGTTGGCATGCACATAGTCCCAGCGCGACAGCGTGGCGACGCGCAACGTGGGTGGCAGGCCGTCGAAGGTAAACGCCAGCTGATCCTGGTCCCGGGCGAGGTTCATGAACTGCATGCCGCCGCCCGGCTTGCCGAGGTTCCCGGTGATCGACAGCAACAGCATCAGCGACCGCTGCAACAAGTCGCCGTGCAGCCATTTCGACACGCGAAAACCAGTATAGATCATCGCCGGGCGCGCACTGGCAAACACCCGCGCCGTGTCGCGAATTACGTCCGGATGCACGCCGGTGATGTCACTGGCGCGCTCTGGTGAATAGCCTCGCAGGTGGTCTTTCAGTAATTCGAAGACCGTGGTGACCTCGACCGGACCGGTCGGCGTTTCAATCGTCCAGCGCCCCTCGAGCGCCGGCTGCACCTCGCCCAGTGTCAGACGTTCTTCATGTTCCGGTATGGGCTGCCCCGGCGGCGGTATGTTGAAACCGGTACCCGGTGCCGGCACCACGGTATCGGTGGCGCTATCCCAGAAATAGAAGCGCTGATCGTCATCGTCGACGGTTTCGCCGAAGTCAGCCGCGCGCAGGAACCGCCGGTTATCGGTGCGAACCAGGAACGGCAGGTCGGTCTGCTCACGGATGTAGTCCGCATCGTAACTGCCGTCGTCGATGATGGTGTGTGCCATGCCGAGCGCCAGCGCGCCATCGGTGCCGGGTTTCGGGTTGACCCACTTGCTGGCGTGCATCGCTGTCGGCGTGAATTCCGGCGAGATTGCAATTACCTCTGTACCGTTGTAGCGCGCTTCCCAGAAGAAGTGCGCGTCCGGAATCCGGGTCACGGCGGGATTCGCGAACCAGATCAGACAGGCTTTCGACTTGAAGATCGCTGCCGCGGTGTCACCCACGAGGGCCTCGCCAATCGTCAGGTAGATCCCGGTTGGCAAATCGCCAACGCCGGCGAACGCTTCGGGCAAGGGACTGCCGCTGATCGTCGCGAATCGCAGCAGGCCCATTAGTGATGCGCGCTTCATGGCCATCTGCGTGCCGAGCCCCATCGTGATCGATTCGGCACCATGCTCCGAGCAGGTGTCGATGAACCGATCCGCGATGTCCGCCAGCGCCTGGTCCCAGCTGATACGTTCCCACTTGCCTTCACCGCGCTCGCCAACGCGTTTCATGGGATACAGCACCCGCTGGTTGCCGTACATGTACTTCGCGTGGCGCAGGCCCTTCTGACACCCGCGCGGACCATAGTCCGGCGCATCGGGATCGGACTGGCCATACTCGCCCTGCTGTTCTTCGCGCCAGACGATGCCGTTCTTCACATACAGGTTGAAGGCGCAGCCCCCCTGGCAGTTGGTGCCATGGGAGCCATGCGCGACCCGGTCCCAGGTCCATTTCTCCCGCATCAGGTCTTCCCAGGCGACATACGCCTGGCCCGCATCCTCCTGAGCGCTGGCGGTTCCGGCGTACTTCAGGGACAGCGCGGCGGCGCCGGAGCCCAGCATGAATCGTCGTCGGTTCGCAGTCTGAGTCACGTGTGTCGTCCTTTGTTCCGCCATCTCCATCCGCCGGTCAGCTGTGCTGGCCGGGCATCACGAATTGTTTGCCACTGGCCTGACCGAGTGCAAACTCGACCAGCGGCATACTCTCGTTCCCGACGAACAGCTGTTCACCGACTACCATGGTCGCCGACGAGAAACCGCCGCGGTCCAGCAGTTCGTCGGCATGGTGCTCGAGAGCCCGCGCGGTGGCCGGATTCTCCAGCGCGGCCCTGAATTCGCCGGGCGCGAGATTGGCCTCGGCCGCGATCCCGCACAGCAAGTCCGCGTCACCGATATCCTGCTGCGCGCCGAATTCGGCGGCGAAAACGCGGTTCACGTAAGCTGCCGCCCGCCCCGCCTGGATGGCGTGCACCGCGCCTCGCGCTGCCAGTGACACGTCTGCGGGCCAGTCCGCCGGCAGCTCGATCGGGACGTCACAATAGTTCGACCAGAACGCCAGGTGGTCGCGTGCGCTCGCCGCGCGGCGCGGATCGGCCGGCCACCGCGTCGCGCCGGCATCCGGATCCACCTGCTCGAGCAAAACCGGTTTCCAGTTGATTTGCGCGCCCGTGCGCAACGCCGCTTCCTGCAGCCGGCTGCTGGCCAGGCAGGTCCATGGGCAACTCAGATCAAAGTAGAAATCGACCGCCAGCATGGCTCAGCCGGCACGCTTGCGCAGTTCCGTCTTCAGCACTTTGCCGTTCGCGTTTCTGGGAATCTGGGTAATCAGCTCCACTTCGCGTGGCGTTTTCATCCGCGAAATCTGGCCCTCACAGAACTGATCAATGTGCTCGAGTGACAATTCCGTGCCGCCCGAAGTCACAATAAATGCCTTGAGCCGCTCGCCCCATTTCTCGTCCGGCACACCCACCACTGCAACATCGACGATGTCCGGATGACTGATCAGCACTTCCTCGACTTCGCGCGGGTAGATGTTCGTGCCGCCCGATATCACCATGTCCTTTTTGCGATCGACGATGTAGATATGGCCCTCATCGTCGCGGCGCGCGAGGTCGCCAACCGTCACCCAGCCATTGTGAAACGCTTCCTCGGTCTCCTCCGGTCGGCCCCAGTAGCCGTTGAACAGATAGGGACTGGTTGAGAACAGCTCGCCGACTTCGTCCGCATCGCATATCGATCCGTCATCGCGACGAATTTCGACCTCTGTAAGCGCGATTGGCTGGCCGACACATTGCTGTTTGCGCAGCTGATCAGGCGGCCGCAGGTTCGTGACGATGCCGGCTTCCGTGGAACCGTAGGTCTCGTGCAGCAGCCCGTCGCCAAAATAGTCAACCAGGGTTTCTTTCATTGGCTGCGGCAGCGGCGCGGCGTTGGAAATGACGCTGCGCAGGTTGTCCGGCTTCAGATCGGCGAGCACCGTGGGTGCCAGGTTCATCATGGCGTGGAAATGCGTCGGCACCCCGAAGAAACCGGTCATATGCTCATCCTTGAGACTGCGCATCACGGCTTCCGGATCGAAGCTGTCCATGACTTCCGCGTAGCCACCGAAAAACACGGGCGCCAGCGAAAAGATCATGCCGGCACCATGGCACATGGGCGCGATGGCCAGGAACCGGTCTCCCGGCGAGTAGCAGCCATACTCCACTGCCATGCCGAACAGCGTCAGGATGCGCGACCGGTGCGGCACCAGCACACCTTTCGGTTTGCCAGTCGTGCCCGAGGTATACGGGATGGTGAACACGCCCCACTCCGCGACTTCCGGCGCCTGCCAGTCGCCACGCGCACTGGCCAGGAAATCTTCCAGTTCGGGACCGAGTTCGATGATCCGCTCGACGCTGGCGAAGTCGGCGTCGCGCAGCACGGCCGCACTGGCGGCATCGGCGAACACCACCCGGGCCTGGGCGTCATCGCAGATGGCGACGATTTCGGCCGGTGACAGGCGGGGATTCACGGTGGCCAGCGCGACACCCGCCTCGCTGGCGCCAATCACCACCTCGATGTATTCAATGGAATTCTTGGCAACGATCGCGCCGTGATCACCGGGCCCCAAACCAAGGCCGCTGCCAATCGCCGCGCCGGCCCGGCTAATCCGCTCCACGAGCTGGCGATAGCTGCGGCTGCGCTCGCCGTGGCGGAACGCGATCTTGTCGGGTTCCCGGGACGCCGCCGCCCGAATTCCGGCCGCGAACGACATATGGCGAAACGAGAACGGCAGTTCGACGGTGGTGCTGTGCACGCCTCGTCTCAGCCCGGCAGCTTGAATACCCGCAGCGCATTCTCGCGCATCAGCAGGCGTTTGGAGTCATCGCGCAGCCCGAGATCGTCGACCTCGCGCACGGCCCGTTCCGGGTCGATGACCGGCCAGTCAGTACCGAACATGACTTTTTCACGGCCATAGCTGTTGGCGTAGTGCACGTAGGACTCGGGCCAGTACCGGGGTGCGTAGGCGTCGCCGGCGGTGTACACGTTCTCGTGCTTCCAGCACATGGAGATCATCTCGTCGGTCCACGGGATACCGATGTGAATGCCAATGAGCTTCAGCTCCGGAAAGTCGATCGCGACCTGGTCCAGGCAGATCGGCCGGCCGACACTCGGCAGGCGCCGCTGGCGGGAATACACCAGGTTATGGCCAACCTGCATCATGATCGGGATATCGAGTTCGCAACACTTGGCGTAGTACGGGTAGTACTTCGCGTGGTCCGGCGCCAGCTCGCACCAGTGCGGGTACAAATGCGCGCCGACGAAACCGTATTCCTGCACCGCACTTTCCAGGTCCCTGAGGCCCTGCATGCCGCGAAACGGGTCAATGCCGGCGAGGCCGGAGAAGCGGTCCGGGTGCTGCTGGCAAAGTTCGTGCACGTACTCGTACGGCATTTCGAAGCCGCCGCGCTTGTTGATATCGCCGGCGCGAACCGCGATCAGCAGCGAGCGCTCGACGCCGGCACGGTCCATGCGCGCCAGATAGTCGTCCATGGATACGCCGGCACGCATATCCTCGGGCATACGGACCTGCGCCTTGAACTCTTCGTCCAGCCCGGTCCAGCCATTTTCGACCGCTTCAGGCGTGAAAGGATTGCATACAATATCAATGGCTTGCGCCATATATATAGAGCTCTTTCTACGTCAATTCGCGGTGCCCGTGGCTACTGTCCGTCCAGGTCCCAATCACCCGACGAGCGTGACCGGACCGGGATGCCCGCAATGACCGGCGCCTGGGTCTTGGGATCGTAGTTCACCGCGTCGCCCTCGATGATCACGCGCTCGTTGATCGTGATCCAGTTGATCAGGCTACCGTCCAGGCGAAAGAAACCGGTCCAGCCCCGTTCCTCGCCGGCGACAAAATGGCCGTGCTTGACCCGGGCCGGTCGGAAAAAATAGGTCCCGGCATCCAGCGTGCCGAAGTTGTAGACCAGGTCGCCGTCCAGGCTGTAGGCCTCCTCGAAGACCGGGTGATGGACCAGGCGGTTGTCGGACCAGCCCGGCGGCGCCCACGCCAGCATGGTCACGAAACCCGTGTTGTTGTCCTCCGGCGATGGCGGGTCGATAAAGAGCGGTTTCAACTTCAGAAATCGCTGCGTGTCACCCTCATAGATATTCGGCATCCATTCCATGCGGGCGGTGTCGACGATGGTGAGTTCACCCGGCTCCTTGGACACGGTATTGCCGCCGCGGGATACGAAACCGTCGCGATCCTTATCGGACGTGGTGAAGCCCCAGTCACCATACTCGCGGAAAATCAGTATCTCGGAGCCCTCCTGCACCGAAAGCTCCGGCACCCGCAGGCCGGCTGGCGCCCGCCAATACGCACCCTTGCCCATCACCCGGTCGCCCAGTTTCATGGCACCGTTCATCACGAACCACTCGACGTCGGCGTTGTGATAGCCGCCCGGGCGATGCCAGGCGCTGTCGAATATCAGGCGGGTTGACGCTGAACCATCTTCCTCGTCGTACGACAGATTGCGTTGGCGCACCCTGCCTTCGCCGCCGAAGAGTTCGGCCGGGTGCCAGCACAGGTCTGCTTCCTGAATCAATTCAACATGGGGTCGCACGGTGTTCTCCTTATCGTTCGGGGCCAAGTCGCGAGCCGCGCCCTGCCCACTAGTTTATAGAAATATCCGGGGTATTTTCCGGCGATGCAACCGGTTGCAGGAGCCGTCCCACTGCGCGGACGCAGCTCCGGCGGTGGCGGCTGTAACCGCCCATCCAATCGGGGATTGGGTTAAGGTTCCGGTTCGCGGCGCGGGGGGTGCCAGCGCGGGGAAAAAAGACGATGACCGGCTTCGAGTTCTGGAAATACCTGCACATCCTGATGTTCGTCTTCTGGATCGGCACGGACCTGGCCGTGTACCTGTCGGCCCGCAAGTCAGCGGACCCGTCCCTGTCCTTCGATACCCGGATCATGCTGCTGCACTGGGCCCTGCGGATCGAGCTCCTGCCCCGCATCATGTGGAAGGCGGCCCTGCCACTGGGCGTCATGCTGTCGGTCGACATGGGCCTCATGGACCTGAGCGGCACCGGCGTGGCGCTGGTGTGGCTGTTCACGCTGGTCTGGGGCGCGGTAAGTGTCACCGGTGCCTATAAGTACGACCAGCCGGTCGGCCACAAGCTCGGGCAGGTCAACAATGTCCTGACGGGGATCGTAGGTGTCGGCCTGATCGGCCTGGCGATTGCATCGTACGCCGGTGCCGGTCCGTTTGATGGAGAGGCGACCTGGTTGCTGTGGAAAGTTGGCCTCTACGGCCTCATCAACCTGATGGTCATTCTGATGCTGATCGTGTTCGACCCGATGGGCGTGGCCTTTGCACGCATGGCTACTGAAGGCTCCACGCCCGAACTGGAAGATACAATCTCCAGCGTCATGAGCCGTTCGACGGTCGTGATCTGGTCGACCTACGGCACGATTGCGCTGGTCGCGTTCATTGCGACCACGAAAGTGATCTGACGCGCTGCTACGGGGCGACCTGCCACAGCACCACAGCCGAGCCGTCGGCGACAGCCGGCGGACTGCGATCGCCGGGCTGCACAACGCCCATCAGCCCCGCCATCAGCAGGCACACCCACATCGCCAGCACGTAAGGCTTGGTTTGCGTCAGGCTGCGTGACATTACGCGGTCGTTCTCTTCACTCGGGCCCTCACTGGCCATCTTGCCGATACCGGCGACCAGCGGCGCCACCCGCAGGCGCATCAGCAAGCCGAAAAGCAGGATCGCGGCGAAAAGCACGAGTTTGCCGGCCACCCACGGCGTATCGGCCAGGCGCTCGGTTGCCCACGAGTACCCGACGGATGCCAGCACGGCGAAGATCATGAACGCACGGAACCAGAAATCGATTTTCGCAAGCGTCGCGCCTTGCGGCGTGCTCTGCTTCAGGAAAACCAGCAGGACCAGGATCAACCAGGCGGGACCGAGCAGCACGATGCCGACCATTTGCCAGGCCGGGTGCGGAATGCCCACGAATTCCGTGAGCAGTCCACCGACAGTCAGCATCAGGCTGAGACAGACCCGTGGAATCAGGTCGACCTGCCCCATGACCTGCGCGGCGGCCAGTCGCTGTCCCGGCGACAGGTTGGGATCCGTGATGCGGTGGCTGAGGTAGTAAACGCCGATATCCGGGCCGATCCAGTACACGAATAACAGCTGATGAATGAACAGGGTGAGTTCGTAGGCGGTGAGGCCATCGTCGGCGCCCTCGACCGCGACGGCTGCCAGCAACAGACCAGCCGGCAGCAGCACCAGAAAAAACAGCAGAACTCCCCAGCCGTGCCGCATTGGCAGCCTCCCCCGACATGTGACGTTGGCTATTCTTGCCGCGCAGTTAACGGAATACAAATCCCCGTCGCCGTAACTGCGGCTCTATCCGCCCTGAGGTGGCGACTCAATCGGCGTCGGGTGGCGGCTTGCTGTCATCATCCATGAGGACGCGATAAGCCGGCGTCTCGAGATCATCGAACTGTCCGCTGCGCACGGCCCAGAAGAACGCCGCGACAGCAACCGCGAGCAAGACCAGGCCCAGCGGTATCAGATAGAAAATAATGTTCACGGCGCCGCGACCCCGGCCGTCTTCTTGCAGCAGGCGGCCTGCTCTCGCGGCGTTGAGTCGACATGACGCGATTCCGAGCCGGCGCCCGGCGTTGTCGTCGGCTGGGATCGCCTGCCCAGCCGCAACGCGTTCGCAGTAACCAGCAGGGAACTGGCGGACATGCCGAGTGCAGCCATCCAGGGCGCGAGCACCCCTGTGGCGGCCAGCGGCAGCGCAACCAGGTTGTATCCCACGGCCCACGCGAGGTTTTGTCGCACCACACGCATCGTTGCCCGCGCCTTGCTGATCGCCGCCGGCAGGCTAGCCAGGCTGGTGCTCATCAGGACGCAATCCGCCGAGTGCTGTGCCAGTGATGTGCCACTACCCATCGCGATCGAAACATCGGCGCCGGCCAGCACCGGTGAATCGTTGATGCCGTCGCCGAGCATCGCGACGATATGATTCTGGTCCTGCAAGGCCTTCACGTAGGCCAGCTTGTCGTCCGGTTTCATACCGGCCCGCCAGCGCTCAATGCCCAAACGTGTCGCCAGCGATTTGACGGGACCGGCCCGGTCACCGCTGGCAATCCTGTTGCGCAGGCCGAGCCCTCCAAGCGCCGCCACGGCCGCTGCGGAACCGTCACGAAGCTGCTCGGCAATCCGGAAGACCGCGACCACGCCGGCTTCCCCGGCGAGGTACACGAGCCGCGCGTCCTCACCCTCATCGCCCAGCGCCGCGGCGGCGTCCACATCGGGCCCGGTGACAAATTCGAGACTGCCGATGCGCCACACCTGCCCATTGACGCGACCGGTGAGGCCGGCCCCCGGCACGGCCCTGACATCGGCTGCCGTGAGCCCCTGTCGTGGCGCCGGGAAGGCGCGCGCGAGCGGGTGTTCGGACTGCGCCTCCAGCGCTGCGGCGATACTGAGGCATGCCTGCTCGTCCAGCTCGCCGGTCGTCTGGATCGACTCGATGCCGGCGGCATGGCTGGTCAGGGTGCCGGTCTTGTCGAAAACCACGTCCGTCACCTGCGCCAGCACCTGCAGGGCGCCCGCGCGTCGCACCATGAAACCGGCGCGGGCGAGCGCGGAGCTGGCGACAGTAAATGCGGCCGGCGTCGCCAGGGCCAGCGCGCAGGGACAGGTCACGACCAACACGGCCAGCACGACCTCGAACGCGCGTTCCGGAGCCAGCTGCCACCAGATGACGCCAACGATCAGCGCCGCGATCAACACCGCGCCAACGAAGTAGCCGGCAATCCGGTCGGCGACCTCGACGAGTTTGGGTTTGCGGGATCCGGCATCGCCGACGAGGCGGGCGATCTGCGCCATGACGGTATCGGCACCCACGCGCGTGACCGTGAACTGCAACGCCTCGGTTTGCGCAATACTGCCCGCGACGACGGTCTCGCCGCACTGCTTTTCGATCGAGCGCGATTCGCCGGTCAGCAAGGATTCATCGACGTGCGCGGCTGTGGTTTCAAGCACGCCATCGGCGGGCACTGCGCGGCCCGGCTGCACCAGGACCCGGTCACCGGGGCGGAGTTCGATCACGCCGACTTCCTGTAACTGGCCGTCGACGAGACGCGTCGCGACCCGGGGCAAATGCCGGGCGAGCGCACCGGTGAGACTCAGGGCCCGGTGTCGACCCGCCATTTCCAGGAAACGGGCCGCCGACAGGAAGAACACGAACATCGTGGCCGAATCGAAATACACTTCGCCGCCGCCCGTGAAGGTATTCCACACGCTGGCCGCCCAGGCACCACCGATCGCCAGCGCCACCGGAACGTCCATGCCGAGGCTGCGGGCCCGCAACCGATGCCAGGCGCCAACGAAAAACGGTGCACCGGAATAGAACACCACGGGCGTCGCGACGACCAGGCTGATCAGGCGCAGAAACTCTTCGATCTCCGCATCGCGCCAGGCACCCATATACAGCGCCACGGCGAAACTCATGACCTGCATCATGCCGAGGCCAGCGAGAATCAGGCGCTTCAGGGCGACGCGACGTTCGACGGTAGCGGCCTGCTCGGTCGCATCCTCCGTATAGGGGAACGGCGTGTAGCCGAGCCGGGCAAGCTGCTGCAGCAACTCGCTGAGTTGAACTTTGCGGGGATTCCAGCTCAGGGACGTGCGGGTGGTGACCGGATCAACGCGGACAGCCTGCACGCCGGCCGTCGAGCCGAGCGCGTTTTCAATCAACCAGGAGCAGGCGGCGCAGCGCACGCCTTGCAGCAACAGCTGCGCATTTTTGCTGCCATCCGCATCGGTCGTCACAAACTCGCGTTGCAACGCTGCGCGGTCGTAACTGGCCCATCGCCCGGTGCGGGTGTCCCGGCTTGCGGCGCTCTCCGTGGGACCGTCGCGAAACTGGTAGAAGCCGGTCAAGCCTCGCTTGGCAATCAGCTCGGCGACTTGCTGGCAGTCGGGACCGCAAAAGCTGCGCTGTTGGCCGTCGACGACGGCGACGTGGTCAACCGTCGCCGGCAGCGGCGCGTCGCAATGAAAACACTGCCCGACGTTCATTCCTCACCGGCGACCAGGTCGAGGGTATTGATACCCGCGGCGAGGTCCCCGACCAGGCGCCAGTTGCCAGCCGGATCGGTCAGGTGCACGTAGAGCCGACCCGGCAGCCGTTCGATCTGGCCGCTATAGCGACCGGCGCGACGCTCCAGGCTGACGTCGCGGTCGTATTCCTCGCGGGTGGCATGGACGAACCGCAGCGACAGTGTGTCGAGGTTTGTCAGCCGTTCGGACGACTGCAACTCGACCGACACCGTCACGAGAGCCGGGCGCGTGGCGACGGGATCGAGCCGGAGCTGCGCGTTCAGCCCAAGTGCCGCCGCGCGCCGATCCCGCGCCTGGTCGAGTTCGGTCGACATCGCGATCTCCGCGTAATCGTCGACGACCAGCGCCGGCGGCCCGCCCGCGAGCCACGCTGTTATGAAGCCGCCGACTACGGCGCCCGCCGGCGGAATCATGACGAGCCAGGGCCACAAATGGCGGTACCAGGGCTTTTGCTCAGGGTTGGTCAATACACTTGCCGGCATGATCGGTATTACCGAAGCGGAATAATAAACCGGGTGTCGCGAACCGCGGTGATGTCTGGATTGTCGAGCGGACTGGCGCTGAACGCGAGGTCATGGCCGCCCGGTCCGGCCGCGTCACGCGGCACACTGACTCGCGCCACAACGCTTGCCACCGAACCGCCGGCGACCTCGATATCTGTCGGGTCGGTTTGCAGCGTGATCCCCGGCAGCCCGTCCACGCTGAGACTCAGCCGACGACTCGATTCGGTCTTGTTCAGCAGTTTCACCGTGTAGACGGTTTCGATTCGGCCATCGACGGTCTCGCGGTACAACGCGTTGCGGTCACGAATGACATCAATCGTGAGCGGCGCGCGGTTGGCGAGCGACACGAGAAAGGCGCCGAACAGGCCCGCAAGGATCGTGCTGTAGATGATTGTCCGCGGGCGCAGCACGCGGGCCGGTTCTCCGTCCAGCGCGTTCTGGGTCGTGTACTTGATCAGCCCGGGGTCGTAGCCCATCTTGTCCATTACGTCATTGCAGGCATCGATGCAGGCCGCGCAGGTAATGCATTCGTACTGCAGGCCCTTGCGAATATCGATGCCGGTCGGACAAACCTGCACACAGATATTGCAATCGATGCAGTCACCCAGTCCCACGTCGGCGCTTTTCACCTTGCGCTTGCGACTGCCGCGGGGCTCACCGCGTTTTTCGTCGTAGGACACGATCAGCGTATTGCGATCGAACATCGCGCTCTGGAAGCGCGCATAGGGACACATGTATTTGCACACCTGCTCGCGCATGTGGCCGGCGTTCCCGTACGTGGCAAGGCCGTAGAAGCAGACCCAGAAGGTCTCCCACGGACCGAGATCGAAGGTAACCAGGCGCGCACCCAATTCCTGGATAGGCGTGAAATAGCCGACGAAGGTAAAGCCGGTCCAGGCGGCGAAGAAAAACCACAGGAAGCGCTTGGCGCCCTTGCGCAGAAACTTTTCCGTATTCCACGGTGCCTTGTCGAGCTTCTTCCGTTTGCTGTACGTGCCTTCCGTGATGCGCTCCAGCCACACGAACGCCTCCGTCCAGACGGTCTGCGGACAGGCATACCCGCACCAGACGCGGCCGGCGATGGACGTGGACAGGAACAGCAACAGCGCTGCCATGATCAGCAGCCAGGATAAGAAGAAAAAGTCCTGCGGAAAGAGCGTCAGCCCGAATATATGGAACTTGCGCGCCGGCAGGTCGAACAGCACGGCCTGGCGACCGCCCCATTGAATCCACGGGAGAAAGTAGTAGATACCGAGCAAGGTCCACGCGGCAGTCTTGCGGAGCTTCGAATAAGTCCCCTGAACTTCGCGCGCATGGATTTTTTCATGCTTGGCGTAGAGTGCCCCGGCGTCGGCCGCGGTCTTGTTCATAGCAGCTAGTCCTTGCGATTGCGGTCACGCCGGTCCCTGCGTGAAGTGCGAAGCAAAAAGACCGATACCGCGCTCGAAACCACGGCGATCAGCCAGAAAAAGAAAAACCCGAGCCCATACCCGGTCATGCGACTGAATTCGAGCGGCTGACTCATCGCGTCTTCCATCCGGCCGGGATCGACAAATGCGAAGAACAGCATCGTGGCGAGAGCCGCCGCGAGGAATGACGGCCACATGACGGCCGCAATGGCCTGCGCCCTTCGGCTCCAGGGCCGCTGTTCCGGCAGCAGTTCGTCGTCGTCGTACGGCGGCCGTTCAGGTTCGCCGGCGTCCACGTTATCAGCTCTCGTTGAGGCTCAATACATAGGCCACCAGCGTCCGGATGCGATCCTCGGACAGCAGGTCCCGCTGCGCGGGCATCTGGTTCTGGCGACCGTTCAAAGTAATGTCGCGAATATCCGCGGCCGTGCTGCCGTGGAGCCAGGCGTCATCGCCGAGATTTGGCGCGCCCAGCGCCTGCATGCCCTGGCCCTGCGGCCCGTGGCAAGCGCTGCAGAACTGCAGGAACTTCTGCTGACCGGCCTGCAGCGTCGCCTCATCAGCATCACTGCGCCCCGACAGGCTGAGCGTGTACTCGACGACCTGGTTGAGACCGTCTTCACCGAGCGCGGCACCCAGCGCCGGCATCACGGCGATGCGACCGTTTGCAATGGTCATCTGGATGGCCTCCGGCGAGCTACCCCATTGCCACGCGTCGTCGACTAGGTTCGGAAAACCCCGCGCGCCGCGGCCATCGGAGCCGTGACAGGTCGCGCAGTAGTTCAGGTAGAGATTGCGCCCCAGGCGCACGGCATCCTCGTTCTTCGCCATATCGGTGAGCGACACGCCGGCAAAGGCCGCATAGATGTCCCCGTAGCGTTCTTCGGCCGCTGCCACTTCCTCTTCGTACTGATCGTACTGGCTCCAGCCGAATACCCCGGCGAAGTCGCCGAAGCCGGGGTACACGACCAGGTAAAACACCGTCCAGAACGCCGTCAGCCAGAACAGGATCAGCCACCAGCGCGGCAGCGGGTTATTACCTTCCTCGACATCACCGTCCCAGACGTGTCCGGTCGTGTCCGCGTCGGACATCCCCTTGGCGCGCGTGAAGGTTTGCAGTAGCCACAGCGAGCCAACCACCTGCACGACCACCAGCACAATGACGAACGCGCTCCAGAATCCGCTCATCTCGATTAACTCCGTCTAAATCTTGTCGTCAGCTCTGTTTCTCGGGCGGGATTTCATCGCCGTCCGGACCCAGCGGCAGCTGCGCTGCCTCCTCGAAGTCGGCCTTGCGCCGGCTGCTATAAGCCCAGACGCAGACGCCGACAAACAACAGCAACATGATCGCCGTAAAAACCCCGCGCAGCGTGCCCGCATCCACGGCTACTTCCTGCTTACCGCGATGCCGAGGCCCTGCAGGTAAGCGATGAGAACTTCCATCTCAGTCTTGCCCTGCACCTCGGCGGACGCCGCGGCAATCTGTGCATCCGTATAGGGCACGCCAACCATTCGCAGCCGTTCCATCTTCACCGGCGTGGCCGTCTCATCGACGACCCGTTCCTCGAGCCAGGGGAAGCCCGGCATGTTCGACTCCGGCACGAGATCGCGCGGGTTGATCAGGTGCACGCGATGCCATTCGTCGGTATAGCGCCCGCCCACCCGGGCGAGGTCCGGCCCGGTTCGCTTGGAGCCAAACTGAAACGGATGGTCGTACACCGTCTCCCCGGCCAGCGAGTACTGGCCGTAGCGCTCGGTCTCAGCCCGGAATGGCCGAATCATCTGCGAGTGGCAGACATAGCATCCCTCGCGAATGTAGATATCGCGGCCTTCGAGCTGTGTCGCCGTATACGGCTCGACACCCGGCGTCGGCTCCGACGCTACCGGTTGCATCATCAGCGGAATGATCTCGGCGAGCCCGCCAATGCTGATCACGATGGCAACCAGCACGCCCAGCAGACCAACGTTTTTCTCGATCGTTTCGTGGTTCATCTGGCTGCTCCTCAAGCCGGCTCGATGACCGGGGCAACAGCTCGGCGTTCGCCGCCCGCGATCGTCTTCCAGACGTTGTAGGCCATCACCAGCGTGCCGACGAGGAACAACGCGCCACCCACGAGGCGCACACTGTAGTACGGGTACGTCGCCTTCAGGCTCTCGATGAACGAATAGGTCAGCGTGCCGTCGTCATTCACGGCGCGCCACATCAGGCCCTGCATCACGCCGGCAATCCACATACTGGCGATATACAGCACCACACCAATCGTCGAAATCCAGAAATGCAGATCGATCAGTTTCTCGCTGTACATGGCGTCCCGCCCAAACACGCGCGGAATGAGGTTGTACAGGCAGCCCATGGAAATCATCGCCACCCAGCCCAGCGCGCCTGAATGCACATGACCGATGGTCCAGTCGGTGTAGTGTGACAGCGCGTTGACCGTCTTGATCGACATCATCGGGCCTTCGAAAGTCGACATGCCGTAGAACGACAGTGACACGATCATGAACTTCAGGATCGGGTCGGTGCGCAGCTTATGCCAGGCCCCCGATAACGTCATTATGCCGTTGATCATGCCGCCCCAGGATGGCGCCAGCAGCAGCACGGAGAACACCATGCCGAGGGACTGCGCCCAGTCTGGCAGCGTCGTGTAATGCAGGTGATGCGGGCCGGCCCACATATAAATGGAAATCAGGGCCCAGAAATGCACCACCGACAGGCGATAGGAGTACACCGGGCGGCCCGCCTGCTTTGGCACGAAGTAATACATCATGCCGAGGAAACCCGCGGTCAGGAAGAAGCCAACGGCGTTGTGGCCATACCACCACTGCACCATCGCGTCGACCACGCCGGAATAGATTGGATAGGACTGCACGAAGCTGGTCGGGATTGCCAGGCTGTTGACGATATGCAGTACCGCGACCGTAATGATGAACGCCCCGTAGAACCAGTTCGCGACATAGATGTGCTGGACACGGCGCATTGCGATGGTGCCGAAAAACACGACCCCGTAGGCCACCCAGACGACCGCGATCAGGAGATCGATCGGCCAGATCAGTTCCGCGTATTCTTTACCCTGCGTGAGGCCCAACGGCAGCGTGATGGCGGCCAACACGATGATCAGCTGCCAGCCCCAGAATGTGAATGCCGCGAGCGGTCCGGCAAACAGGCGAACGTGACAGGTCCGCTGCACGCAGTAATAGGACGTGGCGAACAGGGCGCAGCCGCCAAAGGCGAAAATCACGGCGTTGGTGTGCAACGGCCGCAACCGGCCGAAGTGGAACCAGGGGAGTTCCGTATTGAGCGCCGGCCACATTAGCTGGGCCGCAAGAATGACGCCCACCAGCATGCCGACAATGCCCCAGACCACGGTCATGACCGCGAAC
>JASJBD010000052.1 GCA_030066665.1 Gammaproteobacteria bacterium
CCCGACCTTCCGGAATGTCGAGAACGATGAAATCGGTGGCGTCGGGTTCGGTCTTCTCAATCACGAGAATTTCGCCGTCAGGGTGTTCGATGCGCACCCGTTCGATGTCCTTCGAGCCGATGTCCACCAGCGCCTGGTCGACCCAGCCCTGCAAGGAATCGGCCGGATCCAGCGTCGCGCTGATCATGTAGCTTCGGGCGTCATCGACCCGGCGGACATAGGCCATATTGCCGCCGGACACATCCGTCTGACCAATTATCAGGCTGGCGGCAAAGTCACCACCGACGATATCCAGCTGCAGGCCCGTCGCGGCGTCGCTGGCGACATCTTCGACGCCCAGGCGGTCATAGAACTCCGGCAGCGCGGTCTTGGGTTCGACGATTTTCGCGTTAGACAATGCCAGCAGATTGCGGCGAATCATGCCGATGTCGGCCGGATAGTCTGATGCTTCGGTCACCGTCCAGCCGGACGGGCCACGTTTCAGGGTGGCAACAATCGCAGCACCGCGACCGGTCACCGTGAGGTGGTCGATTTCATTGAGCGCGGCTTCCAGATCGGGCAACAGAAGCCCGCCTTCGCCGCTGTCGTCCGCTGCCTGTTCCCGCGACAAGAAAGCGGCGATACCGGCCAGCACCAGCACCGCCACGCCGAGTACCAGCAGGCGACGGGAATTCATGTGCGCGCTGCCTGCTGCCGGCGCCGCAGGGCCAGCACGACAATGCCGAGCACGGCCGTCAGCAACGGCATCAGGCCGATATTGATGACCTTGAGCCGCGTGCCCAGGTCCTCGATGCTTTGATCGAGGTCGCGACGAACCTGGCGCAGTTCCTTGCGGATGCGCAGGCGCTCTTCCCGGAAACGATCGAGTTCTGCTTCCTGTTCCGGCGTCAGCAGGAACGAGTTGCTGTCCTCGCGCTGAGCCTGCAGTTCGCTCAGCTTGGTTTCGAGTTCCTGCAGTTCCTGTTGCAACGCCTGCTCGGTCATGCGGAAACGGGAATCCGCCTCGCGGCGGAGCTCCTGCACTCGCGTAAACGGACGGGTATAAGTTGCCCGGCCGCGAATACTGATCAGGTCGCCACTGCCGGTAAGATTGTCCAGCGCATTGACCACGAAGTCGCCGTTACCCGCGAACGCGGTCGTCAGTCGCTGGCCGAAAAAGTTCTGTACCTGTACCCAGAGCCGGTCGGTCAGCAGGTCGGTATCGGCGATCAGGACGACATTGATCGAGTCGGCGGATTGCACCAGGTGACCCGCATTCGCGGGCGTCTCTTCACCGGCGTCCGGCAGCGGTGGCGGGCCGTCCGGGAAAGCGCTGGGCACCTGGCCCTGCAGCCGTGCGGCGAGAACGTATTGTTCACCGCTGGGTTGAAAGCCGTCGCGCAGTACCTGCGGATCCTGCAGGAAAGCCAGCGACGCAGCGGGAATCGTGGCGGCCAGGTCGCTGGTGCGCACCAGCGGGGTCACGTCAGCGGCTGCATCGTCGGCCACATTGATGTAACCGGGGAAACCGAAATTCAGGTTGCGCAATTCCGCGGTGATCACATCGTCACTATCTATCACGCTCTGGTCGACGCCGAACAGCGGCAGATAGCGCACGGGGCGGTTGCCGAAACCGGTCACGGACAACGCGAAACGATCGTCGCCGATGACGTTTTCCGGATCGACTTCCAGGCCCCACGCGCCCAGGATGCGATTGAGCTCCGAAGAACCGCCGCCGGATGGCGGCATACCGGGCGCAGCGGGCGGGGCCTGGTCTGCTTCCGCATAGGGATCGACGAAAATCAGCGCGCGGCCGCCGCCGAGAATAAACTGATCGATCGCATAGAGCGCCCGTTCTGACAGGTCCTTCGGATGGACCATCATTAGCACGTCGACATCCTCGTCGACCTCTTCGAGGTCAGGCGGCAGCGTGCGCAGCTCGAACAGCTGGCTGATCTGGTTGGTGATGACCCACGGCTCGGTCATTTGACGCGTCGCCTGATCGAAGCCCGCGGTGATCTGAATTCCACTGATCAGGCCGATAGTCGGCCGGTCAGGCGTCGACAGCGTGTGGATCAGCTTGGCGACATCGTATTCGAGGAAGGACTCCTTGCTCGGGTCCAGAAACGGCAGAATCTCTTCGTCGCCCACGCTGTTGGTGCCCGCGATGCCGAAGTAGACAGGATCGGTCGTGCCGCCCAGCGCGATGCCCTGCAAGCCGAATTCGGACGCCCGGTCCTCGTCTTCCGAGAACGGCAGCGGATCGATCCGGATGATGTTCAATTTACCGCCGGCATGCTGCTCAAATTCCTGCAGCAGTTCGCGGACCCGGTTGGCATAGGTACGCAGCGCCGGTACGTTGCCGGTCGCTTTGTCAGAAAAGAAGAAATACAGGTTGATCGGTTCGGGGATTTTTTCCAGGATCGAGTACGTTCCGTCCGACAGCGTATACAGGCGGTTTTCGGTCAGGTCCAGGCGAACACCGCGCAGCAACAGGTTCGCCACGATCACGGCCACGATGAACAGCGCCGCGAGCATCAGCAGTCCGACCCGGCCAATAGTGATTCTCGATTCCGTCACGGTCAGTCAGCCTTCTTCATTTCCAGCACGATGGTCGTGGCGTACAGCCAGGCTGCGATCACCAGCAGAAAATAGACCACGTCGCGCAAATCGATCACGCCTTTGCTGATCGCCGCGAAATGTGTCAGGAAACTCAAGCCCGCCACCGTGTCGATCACGACCTGCGGTGCGTTCGAAAAGAAGTCCAGAACCAGCGGAAAGCCGCTCAGCAGGAATACGAAACAGATCACCACGGTGATGATGAATGCCACCACCTGGTTGCGATTCGCGGCCGATATGCAGGAGCCGATTGCCAGGAATGCGCCGGCCATCAACAGGCTGCCGACGTAGGCCGCGAGAATCACGCCATTGTCCGGGTCACCGAGGTAGTTCACGGTCAGCCAGAGCGGAAAAGTGAGCACCAGCGCGACACCGGTGAAGGCCCAGGCAGCCAGGAATTTGCCCAGCACGGCCTGCCACAGCGTAACCGGCAGCGTCATCAGCAGTTCGATGCTGCCCGACTTGCGTTCCTCGGCCCAAAGCCGCATCGCAATAGCCGGTACAAGGAACAGGTACAGCCAGGCATGAAAGCTGAAAAATGGCTGCAGATCGGCCTGGCCGCGCTCGTAGAACCCGCCCAGGTAGAAGGTGAACACGCCGGCCAGGGCCAGGAAGATCGCGATAAATACATAGGCGACCGGCGTGGCGAAGTAGGCGCGCAGCTCCCGGCCGGCGATGACTGCAACGGCATGCATTCAGGCGGCCTCCGCTGCGGTAATGCTGCGAAACACTTCATCCAGGCGACCGGATTCGAGGTGCAGCTGCTCAATGGCCCAGCTTTTTTGTCCGGCGAGATCGCCGATCGCGGTGAGTATCATCGCGTCACCCTGCGGAAATGCGGTGACCGATCGACAACTCTCGTCGACCTCGACATGATCCACATTCGGTAACCGCCGCAGATCGCCGGCGGCACTTTCCAGGTTTTCCGCCCGGGCAAATTTCACCGTGACCGCGTTGTGATAGCGGGACCGGTTGATCAGGTGATCCGGCGTTTCGTCGGCAACGATCTTGCCGGAGGAAATAATGATGGCGCGATTACAGACCGCATCTACTTCCTCGAGGATATGCGTCGATATGACGATGATCTTGTTGGCCGACATGGCCGCAATCAGTTCGCGGACTTCGTGTTTCTGGTTCGGGTCGAGGCCGTCGGTCGGTTCGTCCAGGATCAACACCGGCGGATCATGCAGAATGGCCTGGGCCAGGCCAACGCGACGTTTGTAGCCTTTCGAGAGTGTCTCGATGCGCTGATCGCGGGTCTTGGTCAGGTTCAGACGGTCGATGGCATTGCCGACCCGCTCGCGTTTTTCCGCGCCTCGATACCCGCGTGCCGCCGCGACGAAATCGAGGAACTCCCAGGGCGTCATTTCCCCGTAGGCGGGCGCGCCCTCGGGCAGGTAGCCGAGCCGCGCCTTCGCCTCGGTCGGTTGGGTATCGACCCGGAAACCGCAGATTTCGGCATGCCCGGACGACGGTGGCACGAAGCCGGCGAACATTCGCATCGTCGTGGTCTTGCCCGCGCCGTTCGGACCCAGGAAGCCGAGCACTTCGCCCGGTTCCACCTTGAAAGACACGCTGTCGACAGCGGTCAGGGGTCCGTATTTCTTGGTCAGGCCTTCGGCCTTGATCATGGTCGCTCCTCAGCGCCGTAATGCGCGACCGGCCGGTCGGGCGGCCGCGAGACGGCGGTATTTTCCACACCCGGGCCGGGTGTGCAAGGCGGTCTTTCCTACGCTGCGGCGGCCGGTGGCGGTGTCTGGACGCCGGCCACCTCGCGTTGCTGCACCGGGCGGATCAGCGCCACGTTGATGACCCCGACCAGCGCCACCAGTGCGATCACGGCGAACGGCACCAGGTATCCGCCGGTCGCGGTGCGGAGCTGTCCGCTGATTACCGTGCCAGCCGCCGCGCCCAGGGCATCGATCAGGGTCACGGTGCCGAGAATCTTGCCCAGCGCCTTCTGGCCGAATGTCTCCACCGTGACCAGCTGAATCATAGTGAAACTGCCACCGAAGCCGAGCCCGAAAATTGCGATGAACACCCATAAACGGGTCTCGTCGAGCGTCAGCCCGAGACCGCCAGCGCCGGTATCGAAAATCAGCAGGCAGCCAACCAGCAGGACCAAGGTCGTGATCAGCATGACCCGGCGCTTCTGCAGCCGGTCGCTGATTGCGCCGAAGGCGAATTTGCCGACCATGCTGAACCAGAAAATCGACGCAAACATCAGCGTCGCCCGAGCCGGCGTCATGCCGGCCTCCTGCTCCAGGAAGATCGTGACCTGGCTATTCATCGACTGGATCGAATACCACACGCAGGCCGAGCCGATCGCGAGGCACCATAGCGAGCGCGTGCGCAGCGCCTGTCCAAACGTCAGGCCACGGCGCTCACCATCTTGCGGTGCCTCGGCCGGCGGTTCCGCGGCGCCATCGGGATATGCGCCGACCTCAGCCGGCGTCTCTCGCAGCAGGATGAGTCCCGGCAGCACGGCGAGCAACCAGAAGGCGATCGCCAGTGCGCCGTAGCCCCAGCGCCAGCCAAACTCTGGATTGACCACCAGTGGTGAAATCAGGACCGGCAGCAGGCCACCGGCCAGGCTCGACCCCGCGGCGAGCAGACCGACCACGGCACCGCGCCGGCGCACGAACCAGTTCGACAGCAACACCACATTCGCCAGCAGTCCGGACAACGCGAAACTTAGCGCCAGCAGCGAGTGCAGCACGTACAGGTCGTTGATCGTGCGCGCGAACGGATAGAGGCTGAAACAGACGGCGCTGATCACGATGCCGGTGCGGATCGCGCGCACCACGCCGGTCCGGTCGATAACGGCGCCGATCAGCGGCGCCAGCAGCGCGGCCAGGCCCAGCGACAGGCCGGTGGTCAGGCTCACCTGCCCGGCGGTGACACCGAAAGTCTCGATGTACCGCGGGAACAGGTTCTGCGGCACGAACAGGATCATGCCGTTGGTGAACAGGTAGATCGAGCACGCGGTGGGTACCAGGAACCACCCGTAGAACACGCCCTGACCGCCGGCAGATTTCATTGCCGGGCGAGGCGCTGTCCGTCGGCATCCACCAGGCGAATGGCATCAAACCCGAGTTCGCGCAGGTCACCCTCGATTTTCGCGCGGTCACCGACGACGACCCAGACGATATCGTCGGGTTCGATCAGTTGTGCGGCGATCGCGTTCACCTCATCCAGCTCCAGGCCGTTGACGCGCTCCGCGTACTTGTCCCAGTAATCGTCCGGCAGGCCGAAGCGCACGATTTCGGTAATCGATCCCAGGACGCTGCCACCATCTTCCCAGCGTCCTGGCAACGACAGTGTGTCGCTGCGTATTACTGTCTGTAATTCGTCGCCGGTCGCTGGTCGGTCGGATTGCAGGCCGCGATATTCCTGCAGCAGCTCGGCCACGGAGTCCCGGGTCTTGTCGGTCTGCACCTGCGCATAGGCCAGCCATGGCCGCTCGCCGCGCGCATCCAGCACGAAACTGTAGGCACCGTAGGACCAGCCTTTGTCTTCGCGCAGGTTCATGTTGATGCGCGCGGTCGACATGCCGCCAAAGACATCGTTCATGGCGCTGATCGCGACTTCGTCCGGATTGGCCTTGGGTGGCAACAACTGACCGGCGAAGATTACTGACTGGTCGGCGTCAGGCCGGTCGACGAGGTACAACACGCGCTCACGGGTCGGGGCGTCGACCTGCAATGACTTTTTCGGTGCGTCACCCGGTTCCCAGTCGGCGAAGAGTTTTTCCAGTTGTGGCAAGAGTGACTCGCTGTCCACATCACCGACGACAACCAGCGTTGCACGATTCGGTCGGATCCAGGTGGCGTGAAAGTCCACCAGGTCGTCCCGGGTCAGCACCCGGAGATCTGCCTCGGTTCCGGACCCGGTGAGTGGCTGTGCATACGGATGTCCTTCGCCGTACAGCAGGCGCGGCACGACACGCAGTGCCATCGACAATGGGCGATTTTTTTCCTGCTGAATTCGGGCGATGCTAATGCGGCGGAGCCGTTCCAGCTCCTGGTCCGGAAAGACCGGGTTCAGGATGACATCGCTGAATATGTCCAGCGATGCGTCGAGATTCTCTGCCAGCGCGCTCATGGACACGGTGGATGTATCCAGCCCGGAGCCACTGTTCAGGCTGGCGCCCTGCATCGCGAGCGCTTCGCTGATCTCCAGCGCCGAGCGCGACTTCGTGCCTTCGTCCAGCATCGACATCGCCAGTGACGACGTGCCGGGACGCCCGAACTGGTCCGCCGCATAGCCCGCGTCCACCACCAGGGACAGTCCGACAAGCGGAATCTCGGAGCGCGGCGAAATCACGACCTCGAGACCATTCGCCAGCTGATGGCGTTCGAAGTCGGGGAACGACACGTCGGGAAAGTCGGTCGGTGCCGGCGGGCCGGCGCTGCGGTCGACCCCGGCTTTGGCGGTCTTCAGCGCCGGGTACGGATGCACCTCCAGCACGAACGCGCCTCTTCCAAGCCACTCCGCGGCGACGCGCTGCAGGTCTTTCACGGTGGCCTCTTCGATATGCCGGAGTTCCTGCTTGTAGGCATCCGGCCCGTCGCCGTAAACCGCGCCCTGCGCCAGGATGCCGGACTTGCCGCCGAAACCGCCCACCCGCTCGATACCCCGCAGGAATCGCGCCCGATACTGGGTTTGCACGCGTTCGAGTTCCCGCTTGGTTGGTCCCTTGTCGATAAACCGCGCCAGTTCCTCGCGAACCGCGGCCTCGACCGTGGCGAGATCGATGCCGGGCTGCGCCGACGCGGCAAGATAGGTCACACCGGCAATTTCCAGCGCCAGCGGCGCCAGCGTTGCATCGGTGGCGATCTGTTCGTTGTAGACCAATCTTTCATACAGCCGGGAATTCTTGCCGGAGCCGAGGATTTCCGCGGCGAGAGCCAGCAGGTGCGCGTCGCGGCTGCCCCATTCCGGACCCGTCCACGCCATGTAGACCCGCGCCTGCGGCGCACGGTCTTCCATGCGCAGGCGCCGCTCTTCGCGATGCCGCGGGATCCAGGTGTCGGGTCGCGTCAGGGGTGGGCCCGCCGGAATATCGCCGAAGAACTTCTCGGCACGCGCGAACGCATCTTCAACATCGATGTCGCCGGCGATTACCAGCACGGCGTTGTTCGGGCCATACCAGGTATCGAACCATTCGCGCACGTCCTCAACGGTCGCCGCGTCCAGGTCTTCCATGGAGCCAATGGTTTCCCAGGAATACGGGTGACCGTCAGGAAATAACCGCGGCAGCATGCTCTCCCAGACCTTGCCGTAGGGCTGGTTTTCGCCCTGACGCTTTTCGTTTTGCACCACGCCGCGCTGCTCGTCGAGCTTGGCCTGACTGATGGCGCCGGAGAAATGTCCCATGCGATCAGATTCCAACCACAGCACCGTGTCCAGCGCGTTCTTCGGCACCGTCTGGAAATAGTTGGTGCGGTCGAACCAGGTCGTGGCGTTGAGATCGGTAGCGCCGAGTTCCTGCAGGTAGGACAGGTACTCGACATCGAGATTCTCGGTGCCCTGGAACATCAGGTGTTCGAACAGGTGGGCAAAGCCGGTGCGCCCCGGATATTCGTTCTTGGAGCCGACGTGATACCAGATATTCACGGCGACGATTGGCGCCTTGCGATCTTCATGCGCGATGACGGTCAGGCCGTTATCCAGCACGCGCATCTCGTATGGAATGTTCACATCGCCAACGGCAGGCCAGGCCAGCAGGCAACAGGCGATTAACGCAGACAGACGGGGCATCGGGGAACCTCGAATAGTGGCCGGCGACCCAGCGCCGGAGGTATCAGAACGATCCAGTATACTGACCACAAAGTGGAATGCGTGTTCCCTGTTTGCGTGCCTGACGGATGTAATTAAGAGTGCCTGACGAGAATTTGCTGATTACCAATGCCCGTATTGTTAATGAGGGCGCGGTGGAAGAGGCTGACCTGCGAGTGCGGGACGGCCGTATCGCTGCTATCGGCTCCGGTCTGTCGGCGGATTTCGGTGAAACGGTGATCGATGCGGCCGGTCGGCACCTGCTGCCCGGGTTCATCGACGACCAGGTCCATTTTCGGGAGCCCGGGCTGACTCACAAGGGCGACCTCGCGACGGAGTCGGCCGCCGCCGTCGCTGGCGGGATGACCAGCTTTATGGAAATGCCGAACGTGAAACCCGCCACCACGGATCGCGAAGCGCTGGCAACCAAATACGAACTGGCCGCGGGTCGCGCCCGCGCGAACTATGCGTTCTATATCGGCGCGACCAACGACAATATCGACGAGTTGCGCGCGGTCACGCCGGCCGAGTGCTGTGGCATCAAGGCTTTCATGGGTGCGTCGACCGGCAACCTGTTGGTGGATGATCCGGAAGCGCTCGAGCAGCTGTTCGCCGATGCGCCGGTGCTGATCGTCACGCACTGCGAAGACTCACCGATGATTAACGCCAACGAAGAGGCGGCGCGCAAACAATACGGTGACGACGTGCCGCTGCAGGAGCACCCGCGTATCCGTTCCGCCGAGGCCTGTCTGAAGTCATCCACGCTGGCGACGGATCTCGCCCGACGCCACGACGCCCGCCTGCACGTGTTGCACCTGACAACGGCGGCCGAGATGAAGCTTTTTGAATCCGGCCCCGTCGATGACAAGCGCATCACGGCAGAAGTGTGTGTGCATCACCTGTATTTCGACGAAAGCCGGTACGACGACCTCGGTACGCGCATCAAGTGCAATCCCGCTATCAAGACGGCAGCGGATCGGGAGGCACTACTGGCCGCCGTGCGCGATGATCGCATCGACGTGATCGCGACGGATCACGCGCCGCACCTGTTGGCTGAAAAGCAGGCGAAATACTTCGGTGCGCCGGCTGGTTTGCCGCTGGTTCAGCACGCATTGCAGTGCGTGCTGGAGCATTACCACGATGGCCGCCTGCCGCTGGAACTGATTGTCAAAAAAACCAGTCACGCCGTTGCCGATCTGTACGGCATCCGTGACCGCGGCTACCTGCGGGAGGGCTACTGGGCAGACCTGGCACTCGTGGATCTCGATACGCCGTCAATTGCACGCGACGCAACCGAGCTGGCCAAGTGTGGCTGGACGCCTTTCGATGGCGTCGAATTCAGGTCGACGATCGTCATGACGGTCGTGAACGGAGTTATCGCGTGGCGCGACGGTGAACTGACGGGCGCGATTCCCGGCGCACGACTCGACTGTAACGCGGCCCGCTGACTATCGGTGGGGGACTGCTGAGCCTGCCGAGCACGCCCAAAGCACAACCGAACAACCAGATCGCGGCCGGGACCGGCACGATGGTTGCGACGATCGGCCCGTCGATGCCGACGTCGTAGATATCGGTTGGTCCGAATTGAAACTCGAAAACGAACGGCTGGCCCACCTCGTCGACCGCGGGCCTGTACTGGCCTTCCCACAGGAACCAGGTGTCTTGCAGCGTGATTTCCGGCGTGGACGTCCAAATGGTCGTGCCGCCCTGCGCGCCGATGTGCAGTGTTGTGAAGTCCGAAAAAGACACCGGGTCATTCGCGTAGGAGGCAATGTAGAAAGAGACATCGTAAGGTTTGTCGTCTATCGTGCCGCCCAGATCCTTGATCAGCCCGAGCCCGTCGGCGTTGAAGAACGCCGACAGGAATGCTTCGGAGCCGGCATTCGGCGCCAGTCCTTGAAAGGTACCTACCCAGTTGAATTCACCGAAGCCGCCCAAATAGGTGTTGGCGCCGGTATCACGGTCGAAATCACTTTCGGCGACGGCCGCGAGACTCACGGTCGGAGCGGCGATGCTCGTTAGCAAGCCCAGCATGGCACCGAAGATCCACTTGCGCATGAATTGCCCCCTGAGACGGATAATCTAAGGATGTTAGGCAATCTTGGAGCGCGTGTTCGCTGCGTTCTTACATAACCGTGGCGACATCAGGAAATGGATCAGCCGGTAGCTGATCCATTTGATACAGGATTGGCCCGGTTGGACTACCCCTCGGTCTGGCCGGGCGCATCAGACATGAAGTGGTTGAATTCTTCTTCGTCGGCACGGCGCTTCGCTGCGGCTCGAAACTCGGTAAATCGGCGTGCGCGCTCCTTGATCTCTTCGCGGATTTCGCGAATACGGTCGTGCTGAGTTTGTTGAAACTCATTGAACACCTCATTGTCGCCGTATCCATCGCTGCCAAATCCATCAAATCCGTTCCGCATACCTGTCACCTTTGACCATTGCTGAGAAATCCATCCCGGGACATCACGGACATCCCGGCCCGTGAGGATCCAGTACAGGACAAATAGGCCGATTGGCCAAAACAGAATGAAACCCACAACCATCGCGAAGAGGTTGATGCCGGACCAGTTCGAACGCCTCGAGCGGCCGCCGCAACATCGACCCCGCGTCCGGTTGACGGACTGATCGGTGGTTGAAGTGTGTGCTGATGTCATAACGCAGGCTCCTAACGGGTCATGTGGTTGGGATGACTCCGGCGCCGGGATCTCTCCTGTTTCAGGGGCTCGGAATCATCCTGAAATTAACTGGGCAATGTGAACACTGTTCACATATACTAGGCGAACCGGGGCCCCGGTTCAAGTCCTGGCGGCCAAAAGTTAACGATTTGCGCACCACCCGCGCTGGAAGCGAGCCATGCCGCAATACAGCAACACAAAAAAGCCCTATCACCACGGGAACCTGGCGGAGTCCCTGCTCAATGCCGTGGATGAACTGGCCACCAAGTTCGGTTTCGAAGCGGTCACGCTGCGGGGCTGCGCGAAGCTGGTCGGCGTGTCGCCCTCTTCCGCCTTCCGGCACTACGTGGACAAACGCGCGTTGCTGACCGCGTTCGCAACCCGGGCATTGCGACAACTCTCGACGGCGATGGCGGCCGCCAAGGAGCAGGCCGCCAGCGACGGCACCGATGCGTTCCTCGCGGTCGGGCTGGCCTATGTCGAGTTCGCCGTGGAGAAACCCGCGTTCTTTCGCGCCATGTGGCGTGAGGAAGCCATTTACGCCAATGACGAAAACTATCTCGCGGCCGCCGGCGAACTGATCATGCATCTTAGGGGTGGCTTCGCCGACACCATAGACGACGAGGACCCGGCAAGTCTCAGTCCACAGGAACTGCTAGCCTGGTCGTCTGTTCATGGACTCGCCAATTTGCTTGTCGATGGCCCGGTCGCAAAAGGCCAATCGAATGACAAAAAACTGGAAAGGGCGACAGCGATGATGCGGGCGCTGGCGCCCGCACTAGGTCGCGAATCGCGATAACACTTTGCGCATGCGAGTGGACTGTCAGATCAGCCCGGCCTCGGCCAGCTTCTCGATGTCTTGCATCTGCCGTTTCTCGAAATCGCCGCGTTCCGGAACCCTGACTTCGCCGTCTTCCACCAGCCCGTTAGCTTCGCGGAAACGGGTCTGCGCATAGCTGTCTGCATAAGCCTGGAACGGCTGCCGCGATAGCATGTTGATCAACCCGGTACGTCGGCGCGCCGCGCGCTGCGCAGACAAATCAATTGTCGCGTTGGCGACCATCGATTCGCCGCCCGGCATGGCTTCGGCCAGCACGTGACCGTGATAGTCGACGATCTTGGACATGCCCGTCGTCGATTCTGTCGGGATCGGGTTGTCGAGCAATGCGGCCGAGTTTGCCGAAACCACAAAGGCCATATTTTCGATCGCGCGCGCGCGGCGGGCGATCTCCTTGATCGAGTCGCGGGGCGTGCCGGCTTCACTGGTCGGATGCACGAATACTTCCGCGCCGCGCATGGCGTGGCAGCGTGCGATCTCCGGATAGAGAATTTCCTCCGATGCAATCGCCGCCAGCTTGCCGATCGGCGTGTCAGCCACGGGGAATACACCTTCAAGCCCGTAGACATCGAGGTATTTGTCCCACACGTCATACGGCGTCGGGCCGCTGAGCGAAATCATGCGTCGATAGCGCAGAATGGTGTCGCCGTTTGGCGCAATCACAAAACAACACTGAAAGTAGAGATCCGGGAAATTCGCATCGGCCTCGTAGGCATTCCCGGCCAGGTAGACATCGAAGTCCGCGGCGATGGCTGCCAGGGACTCGTATTCCGGACCGTCGATTTCCAATGCCGCTTTCTCCCGCCAGCCCGGCACGGTATCGCCCATCGGAAACCCGGTAAGGAAATACTCCGGCAGCACCACCAGCCTCGTGTCCTCGCCACTGTACTGGCGCATGAAGGCCTTGCTGCCGGCGACAGCCCGGCGCACGTTGGCGATGTTCTCCGCCATTCGGGCGCGTGCCGTCGGAGTATCCGGACAAGAATTAACGCAACGCGTCGCGATCTGCAGGGCAAGCGCCGCAAAGCGTGTGTCGACGGGTTCGGACTGGTTCATGCGAAAGTCCTTTCAGGGCGATTGTTTGGTCAACGGACATTCTCCTACCGCACCCCGGAACTCTGTCAACTCCGATCCTTTTCCACTGAGCGCTATGTATAATCCGGGCGTCATGGACATACAGAAGGGCGCCGGCTGACGGCGGCCCCCGGGGTCGCCCAAAACAACGCTCACAATGAAGCCGACGGATACTTCAAATCCGGACTACTTCCACAAGGTTGTGGATTGCCAGTGGGCCTGCCCGGCCCATACTGATGTGCCCGGCTACATCCGCCTGATTGCCCAGGGCCGGTTCAGCGACGCCTACATGTTGAACCGCAAGTCCAACGTCTTTCCGGCCATCCTCGGCCGCGTCTGCGACCGACCCTGCGAGCCGGCCTGCCGGCGTGGTCGCGTCGAGGAAAAGCCTGTAGCGATTTGTCGCTTGAAGCGGGTTGCCGCGGACAATCGAGGCGACATCACGGACCGGCTCCCGAAAATACCGGCGACGAAAAACGGCAAAAAGGTGGCTCTCGTCGGCGCCGGCTGTGCATCGCTGGCGGTCGCCAACGACCTGATGCCGCTTGGCTACGAGTGCGTGATGTTCGAGGCGCTGGATCGGCCCGGCGGATTGATGTGGACCAACATCCCGGCCTTTCGCCTGCCGCCCGAAGTGCTGCAGGAAGAGATCGACATGATCCTGAATATGGGCGTCGATCTGCGCCTGAATACGCCCATCGAGAGCATGCAGGCACTGCTGGCGGAAGACTACGACGCCGTCTTCGTCGGCACCGGCGCGCCCAAGGGCAAGAACCTGGAAATCCCGGGTCGCTACGACGACGAGGCGCATGTTCACATCGGTATCGAGTGGCTGGAATCGGTCGCTTTCGGGCACATCGACAAGATCGGCGATCGTGTGTTGATCATTGGCGTTGGCAACACCGCGATGGATTGCTGCCGCACGTCGCTCCGCCTCGGCGCGAAAGACGTGAAAGTCATGGCGCGCAAGCCGCGCGGTTTCTTCAAAGCGTCCGACTGGGAACTGGAGGATGCCGAGGAAGAGAACGTCGAGATCGTGATCAATCATTCCCCAAAAGAATTCGTCATTGAAGACGGCAAGCTGGTCGGCATGAATTTCGATCTGATGGAATACGACATCGACGATAACGGCCGTATCACGGACACGCGAAGTGTCGGCGAGGAATTTTTCCCGTGCGACGACGTGGTGCTGGCTATCGGCCAGGACAATGCCTTTCCGTGGATCGAGCGTGATATCGGGATGGAGTTCGACAAGTGGGACGTGCCCGTGGTCGACCGCCGCACGCATGAATCGACATTGAAGGGTGTGTTCTTTGGCGGCGATGCTGCCTTCGGTCCCGAGAACATCATCTGGGCGGTCGAGCACGCACATCAGTCGGCCATCTCGATACACAAGCACTGTCATGGTGAAGACGTGGCTGATCGCCTGCCCGACGGCATGAGCCTGGCGACCGTGAAGATGGGCATCCACGAGTGGAGCTACAGCAACGACTACGAGGGAGCGGAGCGCATGATCGTGCCGCACGTGAGCCTCGCGGAGCGGTTCAAGCAACTCAATATTGAAGTGGAATTGGGATTCGACGCGGAACAGGCCGCGACCGAGGTGGAGCGCTGCCTGAATTGCGATATCCAGACCGTGTTCGCGGCCAAGCTGTGCATCGAGTGCGATGCCTGTGTGGATATTTGCCCCGTCGACTGCCTGACCATTACGGCGAACGGCAGTGAAGAGGAGTTGCGCGGGCGGCTACAGGCGCCGGCTACGAATCTGGAGCAGGATTTGTATGTATCGGGCGAACTACCCCAGACGCAACGCGTGATGGTCAAGGATGAAGACCTTTGCGTGCATTGCGGCCTGTGCGCCGAGCGCTGTCCGACCGGCGCCTGGGACATGCAGGAATTCAGCCTGTTTCACCCGCATCTCAAGGACGAGCTGTCGCCTGATGCGCCCGGTAAATTCCGCAAGTACGGGACCTGACGTCACGTTAGGTCAAACTGCAACCGCCCGTCGCCGCTTATCGATATTCTCTCAGAGCCCTTCCGCCGCAACAGAATTCGAAAACACAGCTCCGGTATGAGTAAGGGTCCCAAAGAAAACGAATTCACGATCAAGATTGCGAACGTGAATGGCACCGGGTCGGCCAGTGCCAACGCGTTGCTGATGAAGGTGTTCTTCCGTATGGGAATCCCGGTCGTCGGCAAGAATTATTTTCCGTCGAATATTCAGGGGCTACCGACCTGGTATGAGATCCGTGTCAGCGGGGATGGCTACCTGGCCCGTTCCGGCCGTGTGGACCTGCTGATCGCGATGAATGCGGAAACCTATCAGCAGGACCTGCACGAGGTCGCGCCCGGGGGCTACCTGCTCTACGACTCGACCTGGCCACGACGCAAGCAGTTGCATCGTGATGACATTAACGTCATTGGCATCCCGCTGTCGAAGATGTGCAACGAGCACTTCGACACCGCGCGCGCCCGCGTATTGATGAAGAATGTCGCTTATGTCGGCGCGGTCGCGGCGCTGCTCGACCTCGACATGGACATCATTCGCGAGTCGCTCCAGAAGACCTTCGCTGCCAAGAAACACCTGCTGGATGCCAACCAGACTGCGATCAGCCTGGGCTATGACTACGCGAAAGAAAACTTCGCCTGTCCGCTGCCATTCCGCGCGAAGTCCATCGACAAGACGTCCGGCCACATCATGATCGATGGGAATACCGCGACGGCGCTCGGTTGTCTCTATGCCGGCGCGACGGTCGGCGCGTGGTATCCGATCACGCCGTCGACTTCCGTGATGGATGCGTTCAAGAATTTTTGCGAGAAGCATCGGCGTGATCCGGACACGGGTCAGCGCGACTTCGCCATCATCCAGGCCGAAGACGAATTGGCTGCCATTGGCATGGTGCTCGGCGCCGGCTGGGCTGGCGCGCGGGCGTTCACGCCGACGAGCGGGCCGGGCATATCGCTCATGAGCGAGTTCCTCGGCTACGGCTACTTCACGGAAATACCAGCCGTCGTCATCGACGTGCAGCGCTGTGGGCCGTCCACTGGAATGCCCACGCGCACGCAGCAGGCCGATATCATGGCCTGCGCGTATGCATCACACGGTGATACCCGGCATGTCCTGCTGTTCCCGTCGAACCCGGAAGAGTGTTTCTACATGGCCGTGCAGAGTTTTGATATTGCCGGGCGCATGCAGACTCCCGTGATCATGCTGACGGACCTCGATATCGGTATGAACGACTGGATGTGCCGGGATCTGCAATGGGACGACGGCTACGAGCGCGATCGGGGCAAGGTACTGTCGCCCGAAACCCTCGAGCGGATGCCCCGGTTTCATCGGTATCTCGATATCGATGAGGACGGGATCCCGTATCGAACCTTCCCGGGCGATCATCCAAGGGGCGCATATTTCACGCGCGGCTCCGGCCACAACATGTACGGCGCGTATACCGAGGATGCGGGTGAGTACCAGGAGGTGGTCGACCGGTTGCGCCGCAAATGGGAGACGGCAAAGAAGTACGTGCCGAAGCCGGCGATGGAGTACAGCGAAAAATACCGGACCGGCATCATTTCCGTCGGCAGCTGCGACGACGCCGTGCGTGAGGCTCGTGACCAGCTGAAAGCGACTGGTGTCGGCACCAATTACATGCGTGTCCGGGCTTTCCCGTTCACGAACGAAGTGCAGAACTTCCTCGACACGCACGACCGGATCTATGTCGTCGAGCAGAATCGCGATGCGCAGCTGCGTGGCCTGCTGCTGCTGGAGACGGACGTGGAACAGGACAAACTGGTGCCCGTCCTGCATTACAACGGCCTGCCATTAACGGCGGACATCGTCTTCGATGCCGTGAATGAAGACCTGAAGAAAGGGGTCGCGGCATGAGCTACATCTCCAAACCCAAGGTTACCCATCCCGGCCTGCCCCGCAATGAACTGGGCATGACCATCCGCGAGTACGAAGGCGGCATGTCCACGCTGTGTGCCGGCTGTGGCCACGATTCCGTGACCCGTGCGCTGGTCCAGGCCGCGTTCGAGCTCAGCATTCCGCCGCACCGGATGGCGAAGCTCAGCGGCATTGGTTGCTCGTCGAAGACGCCGGCGTATTTCTTGCGTCAGTCTCATGGGTTCAATTCCGTGCACGGCCGCATGCCGTCAGTGGCGACCGGTGCCAACGCGGCTAACCGCGATCTGTTCTTCGTCGGTGTATCCGGTGACGGCGATAGCCTGTCGATCGGGCTGGGCCAGTTCGCGCACGCCGTGCGGCGTAACCTGAACATGCTGTACGTGATCGAAAACAACGGCGTCTATGGTCTGACCAAGGGCCAGTTCTCGGCGTCCGCAGACATCGGCAGTACCGCAAAGAAAGGTGAAGAGAACCTGCAGCCGCCGATGGATCCCTGTCAGCTCGTGATTTCACTTGGTGGCAGTTTCGTGGCGCGCAGCTTCTCCGGTGACAAGGAGCAGTTGGTTCCGCTGCTGAAAGCCGGGCTGATGCACGACGGTTTTGCTGTCGTCGACGTGATCTCGCCGTGCGTGACATTCAATGATCACGAGGGCTCGACCAAGAGTTATCAATACACGCGAGATCACTATCATCCAGCGATCTTCGCGGACTACATTCCCCCGTCCGAGGAAATCCGCGCCCAATACGACGAAGGCGACGCAATGCCTGTAACCCTGCACGACGGCAGCCAGATCGTATTGCGCAAAGCGGATCCTGACTACGATCCGGGCGATGTCGCGTCGGCAATCGAATACCTGCAGCGCCACCGCGACGCCGGTGAAATCGTGACCGGATTGCTGTACATCGACGAGCAGAAGCCGGAGATGCACGCGTTGAACAAATCGGTCGCCGAGCCAATGAGTTCCCTGCCGTTCCAGCGGCTCTGCCCGGGTAGCGGGGCGCTGAAGTCCCTGCAGGATCGTTTCCGGTAAACCCGATGCCGACACTGCTTGCCTGCCTGCTGCTCCTGATCGGATCCGTCGCCAACGCGGCCGACGATGCGGTCGAGGCTACCGCACGCGTGCACGCGGACGATACGCCCATCGCCACACCGATGGCCACGACCCGACCCATAGCGGGCGTGACCGCCGACGCGACAGTGTACGGCCGCGGATCCAGTCGTGACCTGACCGGTTACCTCGCGCGGCCGTCCGGCGATTCGGCCCCCACGGCCGGCCTGATCGTGATTCATGAATGGTGGGGCCTGAATGAGAACATTCGCGGGGTCACCGAACGTCTGGCGGGCGAGGGATACCTGGCACTCGCCGTGGACCTCTACGGCGGCGAGGTAGCGGACAACCCGAAGGGTGCGATGTCCCTGATGCAGGGGCTGCAATCAAACGGCGACGCGGCCAATGACAACCTGCGCCAGGCGTTCACTTATCTGGAGGAGGCCACCGGCGGCGGCCGGATCGGCGTGATTGGCTGGTGTCTCGGCGGTCGCTGGTCGCTGAATACAGCCTTGCTGCTGCCGGACCAGATCGACGCGGCTGTCATCTATTACGGGACGATCGTGACCGATCCGGACCGTCTGGTGACACTGCAAATGCCGATCATGGGTAACTTTGCCGAAAACGATCCGCTGATTCCGCTCGATTCCGTGACCGCATTCGAAACCAACCTGCGCGAACTCGGCAAGGAAGTCGACGTGAAGGTCTACACGGGCGCGCGGCATGCGTTCTCGAATCCGTCCGGTCAGGCCTACGACGCCGAGGCTGCGGCAGATGCATGGCAACGCAGCACCGCGTTTCTGGACCGCCACCTGCGCTGAACGGCGTCGTTACTCGTCCTGCAAATCGGCAGCGCCCATGCGTCCGCGTTTGTCGGCGCCTGGGCAGTCGTACCACAGGTCGATTGGCGTGCTGACTGTTTCGGATCGCACGCGGCCCTGCTCATTGCTACAGCTCACGCTGCCGTAGGCCGTAACCGCCTCGCGCAAAAACCGGGGCCCGGCGCCTTCGCAATGGGCGGACGTGCGGATTGCATCGAGCTGTCCCGCTTCGATCTTGAGCAGTACCCGCTGCGGTGACACCGCTTCTTCGGCCGCGATTGCGGTATCGGCGATCGATACGAAGAGGCTGGACAGCGTTTCATCGGCCTCGCAGTTGAATTCCACCTCGAGTATGACGCTGACGGGTCGGCTGCGATCGGCAGTCAACAGCGGGGTCATGTCGGATTGATCGTCGAGAGCCTGGGTCAGGCGCAGTGGCACGTCACTACGGACCGCATCGATGGAAAGGCCGAGCAACGTGGTCAGGAGTAGTAACCCAAGGATATGAGTTCGCGCGCGCATGCAGCCGCGATTCTACTCTTGCGCCGGTCGGACGTGAAAAGAAAAGGGGCCGCATGGCGGGGGATGAGTTCAGCCCTGACACGTCGACTGATTCACCATGCGGCCCCGACAGCGCGGGGCTTAGCCGCGCTTGCCCTGATCCCGGCTAGCCAGCCGGAGGGATTTACGCTGACCTTTCAGCATCCGTGCATTCAGGTCAGTCGCGACACTGATCCGCGTCCTGGCAGCGGCGTCCTGCGCTCCCGTACGCATGCTGTCGCGTAGCTCACTCGCCGGGGCCGTGTCGATCGCTTTCGCGGACACGGTCACGGTCTCGATGGCGGTCTCTGCCCGCGCGACCGTGGCGTAGCCGGCACCTAGTGCCTGCAATAGCAGCGCGGTGAGCAGCAACCAGAAACGCAGGGTGCTATCCATAGTTTGCTCCGTCATGATATCTGTCTCACCAGTAAAATCGTTGAAAGACAGCTTTTGGATTGCACAAAGCGTGCCAAATTTTCTTTCTATTTAATTCAGTGAGTTAGCAAATCACTTTGTCACGGAATTCCGTAAATCACGAAATTCCGGGGTAGATATTCTCGGAAATCCGTGTGAAAATGTGACCGTGATCACGAAAGATCGAGACCAGTCACGATTTAACGTAATTCCAGTATTGGGCCATCGAACTGACCCGGAAGGCCGAATCCTGGAGGTTACGGACGAGTTGGCGGAGCGCCTCGGCTATCCGCCCGAGCATTTCCTCGGCTTGCGTCCGGAGGAACTGGCGACCGATGCCAGTGCCCGGCGGATCCGGGAAGAGCACCTGCCGCGCTTCCGGCGCACCGGGTGCCTTGAAAACGTGCCCGTCGCGTTTCGCGACCAGGCAGGCGGCCGCGTCTCCCTGCTGGCGACTACCACTGCGGTGCGCAACGAACGCGGCGATCTCCAGGAGTGCCTGACCGTCTACACGGAGCTGTCCGATCGCGCGCGACTCGAGCGGCAGTACCGCGACCTTTACCAGTCCACGCCGGCGATGCTGCACACCATTGACGCGAACGGCCAGGTCACTGCGGTCAGCGAGTACTGGCTGGAAAAACTCGGCTATGCACGCGAAGAGGTCATCGGCCGGCCCATTACAGATTTTCTGACGGATGAATCACGCCAGTCTGCCATGCAGTGGTCCGTCGACGACGTCATTGCGGCCGGCGAGCAGAAGAATGTGCCGCGCCAGATGGTCACCAAGTCGGGAGAGATTCTCGATGTGCTGATGTCCACGCGCGCGGAGCGCAATGTCCCGGATGGGCATCAGTCGCTCCGCGTCGCCAGCAAGGACATGACCGAGCGTAATCGCGCGGAAGCCGAGTTGCGCGAGGCGTACGAGGAAATCGCGCGGCTCAATGACGAGCTGGAGCAAGAGCGCGATTACCTGCGTGAAGAGGTCAGCGTTGCCATGAACTTCGGCAAGATCGTTGGTGAGAGTCCGGCGTTGAAAGCAATGCTGGCGCGCATTGGAGCGGTTGCGGATACCCCCGCCAGCGTGCTGATCATCGGCGAGACCGGCACGGGTAAAGAACTGGTTGCCCACGCGATCCACGCGCGCAGCGGACGCGCCGACGGCCCATTGGTGAAGGTCAACTGCGCATCTATTCCGGACGAATTGTTCGAGAGCGAATTTTTTGGTCACGTGCGCGGTGCGTTCACCGGTGCGCATCGTGACCGCGTCGGCCGGTTTCAGCTTGCCGACGGTGGGACGATTTTCCTCGACGAAGTGGGCGAGATCCCGCTGCCGTTGCAGGGCAAATTGCTGCGGGTTTTGCAGGAGAAGCAATTCGAGCGGGTCGGCGAAGAGGACTCGAGCAGCGTCGACGTACGCGTGATCGCGGCCACCAACAAGGACCTGGAAAAGGCCGTCGAAGCCGGCGAGTTCCGCGAGGACCTCTACTACCGACTCAGCGTATTTCCGGTGCACGTCCCACCACTGCGGCGTCGCGGCGACGATGTCGTGATGCTTGCGGTGCACTTTCTGGAGCAGGTCTGCCTCGAATTCGGTCGACCGGTCCCGGTGCTGACACAGGGTCAGGTCGAGGCGATGCGTCAATACGAGTGGCCGGGCAATGTACGCGAGCTGAAGAACGTGATCGAACGGGCCGTCATCCTGTCGCCCGGCGAAACGCTGCGCCTGGATTTGCCCAACCTGCCGCCCCAGACCGGGAGCGCGGTGCAGCCGCACCAGCCTGGTGACGGCACCAGAGCGTATTTGACGGAGGACGAAATGAAAGCGGAGCAGCGCCGCAATCTGTTGGCCGTCCTGACAGCCGCCAACTGGCGGATCTCCGGCGACGGCGGCGCAGCGGAACTGCTGGGTGTAAAGCCCAGTACTTTGTCCGATCGCATGCGTGCCATGGGTCTGCGGCGACCCCAAAAGGCCTCGACTGGCAGAAAATGAGGCGGCGTGCCGGTCTCTTATAATTCGGCCATGGCAAACCTGATCACACTGAGCCGCCTGCTGCTGCTGATCCTGATCGTGGCAATCGCCTACCAGCCGCACTCCGCGTGGCAGATCATCAACGTACCGTTGCTGATCCTGGTGTTCGTCACGGATGGGCTGGACGGCTACGTCGCAAGGAAGCGGAACGAAGCCAGCCTGTTCGGCGCGATGTTTGATATCGCGGGCGACCGCATTGTCGAGCTGACGATGTGGATCGTGCTGGCCGATCTGGACATGGTGCCGATCTGGGTGCCACTGATTTTCGTGATTCGCGGCATCATCGTCGACACGATCCGGGCCAGCGGCGCCGAAGATGCTGGGCAGAGTCCGTTCGATATGATGCAGACCGACCTCGGCCGCTGGCTGGTCGCTGGCAAGTTCATGCGGATCTTCTATGCGGTGCTGAAAGCCGTGGTCTTTTGCTGGCTGCTGTTGATCTATCCCATCCCGACCGTGCTGCCTGCGATCTGGGCGGACTGGGGCGGGTTGCTCGAGGGCATCGGTCAGTTCCTCGTGTACGTAACGGTGCTCATTTGTCTGCTGCGGGGCCTGCCCGTCGTGATCGAATTCGTTTACGGTGAACGTGAATCCATCCTCGGCCGGCGTCACGACGGTGGAGAGTCACGCGGCTAACCGCGCTTCGAGCATTCATGCAGCTGGCGATTTTCGATATCGATGGCACGCTGTTGACCGGTGTCAGTTCGGAGCGGCGCTTCTTTATGCGGTTGCTGCGAGCTGGCCGACTGGGGCCCGCGCAACTGTTCGCCAGCGCCTGGTTCCTGCTCCGCTGGTGGCCCCGCTATGGCCGGCACGTGTTCAAGAAGAACAAGGCCTATCTGACGGGCCTGCCGATAGAGACCGTCGCAACGATGGCCCGGGACTGGGTTGCGACCGAGCTCGACAGCGCGTGGTATGCACCCAGCGTGGCACGATTACGCGCCCACCGGGAGGCTGGCGATAGCGTTGTGTTGTTGTCCGGCACGCCGGACTTCATTGGGGCTGCGATCGCAACACGATTCGGCGCCACCGATTGCGTTGCGAGTGCGTGCGATGAACGGGACGGTCGGTTCGGCCCCAGGCCACCGTCGCGGCACCCGTTCGGGCCGGACAAACTCCAATTGGCACAGGATATTTGCTCCAGAATGGGTGTCCCGGCGGACAGTGTCGTCGCCTACGGTGATTCGTATCACGACGTCGAACTCATGACCTGGGCGGGCAAGGCCATCGCGGTTCGTCCGGACCAGAGGCTGTTGCAGGCCGCGCGTGCGCGGCACTGGGAAATTCTCGGCTCACGACGGGATGATGCCGACGGCGCGGAACCCGTGTCCGCATCTCGCGGATGATCCCCCTGCCGGGCAGCTTCAGCCCGAGGGCGACGCTACTCGGCTGCCTGTTTCTCGTCCTTGCTCTGGCGTTCTGGCTGGTGCCGTTGCGCGACGGTTTACTGTTCGCCCTGCAGTGGGTCGATCTGCACCCTGTCGAGGGCCGGCTGTTGTTCCTGCTGATTTGCATCATTGCCGCCTTGCTCATAGTCCCCGGTTCGCTGTTGGTAGTCGGCGGCGGGTACCTGTTCGGGATCATGCAGGGCATCATCTTGGTGTCCCTGGGGATGACTCTTGGCGCGACCGCCGCCCTGCTCGCCGGTCGTTATGCCGGTCGCAACTGGTTACGCCGCCGCCTCGGCGATCATCCGCGACTGGCGGCGGTGGACGAGGCCGTTCGGGACCGGGGTTTTATCGTCGTTCTGCTGACCCGCCTGTCGCTGGCCATTCCGTATAACCTGCTCAACTATGCTTACGGCCTCAGCAGCGTCAGGGTGCTTCCGTATGCGCTGGCGACGTTGTTGGGCATGTTGCCCGCCGTTACGCTGTATGTTTATCTGGGCTCGGCGGCGCGAAGCCTGGATACCCTGCTACGGGACGGGGTCGATACCGGCCCGGTCGGTTTGATGCTATTTCTGGTCGGCCTGGGTGTGGCTGTCGCGGTCGTCGTACTGCTGAATCGCACCGCTAATCGAATGCTGGAGAGCCCGGTCAGGGAATAACCGTGCTGCGCTGGACAACGACATGGATTGTGACGCTGGGTCTCGGGCTGGCGAGCGGCCCCTTGGCGGCCGCGGATCCCGGCCAACGGGCCGAGTTGCCATCGCGAGTCCAGCGCGTTCTCGACCGTTACAACATGCCGGTCAGCGGTTACAGCGCCTGGATTCAGCGCGTGGACGAGCCGACGCCGCTCCTCGCAGTCAATGCCGATACGCCGCGAAACCCGGCATCCACCGTCAAGCTGGTGACGACCTTTCTGGCGCTGGAGAACCTTGGTCCCGCTTACAGCTGGCGAACCGAAGCTTACCTGCTCGGCGATCTGCAGGAGGATGGCCGTCTCGATGGCGACCTCTTGCTGAAGGGCTATGGAGACCCGTACCTGGTGACCGAGCGTGTCTGGCTCTTGTTGCGGGGACTGCGTCAACGCGGGTTGGGCGAGATCGATGGTGACATGGTCATCGACAACAGCTTTTTCGCTGTCGAGCCCCGTGATCCCGGTGAGTTCGACGGCCAGGCCTATCGCATCTACAACGTGCAGCCGGACGCGATGCTGGTGAACTTCAATGCGGTCAGCTTCCTGTTTCGTCCCGACGTCGCCAACGACCGGGTTGAAGTCGTGGCCGATCCGCAGCCGACGAATCTCGAAATTCGCAACAGGATTCGCTTGGCCAATGGACGATGCGGCGGCTATCAGCGCGGTATCGAGTTTGCGGCAGTGAATGATCAGCCAGTCGCTGGCGTGAGTTTTTCCGGCAGTTTTGGCAGTCAGTGTTCGGAATACCGGCTCTCCCGCTCCGTCATGAGCGCCCCGGACCACGCCTACGGTGTGATCCGCAGCCTGTGGGAAGAGAGCGGTGGCAGCATTAGCGGGGGCCTGCGCGTCGAACCGGTACCGGAGGACCTGGAGCCGTTCCTGGAGTTTGATTCCCTGGCGTTGTCCGACGTCATTCGTCGCGTCAATAAATGGAGCAACAATGTGATGACGCGACAGATCTTCCTGACCATGGGTGCCGAGCGCTACGGCCCCCCGGCCACGGTGGACAAAGCGCGCGACGCATCGCGAGCCGCGCTCGAGGAACGGGGGCTGGACTTTCCCGAACTGTTTCTCGACAACGGCGCCGGTTTGTCCCGAGACACCCGGATATCGGCTCGTAACCTCGCGCGCTTACTGCGCGCGGCGAACCAGAGTCCGTTTGCCGCCGAATTCCAGTCCTCTCTTGCACTCTCGGGTCTTGACGGTACTATGCGGCGTCGGTTTCGGAACGAGGAGTTGACCGGCAAGATGCACCTGAAAACCGGTCGCTTGAACGGGGTGTTTGCGATGGCCGGCTACATGCACAGCCGCACGGGCGACCGATACGTCGTCGTCGCAATCCAGAACGATCCGCTCGCGCATCGCGGACCCGCGGAGGAAGCGCATAGCGAACTGTTGCGATGGGCATACGCGCAATGAAACTGCATCGGTCCGTTTTCCTCACCGTCATGTTCTCCGGTGCGATATTCGCGCAGTCCGAGATCGTTTACGTCACGGATGAATTGCGCCTCGGCGTGCACGAGGCCGCCGATACCAATGATCAGCCATTCGCGTACGCCATCAGTGGCGATGCGCTGGAGGTTATTACGTGGGCGCGTCCGTTCGTCCGCGTGCGCTTGCAGGACGGCACGGAAGGCTGGGTACGCGCGGCATTCCTGGTAGACGAGGAACCGGCCCGCAGCCGCATTGTCAGAGTCGAGTCTGCGCGCGACGAGCTGGCCGCCGAACTGGATGCCATTCGTGGCGGTCGCGATACACAGAAAGAGAAACTGGCGGCACTCCAGCAAGAGCTCGGCGACGCCCGCGCGCAGGCTCAGGCTGCCGAATCATCGTTGCACGAGTTGCGCGACGAGCACGCCGGCGCGCTGAAACGGCTTGAAGCATTCGGGTTCGCGGTGCCCATGAGCTGGGCCATCGGTGGTGCCGGCATCACGCTGCTGTTGGGCATTTGTATCGCGTGGTGGTGGTTCGACAGGCGCAGCCGTCGACGGCATGGCGGCTTCCGAATCTACTGAGCACCGCGGCGGCAAGCGGAAGGTGCCGCAAATTCGCGTTAGAATCTGGCTTGCCGGACGTTCGGGGTGTAGAGGGTCAGTCCGGATATAAAGCAATAAGAGCTCTCGGGGAGTACCTGTTCATGAAACTGATTACCGCGATTATCAAACCTTTCCGGCTTGATGACGTTCGGAACGCGCTGGCCGAAGTCGGTGTCAACGGCATGACCGTTACGGAGGTCAAAGGTTTCGGGCGCCAGCGCGGACACACGGAACTGTACCGCGGCGCGGAGTACGTGGTGGATTTCCTGCCAAAAGCCAAGATCGAGGCGGCGGTAGCCGACGACCTGCTCGATGCTGCGGTTGAGGCAATTGCCAATGCGGCTCGCACGGGCAAAGTTGGCGACGGCAAGATTTTCGTGACCCAGCTGGAACAGGCGCTGCGAATTCGCACGGGCGAGACCGACGAAGGCGCACTCTAGGACGGTGACCCGGCGATCCGGGCGCAAATAATACGGGGGAAAAGCAATGACCGGTCGGGCAGGCGCGTTCGCGCCGCTGTTCTTTCTTGTTCTGTTACCCGGTGTTGCCGTAGCAGAGGGTCTGGATGCAGGCGATACCGCCTGGATGCTAACGTCCACGGCCCTGGTGCTGTTCATGACACTGCCGGGGCTGGCGCTCTTTTACGGCGGCCTCGTGCGCAGCCGCAACGTGCTATCCGTGCTGATGCAATGCTTCACGATTGCCTGTGTGGCAACGGTGGTCTGGGTATTGTTCGGCTACAGCCTGTTTGCCACCGACGGCGGCGGTGCCAACGCACTCATCGGCGGGCTGCAAAAGGCTTTTCTTGCCGGCGTCACGGCCGACTCGGTCGAGGGCAGCATTCCGGAAACTGTATTCATCATGTTCCAGCTGACCTTCGCCATCATCACGCCGGCGCTCGTGGTCGGCGGTTTCGCCGAGCGTATGCGCTTCAGTGCGATGGTGCTGTTTTCGGTGCTATGGCTGATCCTGGTCTACATCCCGCTGGCGCACTGGGTCTGGGGCGGCGGCTGGCTGGCCGGCCTCGGCTTCATGGATTTTGCCGGGGGCGCCGTCGTACATATCAACGCCGGCGTTGCCGCGCTGGTCGCGGCCATGGTCATGGGCAACCGGAAGGGATTTCCGCAGCAACCCATGCCGCCGCACAATTTGCCGACCACCGTCACGGGCGCGTGCATGCTGTGGGTTGGCTGGTTCGGTTTCAATGCCGGCAGTGCGATTGCTGCTGACGGCGCCGCCGGCATGGCGATGCTGGTCACGCATATCGGCGCGGCAGCCGGCTCGCTGGCGTGGATGTGCCAGGAGTGGTTGAAGTTCGGGAAACCCAGCGTTCTCGGTATCGTGACCGGTATGGTGGCTGGCCTCGGTACGATCACGCCGGCATCCGGATTCGTCGGTCCGGGCGGCGCGCTGGTCATCGGCTTGCTGGCCGGCTTCGTCTGTTTCTGGGCGACCCAGTTCATCAAACGCAAACTGCAGATCGATGATTCCCTGGATGTGTTCCCGGTGCATGGTGTGGGTGGTTTTCTCGGCATTCTGCTCACGGCCATATTCGCATCAGCAGGCCTCGGTGCCTTCAGCGGCCTCGGTCTCGCCGAAGATCAGACCATCTTCGGACAACTCGGTGTCCAGGCTCTGGGCGCGGGGGCGACGATCGTATGGTGTGGGTTCCTGACTTTCGTGATCCTGAAAATCGTTGGCGCGATGGTCGGATTGCGTGCCACGCCCGACGAAGAGACCGAGGGTCTCGACATCACGATGCACGACGAGAGCGGCTATAACCTGTAGGGCTTCACGAGCCGGCGGCCGCGGCCGCGGCCGTCGGCCGGTAACGTCGCCACAACCGGTAACCCAGCAATACGGCCAGAATTGCGGCGTAGATCAGCGGTTCACGCAGGTCCTTCTTGACCTGCCACCAGAAGTGCCAACAGCCGAGAATCGCGATCGGATACACCAGGTAATGCAGCGTCTGCCAGCGACGTCCGAGCCGGCGCCGCCAGCCGGCCGTTGACGTTATCGCCAGCGGCGTCATCAACAAAACGGCCGTGAAGCCGACGGTAATGAATGGCCGTTCGGCCACGTCCTCGATGATGGCGCTCCACTCGAGCGACTGATCCAGCAGCGCGTAGTTGAGAAAATGCAGGCCGCAGTAAGTAAAAGCGAACAGGCCCAGCATCCGGCGGAATTGTGTCAGCCACGGCCAGCGGAGCAGCTGGCGCAGCGGTGTGACAGCCAGCGTAATCAATAGGAAGCGCAGCCCCCAGCCGCCGAGTTCATCCTGCACTGTTTCGATTGGATTGGGGCCAAGACTCTCGCCGTAGCCGGCGATTCTTGCAGCGAGCCACAACAAAGGCAACGAGGCGAGCAGGAAGACCGCCGGCTTGCCGATGGTTCGTATCTGGCGCTGTGTCGGCACTTGACTAGTAGAACTTGCGCAGGTCCAGGCCCTCGTATAACGATGCGACCTGTTCGCCGTAGCCGTTCAACATGAGTGTTGGTTGTTTCTCGTCGAAGAAACCGCCGCCAATCCGCCGCTCACGCGCCTGGCTCCAGCGGGGATGGTCGACCTCCGGGTTCACGTTTGCATAGAAGCCGTATTCTCGCGGCGCCGCGAGATTCCAGGTGGTCGGCGGCTCTTGTTCCGTGAAAGTAATTTTCACGATCGACTTGATACTCTTGAAGCCATATTTCCAGGGCACGACCAGGCGAATCGGCGCGCCGTTTTGATTCGGCAATTCCACGCCATAAACACCGATTGCCATTAGTGTGAGCGGGTGCATGGCCTCTTCGATGGTCAGCCCCTCGACGTATGGAAAGTCGAGCACGCGTCGCCGCTGTCCTGGCATTTCCTCAGGCCTGACGACCGTTTCAAATGCCACGTACTTCGCTTTCGAGGTCGGTTCGAAGCGTTTCAGCATGTCGCCCAGCGGGATCCCGTTCCACGGGATGACCATGGACCAGGCCTCGACGCACCGGAAACGGTAGACGCGTTCCTCGATGTCGTGCGGCCCGACAATGTCGTCAAAGTCGAATGTACCGGTCTTCGCAGCTTCGCCTGCAACAGTCACGGTCCAGGGCTTTGGCTTAAACTTGCCCGCATGGCGCGCGGGGTCGCTCTTGTCGAGCCCGAACTCGTAGAAATTGTTGTAGCTGATGATATCTTCGAACGAGTTGGGTGATTCGTCGGTGCTGAACGGGCTGCCGCGCTTCACGTCGAGTTTGCGGAGTTCCGGCGAGTCATCCTCGGCCGCGCAGCCGGCGGCGAGAAACAGGCCGGAGCCCGCGAGCCCGGCGTCCCGCAACAGCTGGCGGCGATTGCGGAAAACCTTCTCGGGGGTGATTTCCGACGGGCGAATACTGTGTCGATGGCGTATGAGCATGGTTTCAGTCCGTGTGCTTGATGTCCTAAAGTTCGGTTGGGCTACCCGGGCGGATTAGCGTCGCGCTCGCTGGCGGGTACCGAATTCGCCGTTCAGCCGCCAGTCGTAGTCCTCGTAGCGGATTTCGAACTTGCCGCCGCGCAACTCGCGCTCCGCATCTGCGTCACGTACATAGCCCGCGATGAAGCGTTGCAAGCCGTCCGGACTATCAGCGAAATCCCCGGCAAACCAGTCGAATATTGGAGACAGGAACGCAATTCCCTGTGTCGTGTCGAAACGATTCCTCGATGGATCATTGACAAATCGTTCGGCCGAGGCGTCGAGCTGTTCATCCAGGCGCTCCGGGATGTAGGCCCGGCTGCTGAGTCGTGGACATGAGAGTGACGCGCAGACGATCGCAAAGTGAATGCGCGGGTCTCCCATCGGGCGTAATTCCCGGTGTTCGATGTCTTCCATGGACCGAGCTTCCCCCAGCACCCGCACTTCCATTTTCTCGAAGAAACGCCGCCGGCTACGCTGGGATTCGGCGGATTGACCCTTCAATACCCCATGAATCGCGACCGCGTTGTAGGCATTGATGTAGAAAGCTTTGCGCGCCGTGTCGTCGGCCAGGTCTGCGGCGGTTGTATCGCCGAGCTGCTGCAGGAAAATATCGAGACGGCCATCGGCAGCGATGCCGTCGTAATCGACGAAGCCGTTGTCCACGTGATTGAGCAGCAAATCGTCGAAGGCCCGGTAATCCGGCAAAGCCGCGTAAGTGTTGAAACTGAACGTCGCGCAGAATAGGAATGGTGCGACGCGCGCCCCGCGCCGCGGGGTTCTTGCTGGTGTCGACTGCAGTCTGGTTCGGGTCATTCTCGGCAGGTCCGCGCATCGATGCGTTAACTTGGAGTCGGCCACGGCCGAATGGTTCCGGGCGGCTTGTGACCCAAGCTTAACCTCTCTAAGCTGCCGATCGAGCAAGGTTTTTCATGACTCGCAAGTATCACCGAATTCTCATTGGCCTGCTGTTGCCATGGCTGTTCGGCCTGGCCGCATGCGGCGGCAGCGACGGTGGCGCGCAGATCGTCACAATTGGTGGCACCGCAGCGCCGAATACGCCGGGTGAGCAGATCTGGCTGAATTTCGCTCGCGATGCCGAGGCAGGTTCCGACGGGCGTCTCGAAATCCGGCCGCTGATCTACGGCCAGCTTGGTTCCGAGGAGCAACTATTGTCGGGCCTGCGGCGCGGCCGTATCCAGTTTGCGAACCTGTCGGCGCAGGTTGCGTCGACGCTGGTGCCGGAACTGTCTCTGTTGTACGCGCCGTTCCTGTTCGATGATGAAGCCGAGGCTGACTTCGTCTACGACCGCTACCTCACCGATATCTACACCGAGTTGCTTGCCGAGAATGGCATGCATCTCGTGACCTGGTACGAAATCGGGTTTCACTCAGTCTATGCCCGGAATGACCCCATCCTGCTGCCGGAGGATGCAGCCGGTCGCCGCTTTCGCGTCTCGGCCGCGATCAACGCGCGGCTGTTCGCGGAAGCTATCGGCGCCGATGTGATTCCGTTGGGTTATGGGGAGATCGTGCCCTCGCTGCAGACCGGTCTGATCGATGCGGGTGAGAATTCCATCAGCCTGTTCGCGCGCACTGGCATTTCAGCGGAGGCGCCACACTTCACACTGACCCGTCATGCGTTTGGCGTATCGGTCATCGTCGCGGACAAGCGCTGGTGGGATGGCTTGCCGGCGGACTTGCGGCAGCTCGTCGAGGACTCGTTCCCGTCGATCGACGAGTCCCGGCAGGTAACGCGGGCGCAGGACATCGAGGATCTCGCGGACGCGACCCTCGGTATCCAGGTGCACCCGCTGACTGATGCCCAGCGGCAACAGTGGATGTCAGCCACGGCCGGGGTCACCGCGCAGTTGCTCGACATGATTGGCGGGCGTGGCCGCGAAGTCTATGACCTGATTCTCGCCGGCAAGACTGCTTACACCACCGAATAATCGGGGCCCGAGTCAGTATTCTGACGCCTATGTGACGAGCACCGCCGTGCCGTTCAGCCGGCCCGCCCGCAGATCATCCAGCGCCTGGTTGGCGTCGGTCAGCGGATAGGTCGTTATGCGGGTGTCGATGGATAACGTCGCGGCCAGGGCCATGAAGTCCGTGCCGTCCTGTCGCGTCAGGTTGGCGACGGAGCGAATCTGACGCTCGCCCCACAAGTCCGCATACGGAAACGATGGGATATCGGACATGTGAATGCCGCCGCATACCACGGAACCGCCTTTCTTGACGTCGCGCAAAGCCTTGGTCACAAGCTTGCCGACCGGCGCGAAAATCAGCGCCGCGTCCAGGTCGACCGGGGGTTGTTCATCCGAGCCGCCGGCCCAGCTGGCACCGAGATCACGCGCAAAATCCTGGGCTGCACGGTCACCCGGGCTGGTGAACGCCAGCACGTCGCGGCCCTGCTGCCGGGCCACCTGCGCAATCACATGGGCTGCTGAACCGAAACCGTAGA
>JASJBD010000158.1 GCA_030066665.1 Gammaproteobacteria bacterium
TGCTTGATCGGATCCAGATCGGTGATGCCAAGCGCCCATGCCACCAGGGACCCGGCGCCCGAGCCGCGCCCGGGGCCGACCGGGATATCGTTCGACTTCGCCCACCGGATGAAGTCGGCCACGATATCCCGGTCGGCCCCGGGCGCGGCTCGGGCGCCGGGTCCCTGGTGGCATGGGCGCTTGGCATCACCGATCTGGATCCGATCAAGCACGCGCTGCTGTTCGAGCGGTTTCTCAACCCGGAGCGCGTTTCCATGCCGGATTTCGATATCGATTTCTGCATGGAAGGCCGGGATCGCGTTATCGACTATGTTGCCGAGCACTATGGGCGTGACCGGGTCTCGCAGATCATTACGTACGGGACCATGGCAGCCAAGGCGGTCGTGCGCGACGCGGGCCGCGTGCTCGGTCACCCGTTCGGTTTTGTCGACCGGGTAGCAAAACTGATCCCATTTGAAATCGGCATGACCCTGGACAAGGCACTGCAACAGGAAGCCGATCTGCGTGACCTGTATGGCAGCGATGATGATGTGCGTGCCATCATCGATCTCGCGCGGCGCCTGGAAGGTCTCGTGCGGAACGCCGGTAAGCATGCCGGCGGTGTCGTGATCGCGCCGTCAGCGATCACCGACTTCACGCCGCTATTCCAGGTCGAGGGTGAGAAGGGGACAGTTACCCAGTTCGACAAAGACGACGTCGAAGCAGCGGGCCTGGTCAAATTCGATTTTCTCGGCCTGCGGACGCTGACCATCATCGATCGGGCCGTGAAGACCATCAACCAGGGCCGCGCGCAAGCGGGCGAGAACGCGCTCGACATTCGAAAGATTCCGATGGACGATGCGGCTGCGTTCCGCCTGCTGCAGCAGTGTCGTACGACGGCCGTCTTCCAGCTTGAATCGCGCGGCATGCGGGAGCTGGTAAAGCGTCTGAAGCCCGATCAATTCGAAGATATTGTCGCGCTGGTGGCGCTTTACCGACCAGGTCCGTTGCAGTCTGGCATGGTGGAAGATTTCATTGCGCGCAAGCATGGCGATAGCAACCAGCCAATCGATTACCTGCATCCCGACCTGCAGCCGGTTCTCGAGGAGACCTACGGCGTCATTCTTTACCAGGAACAGGTCATGCAAATCGCCCAGCGACTGGCCGGTTACTCCCTCGGTGAAGCCGATTTGCTGCGACGGGCGATGGGCAAAAAGAAACCGGAGGAAATGGCCAAGCAGGGTTCGGTGTTTCTCGAGGGTGCGGTCAAGCGTGGCGTCGACCGGGGTACGGCGCAGTACATATTCGACTTGATGGAGAAATTTGCCGGGTACGGTTTCAACAAATCGCACTCGGCCGCGTATGCCCTGTTGTCGTACCAGACGGCGTGGCTCAAGGCGCATTATCCGGCCGCGTTCCTGTCGGCCGTGATGAGTTCGGAAATGGACGACACCGACAAGCTAACGGTGCTGAAACGCGATTGCGAGGCAGAGGAACTGCAGCTGCTGCCGCCTGATGTCAATGATTCCGGCCTCGCGTTCGAGGTGCGTGGCACCAAGGCGATCCGCTACGGGTTGGGCGCCATCAAGGGTCTGGGACGCAGTGCCGTCGAACTATTGCTGGTGGCGCGCGCGGATGGTCCGTTCCAGGGGCTGGACGATCTCTGTCAGCGGGTCGAGTCGCAGCGATTCGGCCGACGGGCGCTCGAAGCCCTGATCAAGTCGGGTGCGCTCGATGCCTTCGCGCCAAACCGACCCTCGTTGCTCGCCGCCCTGCCGACGGCGCTGGGTCGGGCGGAGCAGATTGCGCATGCCCGCGCATCCGGTCAGGAGGATATGTTCGGTGAGGCGGCATCGCCGGCGCTGGCTCGAGAACAAACCGAGATTCCGGTGCTGGAAGACTGGGGTATTGCCCGCCGGCTCGAGGCCGAACGCGAAAGTCTCGGTCTGTATCTGAGTGGCCATCCGTTTGATCAGTACCGGACTGACGGGCCGTTTGTAGCCTCGGGTACGATCGCGGCACTCATCGGTGTGCGGCCGCCAGGTGCCAACGGCAACGGTCGACAAGCCGGTCGGGATGTATCCGTAGCGGGCGTCGTGACCGGTTTGCGCAAACGCGGGGGCCGCGTGACGCTGGAACTGGATGACGGCCAGGATCGTATCGAGGTCACGCTGTTCCAGGAGTCGTTTGATCGGTTTCGGCACCTGCTCGTGAGCCATGCCATTGTCGTGATCTCAGGAAGCCTGCGCTATGACGATTTCATCGACGGCTGGCGCCTGACCGCCAAGGACGTTACGGAAATCGATCGACTGATCGAGAAAAAGGCCTCGGGCCTGGTGATCCGATGGCGGGAGGCCCGCGATGGCAAGCTGGACCCCGAACGCCTGAAGTCCGTGCTCGAACCGTTCCGGCCCGGGCGCTGTGGCGTTCACTTGTATCTCGAACGCGGCGATGCGGAGGCACGCGTCCAGTTTGGTGATGCCTGGGCGGTTCGACCCAGCAGCGAGTTGCGCGAAAAATTGTCGGCGGTACTTGGCGTCGACGGGTTTCGCTTCGTCTACGACGCACCGCCGGCCTGACCTGCGTCTGGCCGCTTGTGCCAGTCCGGGTCAGGGTTTAACGTTCGCGTCATGGATTTGAAGTTCCTCGATTTCGAACAACCGATCGCCGAACTGGAAGCCAAAATCGACGAACTTCGTTTTGTCGGTGACGACTCCGCGGTCAATCTCAGCGACGAGATTGCCCGATTGCAGGCCAAGAGCGAATCCCTGACGCGCAATATCTTTTCCGACCTGTCGGCCTGGCAGATCGCGCAGCTGGCGCGCCATCCGCTGCGGCCTTATACGCTGGACTACATCAAGCGCATCAGCCCGGATTTTCAGGAGTTGCATGGTGATCGCATGTATGCCGACGATCCGGCGTTGGTCGGCGGCATTGGTCGGCTCGATGGCAAGCCGGTGATGTTCATCGGGCATCAGAAGGGCCGCGATACGAAAGAGCGCGTGCGGCGCAACTACGGCATGCCGAAACCGGAGGGCTACCGGAAAGCGCTGCGACTGATGCGACTCGCGGAACGGTTTCGCTTGCCGGTCGTGACGCTAATTGATACGCCCGGTGCGTACCCTGGCGTCGGCGCCGAGGAGCGCGGCCAGAGTGAGGCCATTGCCCGTAACCTGTTCGAGATGGCGCGGCTCGAAACCCCGATCGTCAGCGCCGTGATCGGGGAGGGCGGTTCCGGTGGCGCGCTGGCAATTGGTGTCGCGGACCGGTTGATCATGCTCGAATACAGCGTCTATTCGGTGATCTCGCCCGAGGGCTGTGCCAGCATCTTGTGGAAGAGTGCCGAAAAGGCAGAAAACGCAGCGGAGGCGATGGGCATTACCGCCGATCGCCTGAGCGAACTCGGCCTCGTCGACGAGGTCCTCAAGGAACCCCTCGGTGGCTCGCATCGCGATGCAGACGCCATGGCAGAAACGCTGCAGAATGCACTGGTCACACATCTTGCGGACTTGCAGGCACTGGAACTCGACGATCTACTGCGTCGGCGAGCCGAGCGCCTGGCATCCTTCGGGCACTTTACCGAGGCTTGATCGCGCCGCGCGCCGGCGCGGTCTGTATACCACCGGCCATGTCTGACCTGCTTCATGTCCTGCAAACTCGCGTCGCCGATCATGTACCGGCGGGCGCGCCCCTCTGCATCGCATTTAGCGGCGGCTGTGACTCTACCGCTCTGCTACATGCGGCAACTGCCGGCCTGGACCATCCGGTACGTGCACTACACATCAATCACGGCCTGCACGCCCAAGCGACAAACTGGGCTGCGCACTGCCATGCGATCGGCAAGCGGTTCGGGGTGACGACAGAAATAGTCGCCGTCGCCGTCGATCGGCGTGCGGGCGACGGGCTGGAGGCCGCGGCGCGCGCCGCCCGATACGCGGCCTTCGCCGAGAGTCTCGGCGACGGTGAGTGGTTGCTGACTGCGCATCATCGCGATGATCAGCTCGAAACCGTCCTGCTGCGGCTGCTGCGCGGTGCCGGCCCGCGAGGCCTGGCCGGTATTCCTGACTGCGCGCCTTTCGCGTCCGGCCATGTATTGCGACCGTGGCTGGAACGGCGACGGGCGGAGCTGCGGGAGTACGCCACTCGACACGACCTTGAATGGCTGGATGACCCGTCGAATCAGGATGCCGCCCTCGATCGCAACTACCTGCGCCGCGAAATTGTCCCGTTGATCGAGGACCGCTGGCCGGCCGCGGCGGTCACGACGGCCCGGGCGGCGGCGCTCTGTGCCGAAACGGCGGAGTTGCTGGAAGCGTTGGCAGCACAGGATGCCCGGCGGGCAGTCCAGGCGGATACTGTCGATGTGCCGGTGTTGCGCGAACTGTCGGCGCCACGCCAGCGATTGCTGTTGCGCTACTTTCTCGACCGGCAGGGGGTCGTGCCGCCATCGCAGGCGCGCCTTACGGATGGTTTGCGGCAGTTACTCAGCAAACGCGACGATGCAGAACCCGCGGTGAAATGGTCGGCCGGCGAATTGCGTCGCTACCGGGACAGGCTGTACCTGTTGCGATTTGATCCGGACGAGGACGAATCTGACCGTGAGTGGAGTGGGCAAGGAAAGTTATCGCTGGGACCGTTGAGCGGCGAGCTGGAGCTGGAAGCTGCGGCGGGTGACGGCATTCCGCAGGCAGTCGTCGCCGGGGGAGTCAATGTCCGGTTTCGCAGCGGCGGGGAAACGCTGCGACCCGCGGGCGATGACCATCACCGGTCACTGAAGTCCCTATATCAAAGTGCCGGTATCGTGCCGTGGATGCGCGCTCATGTGCCGCTGCTGTATGTCGACGACCGGCTGGTCGCCGTCGCGGATCTGTGGTTGGCCGCAGAGTGTGTCGCGTCGCCCGACGAACCAGCCTTCCGCGTGAAGTGGTCGCCTGGCGCCGCACTGCGTTAAGTGACTGATTTTTCGCGACTGCATTGAGCCTGCAGGGGGGATCTGGTAACTTTTCTATACAACCGACAGCTTCATCGACGGAGTCTGAAATAGGCCGGAGCGCGCTTTCCTGTCCGCACTGCCCTGCGGGGCGACGGGACAGAAGCCCCTCCGGCCAACGTGTTTTTGCGTGCGGCAGTTTCACCACCGATCGCGTCTCGGTGGGGCTGCCGCTGTTGCTTGAAAGGTGGCTGAGCTAATGCCTCGATTCCTGTTTGTCACGGGTGGTGTGGTGTCCTCACTCGGGAAGGGCATTACATCCGCGTCGCTGGGCGCGATCCTCGAGGCGCGCGGGCTGAAAATCAGCATGATCAAGCTGGATCCCTATCTGAACGTCGATCCGGGGACCATGAGTCCGTTTCAGCACGGCGAGGTGTTCGTCACCGACGACGGTGCCGAGAC
>JASJBD010000159.1 GCA_030066665.1 Gammaproteobacteria bacterium
GCCAGCTCAATCTTGCGTGGAATCATCGTCGCATGGATCAACTGGATAGTCTCTATGCGCCGGATGCGCACTGCCATGCGCCCGGTGCGCGCGAGCTGCAGGGTGTGGCCGCCATCCGTTACTTGTGGACGTCACTACTCGCCTGCATGAGTGATGCCCAGGTCTTTTTCCTGCACGCCGTTGGCGACGCGGAGGGCAGTGAACACACCCGACAGGTGGCGCTGGTCTGGCGCATGATCGGCCGGCACGATGGTCCCGGGCTGACGCATGAGCCGAGCGGCGTGCGCCTGCAGGTGCTCGGGATCTCGCAATTCCTGCTGCGCGCCGGGCGGATCGTCGAAGAATGGACGCTATTCGACGAGCTGGCATTGCTGAAGCAGATTTTTGTCGCGCAGCGCCAGACCAGGCAATGAATGACGCAGTGCCGGCGCTACCCGACGAAATCGTCGATGCGCATCATCATCTCTGGGATCTGGGGGCCGTCCATTATCCGTGGCTGATGGCGCGGGGAGTCGTCCGATTTTTTGGCGATCCCACTCCCATACAACGGAATTACCTGGTGTCGGATCTGATCGCCGATGCGGCCGATCTGCCGTTGGCATCGTCAGTCCATGTGCAGGTTGGGGCCGCGGACGATCAGGCCGTTGCAGAAACGGCCTGGTTGCAGTCGGTCGCCGACGCACCCGGGTCGGCCGGATTCCCGCAGGCGATCGTGGCCTTTGTCGATCTGGCGGCCGCTGATGCTGCTGCACAGATTGACGCACACGAGGCATTCAAGAACCTGCGCGGCGTGCGTCAAATCGTCGGTCGCGCAGATGCAGAAGATGCACAAACCGGTTCGGGCGCATTGCTGGAGGATGCACGGTGGTGCGGGCATCTCAAAGAACTGGCATCGCGCGGGCTGAGTTTCGATCTGCAACTGACGCCGCCCCAGGCGGCCCGCGCGGCGACAGTGCTCGCCAAATTCGACGACACGCGAATTGCGATTTGCCATTGCGGCTCGCCGTGGGACCAATCGAGCGAGGGATTGGCGCATTGGCGGCGGGGCATGGCCGCGCTGGCGGAGCGACCGAACACCTATTGCAAGCTGTCCGGTTTCGGCATGTTCGATCCAACCTGGACGAAAGGAAGTATCGAACCGATCGTGCACTCGGTGATCGAGCTGTTCGGGCCTGAACGCTGCATGTTTGGTTCGAATTTCCCGGTCGACAAACTGTATCGCGGCTACGTCGAGATTTGGGAGACCTTCGCGCAGCTGACGACCGGGTTTTCGCACGCCGAGCGTTGGGCGCTGTTCAGCGGCACGGCCCGGGAGTTTTACCGGCTCGACTAAACGCTGTTGCGAAACTCGGCCACGAGTTGTACGGCACCGTCCAGCAGGAATCCGTGATCTGACGTCAGTAGAAACAGGCTGGCACCCTGCGCGCGCCATTGCGGAAGCTCGGCGTGGTTTCCGGTGAACATGCCGATGCGCATCGAGTGGTCACGACCCGCAGCACAGACCTGCTCGACAGCGGCCACGACGGCGGGATCCGCCGGTGCATCCACGCCGAGCGAAACCGTGAGATCGCTGCGACCGACAAACAAACAATCGAGGCCGTCGACGGTGGCAATATCGTTTAGATTTTCCAGCGCGTCGCGGTCTTCAATCTGTGCGATGACAACTGTCTGTTCCTGGGCCGCGCGCAGATATTCGGGTCGTGGCGTGGTCGTGTATCCGGCTGCGCGAGGCGAACCGGCGAAGCCGCGTCCGCCCGGACCGAAACGCGCAGCGCGGGCAATGTCCGCGGCCTGCCCTGCGTCGGTGACGTGGGGCACGACGACACCGGTGGCGCCGGAATCCAGTGCGCCCAGCAGCTCTGTCGGCGCGTCCGAGCGGGTGCGGACCAGCACCGGCAGATCAGCGGCGCGCAGCATTGCGATGCAGGTATCCAGCTCGACGCGGCCGAACGGCGCGTGCTCGCTATCGAGGCAGACGACATCCATTTGTGTCTGCCCGAGTACTTCGCAAACAACCGGTGACGGTGTTTTCACGAAGGTGCCGAGGAGGGGTTCGCCCGCGCGCAGGCGCTGCCTGAAGCTAGCAATGCGCGGGCCCACCGACGCAGTCATGCAGCCGCGCCCCAGAGTTTCCGACTCGCGAGCCTGGCACCTTCAGCCAGACTGGCGAGCTTCGCGTAAGTGATATCCGCGTCGACCGAGCCAAAGCCCGCGAATGTCGCGAAACCACAGTCGGTACCAGCGATGACCCGTTCGCGACCGACGATATCAGCGAAACGCAGGATGCGTTCCGCAACCAGTTCCGGATGCTCGATGAAATTGGTTGTAGAGTCGATGACGCCGGGCACGAGAATCCGGTCATCCGGGATGTCGGCATCTCGAAATACCTGCCATTCGTGCGCATGGCGGGGATTGGCGCTCTCGAACAGCAGAGCCTGGGCTTTCACTTTGAGCGCCAGCGGCAGCACCAGGGCCATCGATGCATCGTGATGATGCGGACCCTCGTAATTGCCCCAGCACACGTGCAGACGAACGCGTTCGGCCGGGATGTTCTGTAATGCGGCGTTCAGGACATCTACATGCGTGGCAGCCAGCTCCTGGTACTCCGCGTCGCTGCGACCCTTGAAAAGGGTGTGCCGGCCGAGGCCGAGATCCGGCGAGTCGATCTGCACCAGCAGACCGGCGTCAACTATCGCCTCATATTCGACACGCAGCACGTCGGCGAGTGCTTCGAGATAGGCCTGATGATTTGTGTAGAACTCATTCGGCTGGAACAGGGCGACCACGCCGGGGGATGGCGCATTCATGAAACCCTCTGCCGGAGTGTTCGCTGCGATCGCCGCACCAAAATTGTCGAGGTCCTGGTGCAGTGGCTCCAGATTTTTGATTTTGAGTTCGCCGACACACTTCGGTCGTCGGTAGGTCGGCGTGCCGCCGCCGGCCGCGATTCGTTTCATGTATCCGGGAAAATCCTCGAGATCGGCTGGCGGATTGCGCGGACTGTCGCCGGCGAAACCGGCGACGCGGTCTTTCAGATACGTGGCGTAGCTGATCTTGCTCATCTCACCGTCGCTGACGATATCGATACCGGCCGCGACCTGGGCCCGGACGGCCTGGTCCACGGCCTCGCGGATGGTGGCATCTGCAGCCGCGTCATCGATGTCTTCTTCGCGCTCGCGCGCAAACACCACGTCGGTTACCGCGGCCGAGCGCGGCAGGCTGCCGACGTGAGTCGTCACAATACGATCAGAACTGTTCAGCACGGAGTCACTCCTCCCAATTTCGCTATCCAACGAGCGTGGGTTCACGCAGGCGGGCAGAATCACCGCCGATGGGAATGCCGGCGAACACACGCTTTTCCGGCGTCATTAACGGGTTTTCGATCCGGTCCATCAGCATCGCGACGGCCGATTCAGTCATGCGCCGAACGGGTTGCCGAATGGTCGTCAATCGATAAGCGGCCCAGCCCGCTGGTCCAACGCCATCGAAGCCGACCACCGACAGCTGTTGCGGCACTGATAAGTTGTGCTCGCCGCGGGCCCCATCGATACAACCAATTGCCGTGACATCATTCGCGCAAATCACCACGTCGGGAATGTCACCACGGAAAGCGCTGATCAGCCGGCCGATGCCCGCATAGCCACTCTCGTAGTCGAAGTCACCATGCGTGATCTCGAGCTGCTCGATGCCGTGTTCCCGCAACGGTTGGATAGCCCCTTGAATACGCTCGTTGCTGACAAACGAATCTTCGGGCCCGCTGATGATGCCGAAACTGCGGTGGCCTGCCGCCAGCAGGCGCTCGACCAGCCATCGTTCGCCATCGGCCTGATCACAGCGCACCGAATTCACGTGGCTGCCGGCAACGTCACGGTTGTAGAACACCACCGGGATACCCGCGTTGTCGAACAACGCCAGTTGGTCCGCATCAAGTCGCGCCGCGGTCACGACACCATCGACCCGGTATTGCAGCACCTGATCGAGTATGTCGTCGATGTCCCGCTCTTGCTCCAGCGCGAACAGCAGCACGCGCACGCCCTGGTCGCCGAATCGTTGTGTCAGCTGCACCAGCACCTCGGGGTAGTACAGGTTAGTCAATCGCGAGATGATCACGCCGACCATATTGGAGCGCTGCGTGATTAGCCCGCGCGCAATCGCATTCGGCCGATAGCCCAGGTCCCGCGCTGCTTTGTGTACACGTTCGCGCATTTCGGCCGACGCGCTCGCGCCGGGCTTGAATACCCGCGAGACGGCCGACTGCGAAACGCCGGCCAGGCGCGCCACGTCGTAGGAAGTGGCGCGGTGGCCTTGGTTCTCCTTACGCCGGTTGGCCATCGTCAGCACCCGGGTTGTTTTTCACGCTGCCTTGTTGGCGTTCGTGTAACGGCGCACGCGAATATCGGCCTGTTCCTTGTGGCCCATGAAGCCTTCCAGCGCGCACAGCCGGCTGCAGTACTCACCGACCTGCACCGATGCCTCCGCCGTGATGCGCTGGTAGGTGCAGGTCTTGATGAACTTGCCGACCCACAAGCCACCGGTGTAACGAGAAGCCTTGCGGGTTGGCAACGTGTGATTCGTGCCGATCACCTTGTCGCCATAGGACACATTCGTTTCCGGTCCCAGGAACAGTGCCCCGTAATTGGTCATGCGATCGAGAAAGAACTGCGGATCCTGTGTCATGACCTGTACGTGTTCGGAACCGATTTCGTCCGCTACCTGCACCATCTCATCGTAGCTGTCGCAGACGATAACCTGGCCGTAGTCGCGCCAGGCGGCGCCTGCGATTGTTGCGGTTGGCAGGATGGTCAATTGACGCTCCACTTCGGCCATGGTTTCGCGCGCGAGCTTTTCACTGTTGGTCAACAGCACTGCCGGCGAGTTGGTACCGTGTTCGGCCTGGCCGAGCAGATCCGCGGCGCAGAGCTCACCATCCACTGACTCATCGGCGATCACCAGTGTCTCGGTGGGGCCGGCGAGCAGGTCGATGCCGACCCGCCCGAAAAGTTGTCGCTTGGCTTCGGCAACATACGCATTGCCCGGGCCGACGATCATGTCGACCGGTGCAATGCTCTCTGTACCCAGCGCCATTGCGCCAACCGCCTGCACGCCGCCGAGGCAGTAGATTTCGTCCGCGCCAGCCAGATCCATCGCCACAACAATCGCGGGACTGGGTTTGCCCTCAAAGGGCGGCGCCGCGGCGACGATGCGTTTGACACCGGCGACTTTTGCGGTCACGACGCTCATATGGGCAGATGCCACCAGCGGGTATTTGCCGCCCGGCACGTAACAGCCGACGCTGTTCACCGGGATGTTCTTGTGGCCGAGCGTCACGCCCGGGAAGGTCTCTTCCTCGACGTCGACCAGTGCGGCTTTCTGGATCTCCGCGAACTTGCGGATCTGCGCCTGCGCA
>JASJBD010000160.1 GCA_030066665.1 Gammaproteobacteria bacterium
GTTGCGATCCTGCGCGAGCAGGGCGTGAACAGCCAGGTCGAAATGGCAGCCGCTTTCGACCGCGCGGGTTTCCGGGCCATCGACGTGCATATGTCAGATATTCTCGAAGGCCGTGTCGCCCTCAAGCGATTCCAGGGCCTGGTCGCCTGTGGCGGATTTTCCTACGGCGATGTGCTGGGTGCTGGCGGCGGTTGGGCGAAGTCCATTCTCTTCAACAGTCGCGCGCGCGAGCAGTTCAGCGCATTCTTTCATCGCGAGGACAGCTTTACGCTGGGCGTCTGCAACGGCTGTCAAATGCTCGCGAACCTGCGCGAGCTGATCCCGGGTGCGGACCACTGGCCACGGTTCGTGGCGAATCGATCCGGGCAGTTCGAGGCTCGGTTGAGTCTCGTCCGGATTGAGGACTCGCCATCCGTGCTACTGGATGGCATGGGCGGCAGCCGATTGCTGATCGCGACGTCGCACGGGGAAGGGCGCGCCGATTTCGCATCGCATTATGACCGGCAAGCGCTGGATGCCAATGGCGGGGTGGCGTTGCGGTATGTCGATGGCCACGGTCGCGTCGCGCAGAGTTTTCCGGACAATCCGAACGGCTCGCCAGAAGGTCTGGCTGGCTTGTGCTCGGAGGACGGGCGGGTGACCATTATGATGCCGCATCCGGAACGCGTCTTCCGGACGGTACAGCATTCCTGGCATCCGTCCGGCTGGGGTGAGAACGGGCCCTGGATGCGCCTGTTCCGCAACGCCCGGTGCTGGGTGGGATAGTTACGGACGAGGTCCCACTTGGTCCGCACGAACAAGGTAACAGGGGAGTAAACCGTGAGCGCCATGTCAATCATCCTGATCGTTGTTATTGCCGCGGCGGTCTTCGCGGTCGTTATCTACAATCAGCTCGTGTCGTTGCGCAATCGCGTGAAGAACGGGTTCGCGCAGATCGACGTTCAACTAACGCGTCGCTACGACCTGATCCCGAACCTCGTCGAGGCCGTCAAGGGCTACATCAAGCACGAGCGCGAAACCCTGGAGGCTGTGATCAAGGCCCGCAATGTGGCTGTATCCGGGCTGCAGGCGGCGGCTGCGGATCCGTCCAATGCGGAAGCCATTCGCGAACTCGGGAAAGCCGAGACGGGATTGGCCGGTGCGCTGGGACGGTTATTTGCTTTGTCAGAGGCTTATCCCGACCTGAAAGCCAACCAGAACATGCTGCAACTGCAGGAAGAACTCGGCAGCACGGAAAACAAGGTCGCCTTCGCGCGGTAGGCGTTCAACGACGCGGTATTGAATTACAATACCAGCTGCGAGACGTTCCCGAACAATATCGTTGCCAATACCTTCAATTTCAAGACGGCCGAATTCCTGGAAATAGACAGCGAGACCAAGCGCGAGGCACCGCAGGTTTCTTTTTGACTGACCCGATCTCTGGCGCCAGCCGCTCGGACTGAGTCGCTTCCGTGGATTTCTTCGCCGCGCAGGACCAATCGCGTCGCCAGACGCGGCGCCTGATTCTGCTGTACGCGCTGGCGGTGTTTGCTGTCGTCATCGCGGTAACCGCAATCCTCAGCTCGGCGTGGTACTGGCTGACCGTCCAGTCAGGCGGGGCCCAGCGAATTACTGACTGGGCCGCGGCCCGCGGTCATGTGTTCGCCGTGATCGCCACCGGCACTCTCGGTCTGATTGCAGCAGCGGGGCTGTTTCGGATGCTGAACCTGCGTGGCGGGGGCGCTCGCGTCGCGCGCGAGCTGGGCGGCACCGAAGTGGCTGCGGACACACGCGACTTGCTCCGCCGACGGCTGCGCAACATCGTCGAAGAGATGGCGATTGCATCCGGCGTGGCGGTGCCGCAAGTCTTCGTGCTCGAGCGCGAAGCCGGCGTCAATGCGTTCGCCGCGGGCTATCGGCCGGAAGATGCCGTGGTGGCCGTTACCCGCGGCGCGCTGGAGCAACTCGACCGCGACGAGTTGCAGGGCGTCATCGCGCACGAATTCAGTCACATCCTGAATGGGGATATGCGCCTGAATATCCGCATGCTCGGACCGTTGTTCGGGATCATGGTGATTGGCCACATCGGCCGGCTGGTTCTGCGCAGCGTTGGGCGCGGTCGCACGACGAGTCGTCGGTCGAGCGGGGCGCCGGTTGTCCTGATAGTGTCCATCGGGCTGATTGCGGTGGGTTTCGTTGGCGTGCTCGGCGCGCGACTGATTCGCGCCAGCGTGTCGCGGCAGCGTGAATTCCTCGCGGATGCCTCCGCGGTGCAATTCACACGCCAGCCGGACGGGATTGCCGGGGCATTGAAGCGGATTGCCGCCGGCTCGCAGGGTTCGCGCGTCGAGAGCGTCGACGTGGAGGAGGTGAGCCACATGCTGTTCGCACCCGGCGCGACCATCGCTCGCCTGTTTGCCACCCATCCGCCGCTGCTGGACCGAATCAGTCGCCTGGATCCCGCGTTCGATGCCGGTCAGTTGAAATCGGTCGGTACCGCCGCCCCGACGGACACGGGTGACACGGTGACGGTGGCGGCGCTGTCCGCGGGCGCCGAGATTCCGGCAGCGCAAACTCGGTTTCCGCTGGTTCCCGAGGCCGTGGTCGCTCATGTTGGCGAGACGGGTGCGAGCGAAGTCAGCGTCGCGCATGTGCTGCACCGGAATATCCCAGCGGAGCTTTACGAAGCGGTCCATGCGGATCGTGAGGCGCCACTGTTGGTGCTCGGACTGATGTTGCACCCCGACGCGGAGCCGCGCAGTGCGCAGCTCAGCTTCCTGGTGCAACAGCTTGGCCCCGAGCGCGCCAGCAAGGTTGAAGACTACGCCACGACGGTTGCGGAACTCGGGCCACAGTATCGTCTGCCGTTGCTCGACATGGCGTTTCCGGCGCTTCGCAATCGGCCGCTCAGTGAAATTGATTACTTCCGGGACTTGCTGCGCAAGCTGGTCGATGCGGACGGGGCGATCGAGCTATTCGAGTATTGCCTGAGCCGAATTCTGGACGGGGCGCTGGATCGCGTGGCCGCACCGGATCTGCGGACGCGCCGCCTGCGCCATCCGGTCACCGCGCCACGATTCCGGGCGGCCATCAACACCGTGTTCGGCACGCTGGCCGGGCGCGGTCACGATCGGTCTGACGTCGCGGTTACGGCGCTGCGGGCCGGACTCGAAAAACTCGAACCCGGCCTGGCGCCCGCTGTCGATGAGGCGCTTGGACTGGTGCGGCCGCGCGACGGCTGGCAGTCGCGCCTGGATCGTGCGCTGGCCGATTTGCGGCAGCTGGCCCCGGCGGAACAGCGGCGCCTGATCGCGGCGTTGACTGTAACGGCCGCGACCGATGGCAGCATTACAGTCGCCGAAAGCGAGCTGCTGCGTGTGTTCTGTGCCGTGCTGGAATGCCCGCTGCCGCCGCTCTATGCCGATTTCAGCCAGGCTCAGTCCTGATCGGTTTCGCCGCTCGTCTCGAGTTCCTGTTCACCCGCGAAGAAGCGCCGCATTCGCAGCGCTTTTCGCAAGCGGCCGCCACGCACATAGTTCTGGTAGAGCAGGTCTTTCATGGCCTCCAGCAGCACAGCCGCGTCGGCGCGGCCCGGCGCTGGCGGCAAACTGGTGGTACCGGCATCGAAGATGATGCGGCGGGCGATCTCGAAACTGCGATCGTCGACGCCTGACAGTTCGCGGACCTCGTCCAGCTGATCGAACAACCGCAGCCGACCGGCCTCGCCAAGGTCGCGAAACATTGCCTGGGCCGTGAGGCGGCACATGGCCGCAAAGGCGCCCAGAAGCCCGTGCGTATAGCAGCCCAGCGCTTCCCGGAATGGCGCCGCGACCGCTGCGGGCAGATACGTGAAAGCAAACTGCTCGCGCGGCCGCTCCACCTCCTGCGCCCACGGATGGAATTCAATGCGTTCCGGTTGCCAGGTGTTAATGCGATAGCGCAGGAAGACGGGCGCTGCGCACGCATCACAGCGGAGCACGATCCCGGTCTCGGCAGGCCGGTGAGCCTGCAGCGTCGCGAAGTCGGGTGCCGCAACCAGGGTCATATGGGCCACGGTGTTGCAGTGCGGACACTCCAGCGTGCTGGCCGCATCATCGCGGTGAAAGGCGCCGTCTGCCGTCAGAAAAATGCTCAAAGGCCTAATCTTTTAAAACAGTAAGTTACAGCACATTTATAAAGTTGATTAACCGGTGAGGGCTTTGTAGCGGATGCGATGCGGGCTGTCGGCCTCGTCGCCGAGGCGGCGCTGCCGGTCCTGCTCGTAATCCGCGTAATTGCCCTGGAACCAGGTGACCTGGCTGTCGCCTTCGAAGGCCAGTATATGGGTCGCAATGCGATCCAGAAACCAGCGATCGTGGCTGATCACTATGGCGCAGCCGGGAAAATCGAGCAGGGCTTCCTCGAGCGCGCGCAAAGTCTCGACATCGAGATCATTGGTTGGCTCGTCCAGCAGCAACAGGTTGCCACCGGCTTTCAGGACCTTTGCCAGGTGCACCCGGTTACGTTCGCCGCCGGAAAGTTGGCCGATTTTTTGTTGCTGCTGCGGACCGCGGAAGTTGAAGCGGCCGACATAGCCACGCGACGGCGTTTCGTACCCGTTGACGCGAATCAGATCGTCGCCGCCGGAAATCTCCTCCCAGACGGTCTTGCTGCCGTCGAGTTCCTGGCGCGACTGATCCACGTACGCCGGCTCGACCGTATCGCCAAGCCGGATCTCACCCCCATCGGGCTGCTCCTGATCAGTGAGCATGCGGAACAGGGTGGTTTTGCCGGCGCCGTTCGGTCCGATCACGCCCACGATGGCACCGGGCGGAATCTTGAAACTGAGATCTTCGATCAGCAGCCGGTTCCCGAAGCCCTTGCGCAGGTGATTGACCTCGACGACGAGATCGCCCAGGCGCGGACCTGGCGGGATGTAGATCTCGTTAGTCTCCTGGCGGCTCTGATATTCCCGAGACGTCAGTTCCTGGAACCGCGACAAGCGGGCCTTGCTCTTGGCCTGCCGCGCCTTCGGGTTGGCGCGCACCCATTCCAGCTCGGCCTTGATCGAGCGCTGGCGGGCAGCCTCCTGCTTTTCCTCGACCGCGAGGCGGGCCTCTTTCTGTTCCAGCCAGGACGAGTAGTTGCCTTGCCACGGAATTCCATGGCCCCGGTCCAGTTCGAGGATCCAGCCCGCCACGTTGTCGAGGAAATAGCGATCGTGGGTCACCGCGATCACGGTGCCCGGGTAACGCTCGAGGAAGCGTTCCAGCCAGGCGACCGACTCGGCGTCGAGGTGGTTGGTCGGCTCGTCGAGCAGCAGCATGTCCGGCTGCGACAGCAGCAGGCGGCACAGTGCGACACGGCGCTTCTCACCGCCGGAGAGTTTGGTGACGTCCGCGTCCCACGGCGGCAGGCGCAGCGCGTCGGCCGCGATCTCGAGCTTGCGGTCCAGTTCCCATGCCCCTGCCGAGTCGATCGCGTCCTGCAGCTTGCCCTGTTCCTCGAGCAGCGCATTCATCTCGTCGTCGTCCATCGGCTCGGC
>JASJBD010000050.1 GCA_030066665.1 Gammaproteobacteria bacterium
TCGCCGGGGCCGCGCAGGCCGATGCCGCCCTTCTGGCGCTCCAGGTGGGTCCAGCCACGCACCAACCGGGTGGACAAGTGCTTCAGCTGTGCCAGTTCGACCTGGAGCTTGCCCTCGTGGGTGCGTGCGCGCAGCGCGAAGATATCCAGGATCAGCCCGGTCCGATCGACGACCCGGGCCTGTAACGCCCGCTCCAGGTTGCGCTCCTGTGCCGGCGACAGCTCATGATCGACCAGTACGAGGCTGGCGTCGCTGGTGCGCACCAGCCCCTCGAGCTCCTCGAGCTTGCCCTTGCCAACCAGGTGGCGTGGATTCAGGCTGCGAAGTCTTGCCGTCAGCGTGCCGACAACATCGGCGCCGGCCGCGTGCACCAGCGATTCAAATTCCGCCTGCGCGTCCGGATCCAGCGCGTGCTCAACGGTGACGTGGACGATGATCGCGCGTTCACCGCGCTCTGGTCTTTCAAACAATCAGGAGCTCCGCCTTAACGGCTGCAATCCTTGCTCACGAAACCCCATACGCGTACAAGAATTCCTAATCGTCGCCGCCCTCGTCTCCCGATGGGAGACGAACATTGCGAGACGGGACTACAGTCGAGATCGCGTGCTTGTAGACCATTTGATTTACGCTGTTCTTCAGCAACACGACAAACTGGTCAAATGAATCGACCGTGCCCTGTAACTTGATTCCGTTGACCAGGTAAATAGATACAGGAACCTTCTCCTTGCGCAGCATGTTCAGAAACGGATCCTGCAGCACTTGCCCCTTGGCCATGTTCGACTCCTGACGTCTTTATTGTCGGTTTATTTTCGAGACCGGATGTCGCCGGTACGCACCGCGGGCCCCACACCCAGCGTTTTCGCGCATTCTAACGGTTCGGCACCGATTATGCACCAGCCCCCAAAACCGCCGACACCGCGTCGGCCTGGGCCTGCACCGTAATGCCGGGGCCACATTCGAGCGGCGTAAAGGCCGGTTCAGACCGCAGCCACGTCATCTGTCGCTTCGCGTAGCGACGGGTGGCCGTCACCGCGCGCTGCACCGCTTCGTCGAGGTCAAAGTCACCGCGCAAATGTTGCCAGATCTGCCGATAGCCGACTGCGCGAATCGCTGGCAGGTCATCGCGCATGTTGGCCAGGCCTTGCAGTCGTCGCACTTCGTCGACGAATCCCGCCGCAACCATGGCGTCGAAACGCGCCGCAATACGCTCATGCAGCCAGCGCCGGTCCGTTGGCATCAGTGCAAACGACAGAAATTGACAAGCCGGGCGCCGGGCCGGGCCAGTCTGCAACGTGGAAATCGGTTGTCCCGTCAGTCGATAGACTTCCAGCGCACGCTGAATGCGCTGCCGGTCACGCGGACCGATTCGCGCCGCGGCGGCTGAATCGACCCGCTGCAGTTCTGCATGGAGGGCTGCCCATCCATGGGTTGCCGCCTCGGCGTCGATTCGTTCGCGCAATTGCGGATCGGCACGAGGTAGCGCATCGAGGCCCTGCTGCAGGGCTCGAAAATAGAGCAGCGTGCCGCCGACGAACAGTGGTAACTTGCCGGCGGCAATGAGCCGCGGTATCAACTCGTGCGCGTCGTCGCAGAAGTCGCCCGCCGAATACCGCTCCCAGGGATCCCGAATATCGATCAAGTGATGCGGCACGCGGCGACGGATCGCGGCATCCGGTTTGGCCGTGCCGATGTCCATTTGTGTATACACCTGCGCCGAATCAACGCTGATTATTTCGACGGGGTAGCGATCGGCGAGCGCCAGCGCCAGCGCGGTCTTGCCCGATGCTGTCGGGCCGGCGATGCAGACGGCGGTTGACCGGCCGGAGGCGTCCTTAAGCGTCATCGGACCGGCCTTAACGGCCGCGCGCGAACAGGCGATCGAGTTCCGCGATTGTCAGCACCGTCCAGGTCGGACGCCCATGGTTGCATTGATCACTCCGCTCGGTCCGCTCCATGTCCCGCAGCAGCGCATTCATTTCGTCGATCGTCAGGCGTCGGTTCGCTCGCACCGATCCATGACAGGCCATGCCGGCCAGGACGTCATCCAGCTGTTGCTCGAGGCGCTCCGCACCGCCGGCCAGCCGCAAATCCCCGATCAGGTCTCGGAGCAACGCGTCCGGATCACCGCCACGTAACAGGGCCGGTGTTTCGCGAATGATCAATCGGTCGGGGCCACCGCGATCGACGACCAGGCCGAGTCTTTCCAGTTGGAGGCGGTGCTGTTCCGCGAGATCCGCTTCGGACTCACTGACCGCGACCGTTAACGGAACCAGCAGGGGTTGTCGCTGAATCCCGCCCCGCGCCTGCGCCGCTTTGAGCTGTTCGTAGGTCACGCGTTCATGTGCGGCATGCGCATCGACGATGACCAGTCCGTCACGATTCTGCGCCAGGATGAAGGCGCCGTGCAGATGGGCCAATGCATAACCGAGCGGCGGTATGTCCTGCTCGGATTCAGCGACCGGCGCCAGGTCCTGGTAGGTCGACAGGGTTTCGCGCACGACAGCGGAACTCAATCCCAGCCCGGGCTGCAACGCCTGTGGTCGATACGCGGCAGAACCGGGCGCGCCAGCGGCTGTTCCGGAGGTGGCAGCGCCAGCGTGCGTGTCAGCCAAGGCCGCCTCCACGCTGCGGCGGACGAAATCGTGCACGCCGCGACTATCGCGAAAACGCACTTCCTGCTTGGACGGATGTGCATTGACGTCGACGGTCAGTGGATCCAACTCGAGGTACAACACGTACGCCGGATGGCGCCCGTGGAACAGCACGTCCGTGTAGGCGCTGCGCACCGCGTGGCCGACCAGCTTGTCGCGAATCGCGCGACCGTTCAGCACAAAGTGCTGCAGATCAGGCTGGCTGCGGGAGAAGGTCGGCCGCGCCAGCCAGCCCCACAAACGCATGCCGTCGGCCGCACGATCGATGTAGAGCGCATGCTCAACGAATGCGTCGCCCAGCAGGCGCGCCAGGCGCGCCTCCCACTGCTCGCGGCTGTCCGCTGCCGGCAGATCCAGAATCGGGCGCTGGTTGTGCGTCAAGCGCAGCGCCGTGGAAAAGCGCGTGAGGGCCAGCCGCTCCACCATCCGACGCACGTGACCGAACTCCGTGCGTTCCGTCTTCATGAAGCGACGGCGGGCGGGCGTATTGAAGAACAGGTCCCGCACTTCAACCGCGGTCCCGGGATTCTGGGGCGCCGGCACTGGCGTATTGACCGCCCCGTTTTCCGCTTCCACGGCCCAGCCCGAGTCGCTGTCGGCGCGTCGTGATACGAGGCGCAAACGCGCCACCGACGCGATGCTGGGCAGCGCCTCACCGCGGAAGCCCAGCGATGCAATGCAATTCAAATCATCGAGACTGGCAATTTTGCTGGTTGCGTGACGCGCCAGCGCCAGCTCCAGCTCATCGGGCGGAATCCCGACGCCGTTGTCGCGCACCCGGCAGAGTTTCAGCCCGCCTTGCTCGAGGTCCAGTTCAATCCGGGTCGCGCCGGCATCGAGACTGTTTTCCAGCAGTTCTTTGACCACAGACGCGGGTCGTTCGACCACCTCGCCGGCAGCAATCTGGTTGACGAGTTGCGGCGGAAGTTCGCGGATCGGCATGCGGCGATTCTTTCAGAACCGCGGACACGGACGCAATGCCGCTCGGCGGAAGTTGGCGTCCCTAGATGCCCTGCGTGCTGGGGATGCGCAGCACCTGGCCGACCCGGATGCGGTCACTGCGCAGATTGTTAGCCGAACGGATATTGCGCACGCTGACGTTGTAGCGATCGGCGATGCCGCTCAGCGTATCGCCGCGTCGAATCACATGTTCGCGGTCACGCGGCGGCGGCCCATTGGCGGCCAGTTTCGCGATCACCGTACCGGGCGGGGGATTCGCATAGAAATAGTCGCGGATCCCAGCCACGATCGCCTCGGCCAGGCGCTGCTGATAGCGCGTGGATTTCAGGTTCTTCTCGTCTTCCGGATTTGAGATGAACGCGGTCTCCACGAGGATCGACGGTACATCCGGCGACTTCAGCACGAGGAACGGCGCCTGCTGCACTTTGCGTTTGCGCAGCCGCGCGAACTCGCCGATCTCCTCGAGGATCTCATTACCCACGTCAATGCTGGCACTCAGCGACGCATTCTGCGACAGATCCATGAGCACCGATGCGAGCGTCGGATCCTTTTCGTCGAGGTCGACGCCGCCGATCAGCACCGCAGCGTTTTCCCGTTCGGCAAGGCGCCGCGATGCCTCGTCGCTGGCGCCCTTCTCGGACAGCACGTAGACCGTTGCACCCCGCACCTTGCGGTCCCGGAACGCATCGGCATGAATCGAGATAAACAGGTCGGCCCGCGCGCGCCGCGCCCTCTCCATGCGTTCCCGCAGCGGCACGAAGGCGTCGTTATCACGCGTGAGTACCGCGCTCATGCCGCGTTCGATTTCGATGGCATCGGCGAGGCGCCGACTGATCTGCAGCGTGATGTCTTTCTCACGCGCGCCGCGCGCGCCGCGCGCGCCGGGATCCTTGCCACCATGACCAGCATCCACGGCAACCACGAGGTCGCGCGCAATCGCCGTCACCGCGGGCGCGGTCTTCACCGGGGCCTTGGCCGCGGGCGACTCCAGGTCGACGACCAGCCGGTCGCCATAGCGACCATCGGGAGCCAGCACAAAACTGCGCGGGCGCATGGGTTGCTGCAGATCGAGTACCACGCGCAGCGAGCCGTCTTCCCGGTTGGCGCCGCGCACGCGTTGCACGATGCCCGTTCCTTTCGGGAGAGGCAGCGCCTGCGCCGCGAATTTTGCCGGCCGGATATCAATCACGACCCGCTCGGGATTCGACAGCGTGAAGACTTTGTGCTCGACGGCGCGACTGAGGTCCATGGCCAATCGGGTACGACCGTCCTGGGCCCCCAGCCTCACCTGCATGACACGCGCCGAATCGGCCAGCGCCAGTCCGGTCAAGCCTAAGGCCGCAATTCCCAGCATTACGCGGATACCGCGCATGTCCCGCTGCTCCGTGTCTGCTCCCCCGAGCAACTTCATGGGCATGCAGAGCCCTGAAGTTTTTTCCTGATCAAAATTATATAGATAGAGTGGGTTCCTACAAGTCTTTTTTAGAATTCGGTCAAAACAGCCGTCCCGGTGGCAGTCTGGGCCGTCAGCCGCGCCTCGCGCCTGGCCCCGGCCAGCGCCAGATTGATCACCAGGTCGGCGGGCGGGACGTGGCCCTTCGCCTGCTCCGGCCACTCGATCAGCAGCAACACGCGGTCGCCAGGCAGTTCGATCAGACCCAGCTGGTCTGCCTCAGACGGTTCCTGAAGTCTATAGAGATCAATGTGATATACGTGGAATGCAGACAGCTCGTAAGGTTCGACGAGCGTGTAGGTCGGGCTGGGCACCCGCCCCGTGTGACCCAGCCCCCGCAGCAAGCCCCGAACCAGCGTCGTCTTGCCGGCGCCCAGTTCACCCTGCAGCCAGACACACGCGCCGGTGCTTGCGGCGCGCGCCAGTCTAGCGGCCAGCTTGCCGCCGCAAGCCTCGGTTGCCGATGCATCGGCAAGCAGCCGCGTCAGGGATTCAGGCACTGCCGGATTTCAGCCAGCAGATCGGATGCCAGCAAGCCGCGTTGCCCCGCCGCTGCGGCCCGATCGCCGGCAGCCGCATGCACGTATGCAGCCGCCGCGGCCACATCCAATGCGAGGCCCGGGTGCTGCGCAAGAAGGCCGGCGGTCAGGCCCGTCAGGACATCCCCCATGCCGGCGGTCGCCATGCCGGGGTTGCCCCTGTCGATGAGTTGCGGCAGTCGACCCGCCGCGCCAACCAGTGTGCCGCGGCCTTTGAGCAGCACGGTACCGCCGTAGCGCTCGACCAACGCATGCAGCGCGCCAAGGCGATCGTTCTGCACATCCACGGTCGTCGAATCCAGCAATCTTGCGGCCTCGCCCGGGTGCGGCGTCAAAATCCAGTCATCACGCCGCGTCGGCGCCGCCGCCAACAGGTTGAGTGCATCAGCATCCAGGATCTTGGGCTGGTCCGCACCGAGTGCGGTGGCATAGAGTTCTTGCGCCCAGGCATCGGTGCCCAGTCCCGGGCCGAGCGCGATTACGGTCGCGCGCGCGAGCTGGCCGTGCAGCTCCGACGCCGCGCTGATCCCACGACACATCAGTTCCGGACGCGAGCTCACTGTTGCAGCGACATGCTCTGACCGTGTGCCGATGCTGACCAGGCCGGCGCCCGCGCGCAGGGCGGCTTCGCCGGCCAGTCGCACTGCCCCACCCATGCCGTGATTACCTCCAATCACCAGCACGTGACCGAATCGGCCCTTGTGAGCGGTCGCCGGCCGCGGCGCGACCAGCGGCGCAAGGTCGGCGGCGGTGTAGACCGAGAACCCCGGCTCGAGCACCGGCAACCCATCCCGCGGAATCGCCAGGTCGGCAAACACGAGCTCGCCGGTATGGTCAGGGCCCGATCCAAGGTATAGGCCCTGCTTCAGTCCGACGAATGTCACGGTCAGATCCGCGCGCAGCGCGGCGCCCATGACCTCCCCGGTTACGCCGTGCAGCCCGCTGGGAATGTCGACCGCAACGACAGGCCGGCCGCTGGCCGAAACGGCGTGCACGACGTCCAGGTACTTGCCGGCCAGGGGTCGATCCAGGCCGGTCCCCAGCAACGCATCGATGACCAGGTCCACGCGCTCGAGTTCGCCGGGGCCGAAATCGACCAATTGGCCGCCAGCCTGCTGAAAATCGCTCCACGCCTGGGCCGCGTCTCCACGAAGCTGGTCCGGGTCCGATACCGCGACGACCCGTGTGTCCAGGCCGGCGTCGGCGGCGATGCGAGCGATCACGTAGCCGTCACCAGCGTTGTTGCCGGCGCCGCACAGAATTAGCCAGTGGCGCGCATGAGGAAAGCGCTCGTGGGCCGCCTGAGTCACAGCGGCGCCCGCGCGACTCATCAAGGTATAGCCCGGAATGCCAAGCTCTTCGATGGCGACGCGATCCATTTCCCGCACCTGGGCAGGCGTGAAAGCCAGCGTTTCAAGGCTCAGCATGCGCAGAATTATACTGGGTACGTCCGGCAACGCTCCGTTTACCAAAGAGATAGTTGGCTTGAATCACCCTGGCGAGCAGGACTTGAAGGCGCTGGTCGCACGCATGCGCGGCTGGGCCGCCGACCTGGGCTTCCAGCAGCTCGGCATCGCCGCAACCGACCTGCAAGCGGCGGAAGCGCAGCTCGAGGCCTGGCTGGCGGCCGGGTATCACGGCGCGATGGACTACATGCAGCGCCATGGCCGGCGGCGCACGCGACCGGCCGATCTGCTGCCCGGGACCCGCCGCGTAATTGTTGTGCGCATGGACTACCTGCCCGACGAAGCGCAGCCACCCGCGGCGCTGCTGGCGCAGCCCGAGCAGGCTTACGTGGCGCGCTACACGCTGGGTCGCGACTACCACAAGCTGATGCGCCATCGACTGCAGCGACTGGCGCAGCAGGTCGAAGCCGAAGTCGGCCAATTCAATTACCGCGTCTTCGTCGATAGCGGCCCGGTGATGGAAAAGCCGCTGGCCGCAAAAGCCGGCCTCGGCTGGCAGGGGAAGCACACGAATCTGATCAACAAGGAGGCCGGTTCCTGGTTCCTGCTGGGCGTGATCTACACCGATTTGCCATTACCGGTCGATGGACCCGTCACTGACCACTGCGGCAGCTGCCGAGCCTGCCTGGATGTCTGCCCGACGGGGGCAATCGTGGCCCCGTACCAACTGGACGCACGCCGCTGCATTTCCTACCTGACCATCGAGCTGCGAGGCAGTATCCCCGTCGAGTTGCGCACGGCGATTGGCAACCGCATCTTCGGTTGCGATGACTGCCAGCTATTCTGCCCCTGGAATAAGTTCGCCCGCCCGACTGCGGAAGCCGACTTTCAGCCGCGCCATCAACTCGATTCGGCCACACTGCTGGAACTGTTCAACTGGAACGAAGCCACGTGGGAGCAACGCAGTCGCGGCAGCGCGATTCGGCGCGCAGGGTACACCGGCTGGCTGAGAAACATTGCGGTCGCGCTCGGCAATGCGCCGGCATCCGCGGAGATCGTCGCGGCGTTGCAGGCGCGCGCCGACCACCCGTCGGCGCTGGTCCGGGAGCACGTCCAGTGGGCACTGGATCGACAGACGCGGTAACTGGGGGCGTTCTGCTTTTTCCGCGCTGCGGAAAAAGCAGAACGTCCCCTATAGTTCGACGATGACGTTATCGATCAGGCGCGCGGGTCCGCAGCGACCGGCAGCAAGCACCACCAGGGATGCAGCAGTCGAGCTGGGTGAATCGAGATCAGCAGCATTTCGAATCTCGAAATAGTCGGTCTCGAAGCCGGCTTTCGCCAGCGCCGCAGCACCGTCTTTTTCGAGTCGCGCGAAGTCGCGATCGCCGGCCCGCAAGGCACGCGCGCAGTGTTGCAGCGCGCGGTGTAATTCAGGCGCGCGACGGCGCTCGGCCTCGCTGAGGTATTGATTCCGTGAACTCATTGCCAGCCCGTCCGCTTCACGTCGGGTCGGCCCGCTGACGACGGTTATCGGCAAGTGCAGATCGGCGACCATGCGCTGGATTACCAGCAATTGCTGGTAGTCCTTCTGCCCGAACACCGCCACGTCCGGCTGCACGATGCCGAACAGGCGACAAACGACCGACGTCACACCGTCGAAATGACCGGGGCGGGCCTCACCACAGAGTCCGCTCGACAGTTTCGGCACAGAGACGCGCGTCATGCCCTCGGCACCGAACGGATACATCGATGCGTCATCCGGCGCGAACACCAGGTCGACGCCGGCACGGCGCAAGCGGCGTTTGTCACTGTCCAAGGTCCTCGGGTATTCGGCGTAATCCTCTTGCGGACCAAACTGGGTCGGATTGACGTAGATCGATACGATGACGCGCTCGGCACACTCCTTGGCAACATCGATCAAACTGACGTGACCGCGGTGCAGGTTGCCCATGGTCGGCACGAGAGCGATCCGCTCACCGGTATCACGCCAGGCGGCTACCTGCTCCCGCACCGACGAAATATCCTGGACCGTATTCATCAGCTCGACGGTTGCCCGTGTAACGTCGACCTGGCGCCCGAATGGCGCTAGGAGAAACAGTGCTCCGGCGCAGGATATGAGCCCGTTTTCACGGCTGCGACGAACGCCGCGCAGGCCTCCAGCGGAGACTCGGCTTCGGCCATGAAGTCCTTGACGAATCGCGGCATTCGGCCACCGGTGATGCCGAGGATGTCGTACAGCACGAGAATCTGGCCGTCGACTTTCGGGCCGGCACCAATGCCAATCACCGGGACATCCAGGGCCTGCCGCACTGCTTCACCGAGTTCGTTGGGCACGCATTCGAGCAGCACGATATCGGCGCCCGCCTGCTGCAGGCTGACTGCATCCTCGAGCATCTGCTGTGCCTGCTGCTCGTCACGGCCCTGTACTTTGAACCCGCCGATTTTGTGCACGGACTGCGGGCGCAGACCGATGTGGGCACACACGGGGATATCATGCTGCGCGAGATGCTCCACGATCCGGATTTGCTCCGCGCCGCCTTCGAGCTTCACCATCATGGCGCCACCTTCCTGCATTAGTCGCACGGCACTATCCAGGGCGCGCGCCGCGTCGCTATAGCTCATGAACGGCATGTCCGCGACCAGGAACGCGCGTTGTAATCCGCGCGCCACGTTGCGGGTGTGGTAGATGATGTCTTCGACTGTGACCGGGACCGTCGTGTCATGCCCCTGGATCACCATGCCCAGGGAATCCCCCACCAGCACGAGATCCGTGCCCGCGTCATCGACCAGTCGCGCGAAACTGGCATCGTAGGCCGTGAGGCAGGCAATCGGTTCACCGGAGGCCTTCATGGCGGCAAGCGTCGCGACATTCACCGGTGGTTGCGGCATGCCGCGCTGTTCGAGTTGCGTATACATGATCAGGCGAGGGCAGATACCAGCGGATTGAAGAAGTGTCGGCCACTGCGGACCCGATCGATTTCCTGCAGCAGCATGTCGAAATGCGTCTCGTTGTGAATCGGATCAATCGTAGCTGCATTGACGATCAGCAGCGGCGCCTCATCGTAGTCGTGGAAGAACCGTGCGTAACTCTCGGCAAGTCTTTCCAGGTAGGTGCGGCCGATACGCTGCTCGAATTCGAGACCACGCCGTGCGATCCGGAACATGAGCGTGTCCACGGGCGCTTGCAGATAGATGACCAGGTCCGGAGTCGGTGACTCCACACCCAGCGACTCCGCGACTTTGTCATAGAGCCAAAGTTCGTCGCGATCGAGATTCAATTCCGCGAACAGGCGATCCTTCTGAATCAGGAAATCGGCGACCCGCGTGTCGCTGAAGATATCGGCCTGCCGCAAGTCCTCAACCTGCTGCACACGCTGGAACAGAAAAAACAACTGGGTTTGCAGCGCGCTGCCGCGCGGATCGCGGTAGAAGCGCTCGAGAAACGGATTCGTTTCCGCGCCTTCGAGCAGCAGCTCGCTGTCCAGTCGCTCGGCCAGGCGACGAGCCAGACTGGTCTTGCCGACGCCGATCGGGCCTTCGATCGCGATGAAACGGGAATCGCCCATACGTTGTTGTGCTTGTTTTCCGTGGTCGGTACCAGTAAGTCAACCGAGGCGAAGAATTCCCGACCGGCCGACACTCGACGCCATGTGCGCGATCGACGGCAATCCAGGAATTTGCAAGCTCGGTGCGACTTCCAACAGTGGCAACAATACAAAATTTCGTTCGGCAATGCCCGGATGAGGCACTTTCAGGCCATGCTCGGCGATTTGCCGAACGCCATAGGTCAGCAGATCCAGATCCAGCGGTCGCGGGCCCCAGCGCTGGCTATCGCTGCGGTTGCGCCCGGCGGCCAGCTCAATCTGCTGCAAGGCTCCTAGCAAGACGCGCGGTGTCAGTCGCGTGAGCAATCCGACAACCGCATTGACGTAGTCCGGTTGCGGTATGGGTCCGAACGGCGGGTTCGCATAGAGACCGGAGACCCGCAAGCAGTGCGTGTCCGGCAACTGTTTGAGCGCCTCGATGGCACGTTGAATCTGCGCTTGCGGATCATCCTGGTTGCTGCCAAGTCCAATCCAGGCAGCGACCCACGGCTGCAAGGTTGTGGGCACGGTGGTGCCTCTCAGTGCGCGGTCGCGGGCGCTGGTCCGTTGGAGCCGCGCCGACGTCGGCGCCGGCGCCGGCGTCGGGGCCGCGGCTCATCACTGCGCGGTGAAACGTCGCCGGCATGTTCCTGCGCGGTCGTCCAGAACTCTGCCAGCTCCGGTTCGACTTCGCCGACCTGGGCCCGCAACAGCAACAGGTCGTAAGCTGCCCGGAACCGTTTGTGCTGCAACACCCGGCGGACCCGGCGTGACTGCCGGTTTTCGAGTCGCGGCTGCAATTGAATGACGTCGCGCATGGGCAAACTGTAGCGTCGCGGCACGGCGATGCGTCGCGATTGCCTGCTGCTGATTTCCGCGGCCGCGGCCATCAGTGCCTGTGCTTCTGACAGCTGGTCCTGCATGGCCAGTTCACGCGCCAGCCGCTGGACCGGCCGCCACAACAACACCGCAAACATGAACATCGGCGAGATCGGACGCTCTTCCGCGACCCGCTGGTCCGTATTCGCGAGTGCCGCCTCGACCAGTGCCGTAAACCTGCCATCGACATCGTCGCGCAATCCGGCCGCCGTCTCGGGGAACAAATGTTCGAACAGCGACAGTTGCTGTAACTTGCGATAGCTGGCCAGCGCATGACCTGTCTGGAAGAGCTTCAGGAACTCGTCGAACAGTCGCGCCGGTGGCACATCGTCGATCAGGCTGGCCATGCCTGGTATAGGCGCAGCGGTCGCGGCATCGATATTCAGATCCAGCTTTGCGGCCAACCGTGCAGCGCGCAGCATCCGCACGGGATCTTCTCGGTAGCGTCGTTCCGGGTCGCCGATCAGCCGCAGCACGCGCTGGTCGATATCGGCGACCCCGCCGGTAAAATCCCAGATGGAATAGTCGGCGATGTTGTAGTAAAGCGCGTTGACCGTGAAGTCACGGCGCAGCGCATCTTCTTCGATACTGCCCCAGGCATTGTCGGTGATGATGCGCCCCGACTCGTGAATGACATGGTCCCCGTTTTCGGGCGTATCGCTGGCCGTGACACCGGTGCCGCGAAATGTGGCGACCTCGATGATTTCGCGGCCGAATCGGACGTGAGCCAGGCGGAACCGCCGTCCGATCAGGCGACTGTTGGAAAACAGTGCCCGGACTTCTTCCGGCGTCGCATCGGTCGCGATGTCGAAATCTTTCGGCTGCAGACCCAGCAGCAAGTCACGCACGCCGCCGCCAACCAGAAACGCGGCGTACCCGGCATCTTTGAGACGGTACAGCACTTTCAGAGCGTTTTTAGAAATGTTGGCCCGCGAAACCCGGTGCTCCGGGCGCGGGATGATCAGGGGCTGATGTGCGTCAGATGTCCTTATCTCAGTCAAATGTGCCCCGCTTGTGGGGAAATCGTGTCCCACTATAATAACAGCCCCGCCCGCGCCGGGCAGAACCAGCTCGCTCCCTTCGTCTAGCGGTTAGGACGCGGCCCTCTCAAGGCTGAAACAGGGGTTCGATTCCCCTAGGGAGCGCCAGCCTCACCAAACCAATCCCGACTCATGTCGCTGACCGACCAACCACCCGCCGGATTTCTCAGACGCATGGCGGCCAGTGTTTACGATTTGCTGTTGCTGGCTGGCCTGTTGATGCTGGTTGGCTTTGTCGTCGTTGTCGCACGTGCCGGTGAAGCCGTGCCGGCCGGCGCGTGGTGGTTCCAGCTTCTGGTGCTGGGTGTTACGGCGATCTTCTATGCGGGCTTCTGGTCGCGGGGCGGGCAGACTCTTGGCATGCGCTCGTGGCGCCTGCAGGTTGTCATGGCGAACGGCGCGCCGCCGACTTTCGCGATCAGCCTGCTGCGCTTCGCTGGCGCGTTGCTGTCTGTTGCCGCGTTGGGACTGGGATTGCTGTGGATGCTGGTCGACAGGGAGCGCCGTGGCTGGCATGACCTGCTCAGCGGGACACGGGTGATCCTGTTGCCAAAGAAACCCGGTTGGTTTGCCCGTCTGCGCTCCTAACGCGCGCGGACCAGCATGATGGTCGCCACCAGCGCCAGCAACAGCGTCGGGAAGGCGGCGACCAGAATCGGGGCCAGCCCGTACACCGCGCCACCGTCGACCAGCGTCTGACTGCCGAGAAAATAGGCCAGCCCGATGGCCACACCGACGACCATCCGCCCGCCGGTCCCGGAATTTCGCAGGTTGCCGAAACTGAACGGCAATCCCAATACAACCATTGGAATAATCGCCAGCGACGACATGATGCGTGACCAGTAAGTCACTTCGTAGCGCTGGGAATCAAGATCGTTCTCGCGCAGGTAATCGATGTAGCGCCGCAACCGCTGCCCTGTCAGCGTCGTCGGCCGCACCTCCATCAATGCCAGCAGCTCGGAATCCAGGTTCTTGGGCTCGAGCAGTTGCGGCACATGGAATACCTCGATGCCATCATCCAGGAAGCGGGTTTCCGAGAAGTTGTTCAGGACCCATTGCTCTTCATCGGTCACGTCGACCGAGTCAACGTGGGCGACCGCCGCCAGCGCCCCGTCCTCGATGCGAAACATCATGACGCCACCATAGAGCAGGTCTTCGCCCTGCGCACCGAGATTGATATACGTGTTGCCATCCCGCACCCAGGTCGCGCCGCCGACAGCCAGGCGCGCTTGCCCGGAACGCGCCAGGGACCGGAATTGCCGGGCGTAACCCTCGAGGGAAGGCGCGATGAAATCGCCGATCGCAATGGAAATCAGCGCCAGCACGATGCCCGTCGCAGCGACGGCGCTGCCGAGTTTCAGGCTGGAGATGCCGGAGGCCCGCAACACAATAATTTCACTGTGAGTCGCCAGCGCGCCCAGCCCGAGCAGTGAGCCAATCAATGCAGCAATCGGGAAGGTCTGAAAAATCTTGGACGGGATCTTCAGCAACACGTAATAAATCGCCTGCAACAGCCCGAAATACCCTTCGCCGATGTCATCGAGCTGACCGATCAGTTCAATGAACGTCGACAAGGCGAGTAGCACGGCCATGACGACCACGATCTTCCCCACGACTTCGCGGAACAGGTACCGGCGCACAATCCTCATGCGGCTGTCTCCGCAGTGACTCGTGCCGCCTTGGGTCGACGGAATCGTTGCTGCCGATACACGAGATACCAGGCAATAAACACGAATAACAAGTGCACCCACCACACGCCGAGCCAGGCCGGAATATCATCGCGCTCCAGCCACACCTTCGCGGCCAGCAGCAGATTCGCGTACAGCACGAACACCAGCACGCCGACGATCAGTCCGCTATAACGCCCCTGGCGCGGCGTGCTGCGGCTCAGCGGCACCGCGAGCAAGGTGAGCACGACCACCGTCAAAGGCATCGAAAAGCGCCACTGCAATTCGGCCATATCTTCCGGATCGTTGGACCCCAGCAACGCGATCAGAGGCCGCGCATCCGGATCGAGGTCAACTTTGGTGAAATCCGGAATCTGGAACGGAATGCCATGCTCGCGAAAACTCACGATCTGGAAACGGGGACTGCCGGGGACACCCTGGTAGCGGCGACCATCTCCAAAGCGCAGGGTGCGCACCCCGGCCGGGTCGTTATCTGCCTGCCAGGCGCGATCTGCGACCACCAATTCAATTTCATCACCGCGGCGCCGTTGCACGAACACATTGCGCAAACTGCCATCGTCATCAATCGCTTC
>JASJBD010000161.1 GCA_030066665.1 Gammaproteobacteria bacterium
TACCCCAGCAGTTGTACCTGGCGGTTGCGCAGGTTCTGACCTACGTCTTCCGGCTCAAAGCGGCCGCCGAAAACCGCGGCGCCTGGCCCGATCGGCCCGCTGTGCAGGTGGACGAAGAATTGGCGCAGGGACCGCGTGGCAAACGCCGCGATACGGACCGGAACTGACCGGTAGGGAAACGACGCAATGGCACAGCAATCCGGCAATCCACTCTTCGCATTGAGGGTCGGCCTCGTCAACGGCGCCGGCCTGCCGTTGCTGCTGCTCGCCATGCTCGCGATGGTCGTCTTGCCGTTGCCGGCGATCCTGCTCGACGGTTTGTTCACCTTCAATATCTGCCTGTCACTGATCGTGATACTGGCAGTGGTGTACGTGCTGCGGCCGCTCGACCTGGCCGCTTTCCCGACTGTCTTGCTGCTGGCCACCCTGCTCCGCCTCGCATTGAATGTGGCTTCAACCCGGGTCGTATTACTGCAGGGTCATACCGGCACCGATGCGGCCGGCAAGGTCATCGAGGCCTTCGGTGAATTCGTCGTTGGCGGCAACTACGCCGTCGGCCTGGTCGTGTTTGCCATCCTTGTCATCATCAATTTCGTCGTCGTCACGAAAGGCGCCGGGCGGGTCTCGGAAGTCAGTGCTCGTTTCACCCTGGACGCACTGCCGGGCAAACAGATGGCAATCGATGCCGATCTGAATGCCGGCATTATCGATCAGGAAGAAGCCGCCGCGCGCCGGAACGAGATTCGAACCGAGGCTGACTTCTATGGTTCCATGGACGGCGCCAGCAAGTTCGTCCGCGGCGACGCGATCGCCGGTTTGCTGATCCTGTTCATCAACCTGCTCGGCGGCATGCTGATCGGCACGATGCAACACGACCTGTCGATGGCTGACGCCGCGCAGACTTACGCCTTGCTGACAATCGGTGACGGTCTCGTCGCGCAAATCCCGTCACTGTTGCTGGCAACCGCGGTCGCTATCATCGTGACCCGCATGTCGCGTGCCGAGGATATGGGCACGCAGATGATGAATCAGCTGCTCGGCGACCGGCGCGTGTTGTGGGTCGCGACCGGGCTGCTGACGGTGCTCGGCCTGGTCCCGGGCATGCCCAATTTCGCCTTCCTGCTGATGGCCAGTATCTGCGGCGCGGGCGCCTGGTGGACCAGCCGGCAACCGGACGAGCCGACGGTCGAGACCGCTGTGCCCGCGGAAGGTACCAGCGAACCGGATCCGCTGGACGCCGAGCTGACCCGCGAGCTGACTTGGGAAGACGTCGGCGAAGCCGAGCCGGTGTCGCTGGACGTCGGTTATCGCTTGATTCCCCTGGTCGACAAGAACCAGGGCGGCGAACTCATGCGCCGGATCAAGGGCGTGCGGCGGCGGGTATCCGAGGAACTCGGTTTCCTGGTGTCGCCGGTGCGGATTCGCGACGATCTCGAACTCTCCGCGACCAGTTATCGCATCGGCCTGCTCGGCTCCGCGATCGCCCAGGCCGAGGTACAGCTCGACAAGGAACTCGCAATCAATCCAGGTCACATCGACCAGCCGATCGAAGGCATTCCGACGCAGGATCCAGCCTTTGGTCTCGATGCGGTCTGGATCGATCCCGCCCAGCGCGAGGAAGCCCAGGGACGTGGTTACACAGTTGTCGACGTCGCCACGGTGATTGCAACTCACCTGAGCAAGGTTTTACAGGACAACGCCCACGAATTGCTTGGCCACCAGGAGACGCAGGAGCTACTGGACCGGCTCGCGCGCAACGCGCCGAAACTTGTCGAGGAGCTCGTACCAAAGACCCTGCCGCTGTCGGCCGTCGTCCGTGTGTTGCAGGAGCTGCTGCGCGACCAGATCCCGATCACGAACATGCGGAGCATTTGCCAGGTTCTCGCGGAACACGGTCGCAATACCCAGGACCCCGATGCGCTGGTCGCCCAGGTCCGCCAGGCCCTCGGCCGCGCCATCGTGCAGCGCGTGGGCGGCGACCAGGAAGAGCTCCCGGTCATCACGCTGGATCCCGACCTGGAGCAAATGCTTCAGCGTGCAGTGGAAGGCGACGGCGGCGGCATCGAGCCGACGCTCGCAGAGAAGGTACAGAGCGAACTCGCGGCGGCTACCCAGCGTCAGGAAATCGCCGGCGAACCGGCGGTGTTGCTGGTCTCGCCAGGCTTGCGTGCGTGGCTGGCGCGCCTGCTGCGCTTCGCGGTTCCCAGCCTGCGGGTACTGGCCTACAGCGAAGTGCCGGACAGCAAACGCATTCGGCTCGTGGCAGCGGTCGGTGCGTAACGATTGCATTGATGAGGATGTAAACCATGAAGATCAAGCGTTTTACGGGTCCGGATATGCGCACGGTGATGCGCGATATTCGCGAAGTCTTCGGCCCCGACGCAGTAATTCTGGAATCGGGCCGCGGCGCGGACGGGCTGGAGGTCACGGCCGCGATGGACTTCGACCCGGCCGCGTACCAGGCCACGACGAGCAATCTGTCGCGCACGCCGACTGCCGCAACGGTGAACTGCACCGACGAGGACATTGGCGACGACGCAGTGACGCTCCCGGGCGAATCACCGACGGCGGCGCTCGAGGACGTCGCGGTGATGCGGGAGGAAATGCAGAACATCCGCTCGCTGCTGGAAGCCCAGTTATCGCAACTGGCCTGGAAAGACCGGGACCGACGGCAGCCGGAGACCACCGCCATCATTCGCAATCTGACGCGACTCGGCCTGACCCCGGACATCGTGCAACAAATGCTCGGGAGCACGACGCCGGCAACCGGACACAGTGCCTGGACCGCGAGCCTGAAGCAGCTGGTGCAGAGCATTGGCGTGTGCGATGGAGATCTCGTCTGCGCCGGCGGCGTGTTTGCGATCGTTGGCCCGACCGGTGTTGGCAAGACCACGACAATTGCCAAGCTGGCGGCGCGTTTTCTGAGCCAGGGTAACGCCAACGATGTCGCGCTCGTCACGATGGACAACTACCGCATCGGCGCTGGTGCGCAACTCGCCACGTTCGGTGAACTCATGAGTATCCCGGTCTACCAGGCTGGCGACGCGGCGAGCCTCGGTGACCTGTTAACCGAACTGAGCGCCAAACGGCTGGTCCTGATCGACACGGCCGGCATGGGGCAGCGCGACCTGCGACTGGCCGGCCAGCTCAATGGCTTACGGGACGTCGAACAGGAGATCAGGGTGCTGCTGGCGCTGCCGGCCAACGCGCAGACCGATTCGATGCAGGAAATTGTGGACGTGTTCCGGATAGCACAACCGGTAGCTGCCATTCTCACCAAGATCGACGAGGCGACGTCGCTCGGGGGTGCGTTTTCAGTCCTGATCCGGTCCCGGATTCCGCTGGCTTATGTTGCAAACGGCCAGCGGGTTCCGGAAGACCTGCAAGTCGCCGGGGCCCGTCAGGCGTGGCTTGTAAAAGCGGCAGTAGAACTGATCCGCGGTAGCAGCGAGCCCGTGTCCGAGGACTACTTTGCCGAACACTTCGCGGAGGTGGCTACCGATGCATGCGCATGATGCCGACAATCAACGCACTGACCAGGCAGCAGGTCTTCGTCAACAACGCAATCAGCGCCCCGTCAAGGTCATTACCGTAACCGGCGGCAAGGGCGGCGTTGGCAAGACCAACATCAGCGCCAACCTGGCCGTCTCGCTATCGATGCTGGGCCGCCGGGTGATGCTGCTCGATGCCGATCTGGGTCTCGCAAACATCGACGTCATGTTCGGCCTGCAGCCGCATCACAACCTCGCCGACGTTGTAAACGGCGAACGCAGCCTGCAGGAAGTCATCGTCAATGGCCCGGCCGGCGTTATGATCGTCCCCGGCGCGTCAGGCATCAGCGACATGGCGAACCTGACCCCGGCCCATCACGCCGGCATCGTCAACGCCTTCAGTGAGCTGACGGTCGACCTCGATACGCTGCTGGTAGATACGGCGGCCGGCATTGGCGATGGCGTGCTGCGCTTCGCCGAGGCAGCCCATGAAGTGCTCGTCGTCGTTTGCGATGAGCCGACCTCGATTACCGACGCCTACGCCATTATCAAGGTGTTGAGCAGCGAGCGCGGCGTATCACGCTTTCGGGTCGTCACCAACATGACCCGCCAGGGCGGCGACGGCAGCGGGCTGTTCGAGAAGCTGCTACGCGTGACCGACAGATTCCTGGACGTGTCGCTGGACCATGCGGGCAGCATCCCGTTCGACGATCGCGTGTGGCGCGCCGTGCAGTTGCAAACGCCTTTCGTCACGGCGTTCCCGACCAGCCTCGCCGCCGGCGCGCTGAAAAAGCTGGCCCATCGGGCCGATAAATGGGAATTGCCGAAAACCGCCCGCGGCAATATCGAGTTCTTCGTGGAGCGCTTGCTGAGCGGCGCCGGGCAGGCTGAATCGGAGGTGGCATGACCGCCACCGTTGAATACGCCCGAGCCAGCCAGACCTCACCGGAGGAACTGGTCGATCAGCACGCGACGCTGGTGAAGCGAATTGCAGCGCACCTGCTGGGCCGGCTGCCGGATGGCATCGAACTGGACGATCTCGTCCAGGTCGGGCTGATCGCGCTGCTGGAAGCCGCCCGCCAGTACACCCCGTCGAAAGGTGCGAGTTTCGAGACCTACGCCAGTATCCGCGTTCGCGGCGCCATGCTGGACGAAGTGCGCAGCAATGACTGGGCCCCGCGGTCGGTCTACAAGAAACAGCGCGACGTGTCGGCAGCGATTCAGGCTGTCGAGAATCGCACGGGGAAACACGCCCGCGCGCAGGAAATTGCCGCGGAACTTGGCGTCGGGCTGGATGAGTATTACCGGATCGTCGCGGCCACGACGACGGCGCGAATGTTCAGCCTGGACCAGAGCGACGGGGAGCATGAGTCACTGGCGGAGCAGCAAATTGATCGCAGTGCGAACCCGGTAGCAGAACTGGAATCCGACGAATTCCGGCGCGAGATGGCAGCCGCCGTCAGCGGCCTGCCGGAACGCGAGGCGCTTGTCATGGCGCTCTATTACGACGAGGAACTGAATCTGAAGGAGATTGGAGCAGTGCTGGGCGTGAGTGAGTCCCGCGTGTGCCAGATTCACGGTCAGGCCCTGGCGCGCCTCAAGGCGCGGCTGGGCGGCTGGGCCGGAACCGGCCGTGACCGGAGCTGAGCCGCAAGGCAACACAGCACACCGACCGGTAAAGGAAAGTGAATGGATCCATTGACCGCCACAGGTGTCGCGCTGGCCCTGATCGCCCTGATCGGCGGCAGCGTGCTGAAAGGTGCCGGGATCGCATCATTGGCGAACCCGGCTGCTTTCGTCATTGTGGTTGTCGGCACTCTGGCGTCGAGCCTGATTCAAACGCCCAAGGCGACCTTCATGCGCGCCTGGAAAATTTTTCCGTGGATCTTCAAACCGCCGATGCAGGATAACGAGGAGCTAATCAGCAAGATGGTGAACTGGAGCGAAATCGCCAGGAAGGAGGGATTACTCGG
>JASJBD010000001.1 GCA_030066665.1 Gammaproteobacteria bacterium
TGTTGACCGTCGAATACCGCCTCGCGCCGGAACACCCGTTTCCGGCTGCTGTCGATGATGCGCTGGCGGTCTATCGCCGGCGTACAGCATCTGCTGCTCGCGACTCGAGCGTGCGATGGCAATGTCGAATTCGTCCAGCGTGTCGTGGGTATCGCCCTGTCCCGTGCGATCCGCGCCGGGCGATATCGCGACCAGCGCGCCCGGCTGCGGCAGCCCCTCATCGCGGACGCGCAAAGCCAGCGCCAGCGTGAGCCCGCCACCGGCGGAATCGCCGAATACGCCAATCCGTCCGGGCTCATAACCACTTTCCAGTAGCCAGCGATAGACCGCCAGCGCATCATCGACAGCAGCCGGAAACGGGTGTTCCGGCGCGAGGCGGTATTCGACGGTCAACACGGGAATACCGGACGCGACCCCAACACGGAGGGGCAATACGACGTTGGTCTTCGCCGAACCCAGTACATAGCCACCACCATGAAAGTAGATAAGGGCGCTGCCGTTGGCATCGCGCGACTGACCGTCGCCCCGCATCCAGTAAGCCTCGGCACCAGAAATGTCAGCGCGTTCGAGATCGACACTGAGTCCCGCGCGTTCCGCATTGCGCAGAAACATCTTGCCGAGGAACTCGCGCATGCGCGCCGCAGCGTCGGGGTCTCGCCAGTCGATCCCACCGCGCGGGCGGGGACGCCACGCGCGATAGTAGGCCTGCGCTTCCTCACTGATGGTCGACGGAACCGGCGTTAATGGTTCAGCGGGAGGTGCCGCCTCGTCGACATGTGCGCCAGCGCGTAAGTTGCAACTGGCAAGCAGTGTTACCAGGAACAACGCGCCGCGATTCCATCGACTTGTGTCCATGCTATCCCGCCCCCTGTTGTTGTTGTCCGGCTATCGCCCGTAGAGCATACCCCGCTCTGGTGAAAAGGCGTAAACTCGAATGCGCCCAATCAACAAGTAACACCAAGGGAGAAACCGTGATGCTGCTCCCACGCCTTGCGCTGATCGGTCTGTTACTGCCGGGTCTAAACGCACTGGCCCAGTTTCACGATCCCCGCGCTTTGTCTGCGGATCCTGCCACCGCGACCGGCCCGATCGCGCCGAGCCTGACTGGCCTCGGCGACTACAGTCGCGCGCTGTCGAGTAAAGACGAAGCTTCCGCGCGCTTCTTCAACCAGGGTTTACGCCTGACCTACGCGTTTAACCATTCAGAAGCCCTGCGCGCATTCAAGGAGGCCATTCGTCTCGATCCGGGCAATGCGATGGCGTACTGGGGCTGGGCACTGGTGCTCGGACCGAATCTGAATCTGCCGATGCAACCGTCGCTCAATGATTCTGCGCACGCAGCAATCCAACAAGCCGTTGCGCTTAAGGGCAAAGTGTCGACGCGTGAGGCGGCCTTTATCGATGCACTCGCGACCCGCTATGCGGCTGACGCACCGGAGGATCGCAGCGCGCTCGACACGGCTTATGCCGATGCCATGGCAGCGCTGGTAGCTCGCTACCCCGACGATCTCGACGCCGCAACGCTTTACGCGGCGGCGCTGATGAACCTGAGCCCGTGGGACTACTGGTTCCCGGACGGCAAACCCTATCCGCGGACCGTGACTGTAATAGCGATGCTGGAGTCCGTGCTGGAACGTGACCCCGCCCATCCAGGCGCATTGCACTACTACATTCATGCCGTGGAAGCCCAGCGGCCCAACGATGGCGTGCAGGCTGCCGACACGCTGCGCGACCTGATGCCTGCTGCGGGTCACATGGTGCACATGCCGTCGCATATCTACATGCGCGTCGGTCGCTTCGCGGATGGCTACGACGTCAATGTCGCGGCGACAGCAGCCGATGAAGACTATATCGCCCAGTGCCGGGCGCAGGGTCTTTACCCGGTCGGCTATTACCCGCACAACCTGCATTTCCTGGTCTGGGCCGCCACGCTGCAGGGCCGTAGTGCGGTGGCGCTGGAACATGCGCGCAAAATGCAGCACGACATGCCCGGTTTTCTCGAGCTGCAGGGCGACGTGCCGCGGAACGTGACAGGGGACGCCTGGCGCATTCACGAGCACTTCATGAGCCAAACGCTCTACACGCTGGTGCGCTTCGGCCGCTGGCAGGAAATTTTGCGCCAGGCAGCGCCACCCGAATCAGCGCGCTTCATGACCGGCATTCATCACTACGCCCGCGGCATGGCGCTCGCCAATACTGGCCAGGTCGACGCGGCCCGCGCCGAACTCGACACGCTCAGCGCGATCCCGGATGAGGACGGCATGGCAGATTACTGGATCAATGCCAGTTCGGCGAGCAGCCTGCTGGACATCGCCGCCGAGATCCTGGATGCGGAAGTTGCCGCGGCGGCTGGCGACGAGGAGCGCGCCATTGCGCGACTGGAAAAGGCCGTCCGCCTGCAGGACAGCCTCGCGTACACCGAACCACCCGACTGGTATTTCCCGACGCGTCACTTCCTGGCCGCCGCGCTGCTCGCCGCCGACCGACCGGCGGAGGCGGAAGCAGTCTACTGGGCCGATCTCAAACAGAATCCTGACAATGGCTTCGCGTTGTTCGGCCTGGTGCAGGCGCTGCAGATCCAGGGTCGGACCGACGCGGCGGCGGCGGTGCGCGAGCGCTTCGATTTGGCATGGCAGGCAGCGGACGTCCAGTTAACCAGCTCGCGATACTGAGGCGGAACGACACGCAGCATGGACATCGACATCATCCTGGAGGCCGACACCACACCGCAGCAAATGCGTGAGCTGGCTGTCGCGGCGGAAAAAATCGGTATCCGCGCGCTCTGGGCCTCCAACTACCACCAATATTGGGATCCCTTTGTCTGCACGGTACCGGCTGCAGAGGTGACGTCGAAGATCCTGATTGGCCCGCTCGCCGTGAGCCCCTGGGAATTACACCCGCTAAAGATGGCCAATGCGCTGTTGAGCCTGAACGAAATCGCCGCCGGCCGGGCCATGATCGCCATTGGCGGCGGCGGCGGCGTATTTGGCGCCATCGGCTGGAAGGCTGACCCGGACGGCGATGCCTGGCCGATCAAACTACCCACCCAGGTCATGCGTACCCCGCCGCGACGCGTACGCGGCGTACGCGAGGCCATCGAAGTGCTAAAACTGGCACGGAGCGGCCAGATGCAGATGGGTTACCCGGGCGGTGTATTCGATATCAACCGGCCATTCCAGATGGCCTGGGCCGAACACGGGGGTCCGCTCGTTTACGGTGCCTGCAGCGGGCCCGGCATGATTCGAATGGGGGCGCGCGTCGCGGACGGCATTCAGTTCAGCGACTTCACCGTCGACATGATGCCGGAGGCCATGGATAACGTGCGGGCCGGACTCGCGAAGCGGGACGAACCGGCGGAGAATTTCCGCATCGGCAATTTCTGGGCCTGGCACATCAAGCCCGAGCGCGACGTCGGCATGTGGGAGGCGCGCCGGGAATTGATCTGGCGCGGCGCAGTGATCAGCAAGGACGCGGAGGAGCTGCGACACTATTGCGACGACGATGACGAACTCCAGCTAATCATGGACAACTGGAACAATTTCCGGAAAGCCAACTGGACGCGCAGCGGCGAGGTCGAGGGCGTACCGCAGGAACTGGTGCACCGGCTCGTCGACGGGATGGCCTCGGCCGGCGGCTTCGAGGACCTCGACGGGGAAATCGAACGGTTCCTGGCTTTCAAGAAGGCGGGGCTGACGGAATTGTCGTTGCGCCTGCATGATGATCCGATGGATGCGTTGCAGGTCATCGGCGAACGCGTGCTGCCGGCAGTCAGATAGGAGTTTTCGAGCGTGCTGCGAGTCTTGGTAAAAATCGTTGGGGTGCTGCTGCTGATCGTGATCGGCAGTGTGGCGATGCTATACATCGTCGATGGCCAACCGCGGCCCGAGACCCGGGCGTTTCTCGAAGGTGACGGCTATACATCGACCATCAACGACGACGGCAGCCTGCTGTTCACGCCGGCGCAACCGAATGGCCGCGGCCTGCTGATCCTGCATGGCGCGCTGATCAAGCCATTGAGTTACGCGAATACCGCCGCCTATTTCGCCCAGCGCGGCTATACCGTCTACTTGCCGTACGGTGGGAGTGTCACCCGGTTACCGCTTGCCGCGCTCGAATCGACCGCCGCGTGGCTGGCAGCATCGCCCATCGACGACTGGGTCGCCATTGGGCATTCGCTGGGCGGCATGAGCACGCTGATGCTGGTGTCAGACCACCCGGAGGCCAAAGTCCGCGCGGCGGCCCTGTGGGCAGCCGGCATGCCCAGCGATTTCAGCAACCTGGGGTTACCGGTGCTCTATCTCTGGGGCGACAGTGACGGCATCCTGCCGCAGGAGCGTTTCGAAGACGGCAAGCGGTATCTGCCTCCCGACACGCAATACGAAACCGTGGCAGGTGCCAATCACCGCGATTTCGCGATGTACACACACCAGTTCTTCGATCGCGACGGCCAATTGGGATGGGAACGGCAGATCGCTATCGCGAACGCCCTCACGGACGAGTTCTTCAACGCGCAAGCCACCAGTTCGACGGCGCCGCTCTGACCGTTCGACTAACACAGCGCGGGAATGACCCGCTCGCCAATCAACCGAATCCCGTGTTCCTGGTGTTTCTTCAGCTCCAGCGAAACTTCCTGGATGCCGGCCGCTTTCATGTCGAGCAAGTGCTCGATCACGTGATCCATGTCGTCGACGCTCGCGGTGAGGGTCAGGTGATCGACACAGTCATCCAGCAGGCGATCAGGTAGCCCGTCGACCGAGTCCTCGTCTTTCGCGGCCATCGCGTAGATCTGCGGAATGAATTTCAGCAGCGTGTCGAAATCCTCGGCGCTCATGAACTCCCGCGTCATGTACTCGCGGAACAGCGCGCGGAAACCGATCCAGCGCTTGGCCTCATGACGCGCTTCGGCCAGATCGTCATACACGTACCAGGCCATGAAATTGTTGAAGCGAAACGCGGCGGGATCGCGGCCAAACTCGCGCAGATGCCCGAGCACGGCGTCAATGGCGGGCTTTGCAAGCGTCGGCGACAGGTCACTCATCATGATGCCGTCGGACTTGCGTGCCGACATCTTCAACATCTGCGGCCGATTCGCCGCCGCGTATACTGTCGGCGATGGTGCCGTCACCCATTTGGGATCGTAGCCTTCGATCTGATAGAGCTCGCCGTCGTAGCTGAACGGTCGGTTGTGAATCATGCCCTGCACGATATCGATGGACTCTCGCGTCGCCAGAACTCGACGGCGTTCCGGGGGAAAGCCCAGCGCCATGACGACTTCCCCGCCGGCACCGATGATCGCCTGCGCCCGGCCGGGACAGATCTCGTTCAGCGTCAGCAGCGCCATGCCCATCCGGAACGGGTGCAGCTCCCAGGGACTCAGGGCAATCGGCCCCAGCCTGATACGGCTCGTGGCCCGCGCCGCTTCCGCGAGATTGGTAAATGGGTCCCTGCCGTCCAGGTAGCTGGCGCACCAGATCGCATGAATACCGTGCTGTTCAGCCAGTACGGCGAGTTCCGCAAGCCGTGACGGCGGCAGGCTCGAGTCCAGCACCAAATCGACATCCATGGGCATTTCCCGTTGTTACGAAACCGTTTGTGCAACAGCTGCGAAAAGATCATCACGGTTCCACAAGGGAAAGCAAGTATGGCAACGCCAATGGACCATGTTCTGGACTACGCTCATGGCCGCGCGTCGGTAACGGCGCCACGCCAGGCGCGGAGCACGGGACAGCGCCTGCTGGAACAACCAGCCATTTTTGACTACCAGGATTTCTGGCAACACACGCTGCCCATGCTGGACGTTATTCGCGCCCGCTACGGGCATCTACGGGTTGACCAGCTCGGTGGCAGCTACGGCTGGTCGGTGCGCAATGACGAGCGACATGGCTATAACAGTCTCGCCGTCAAAACCATGGCCGAATACATCGATGCTTTCCGCGCTGGCGCCGCCGATCTGCCGTATCTGCGCCACATTTCAGTCAATCGCTGCATGCCGGCCCTGCGCAGTTACATGCGCCACCCCGCCGCATTCGAGCCCAACTGGGTGTCGGCACGGTGGCTGGACCGCCTCGGCGGCCCGGAGATTTTCGTTGGCCGCGCGGGCACGAAATTTGGTTGCCTGCACCAGGACCACGCCAGCGTCCATATCGGTTTCGTGCAGTTACAGGGAGAAAAGGAGTTCGTGCTTTTCCCTCCCGATGATGGCCCGCACCTGTACCGGTGGCGCAGCCGGCAGTTTCCCTGCCAGCAGCGAAATTCCTGGTTAACCTATGACGATCTCACCGACTACGGCCGCTATCCACTACTGCGACGCACGCACCCGCGTCGACTGGTGTTGCGGGCGGGTCAGGGTTTGCTCGTGCCCGCGGATTGGTGGCACACGACCTTGAACCTGACCGACTGTGTGAGCTACAGCATCCGCATCGTCAATGGATCGAACATCGGGCGCGTACTGAAACAGCACATCAAAGGTATTGGCCGGAAAATCGAAATGCGTCGCCAGGGACGGGACTGATTAACCGGTCAGGAAATACTGTGGCAGCCAGGACGACTGCCACAGATTTCCATTCACTATTTTCAGGCGGCTCCCGCCTTAATTTCACTGTCACGCCTGGCTGAGCCGACCATGGCGGGATCACCAGGCTGCAGCGGTACCGGGTCCAGGACCCAGTTGCCGGACTCGCGGCGCGCAGGGCAAGGGATCGTAAACGCAATATCGCCTGCTTTGTCTTTCATCGTCCTGAAGTCGATTCGCCAGCCGCGCGCGTCCCAGTCCTTCAGGTAATCACGATAACGCACGACCGCCGTATCGCCGGGCACGAGGATCTCCTTCGTATTCGTTTCCGGTGTACGCACCGGGTGCAGTCGCTCCAGGATCGCAACGTCTTCCTCGACGACTTCCAGCGTGACTTGCTCCACGCGGTCATCGTGCTTGTCCTCCATGAGCCAGTTGCGCATGTTGACGAAGAAGAGCCGTGTGCTCTTGTCATCCACCGGCGCTTCGAAAATATACTGGTGGAAGGAGTTTTCCTCTGTCAGGTCAATCCAGGTAACCAATTGATTCGGGCCCTGGTGCCAGGAACCGGCCGACCCCAGTTTCTTGCCATGTTTTTCATCGGCCAGGTCGGTGTTCTCGTCCTTGTCGCCGCCGAATTTCAGGTAGAACTTGCTACCCCAAGGGATATCTTCCATCGGCACCGGTTCTTTCTGTTTTTCCTCGGCCAGCATCGGCGCGCCCTGTTTGGGATGCACGAACTGGTTGTGAATTGGATCGAGGCCGTTTTCCATCGATCGCTCGTAGTAGGCGTTCAGGTTGATGACATAGAGCTGCGCTTTCCACGACGGATCGTCGTACTCCTCGATGTCGTACAGCGGCGGACGTTCCTCTGCGGGCAAGTCGCCGAGGAACGCAAATACGATGCCGTACTTGTCCGCGGTCGGGTAAGCATCGACTTTCGCCCGCGCCGGGATTTTCGCGCCGACCAGCGACGGCACGTGCTGACACATGCCATCACCGGAAAACTCCCAACCGTGGTAGGGGCAGATTGCCCTGCCCCCGCGGACCCAGCCCGCGCTCAATGACCCACCGCGATGCACGCAGGTGTCTGCCAGCACGTGGGGCGTGCCATCCTCGTCACGAAAGGCCACGAATGGCAGGCCGAGCAGCTCGACGCGCAGCGGCTTGTCGGCGGTCACTTCTTCAGAACGGGCAATGGGGTACCAGAAATTGATGTACATGAGTTTGACCCTGTTTCAATAAACGTACAGAGATGTTCGATTTCGGCTAATAATACGCTCACGGCCTGAGTTTGGATTCGGATTCTGCGTCCGGCCCGTGCGCCGGCACCGTAGAGTGGACGTCAGTGCTCGTCGGCCAGCCGGGACCTAGTGGTCATGATCGTGCCCGGGCGGCTGGCCATGGCCATGATCATGATGTTCATTGTGATGTTCCGCGTGTGGCACGGCCTGATCAAACATGTGCCCCCGGCGTGTTTTGTGCACCGGCTTCTCCGCCTGCGGATTACGCCAGCCCTTGCCCTTCAACTGAAATCCAGGCGCGGACAGCAGCTTTCGCAAGGCGGACTGGCCGCACGCAGGGCAGTCGGTCAGCGGCGGTTCGGACTGCTTCTGCAGCACATCGAACGCATGGCCGCAGGCCTCGCACTGGTAATCGAAAATGGGCATGGGCGCGACTTTCTTCTGTGTCTTGTGGCCCCTTTATACTGCTTCAGCCCATGCATACCAACCCCGACAGGGAGTAGCACCATGCCGACCCGTCGCAAGTTTCTGCAACAAACCGCCGCGGCGGCAGCGCTGAGTGCCGGGCTGTCGACCGCCGCCCGCAAGGCCCACGCCGCCGTCGCAACGATCGTCAAACCCATCCCGGCAAGCGGCCAAACCGTACCCGTGATTGGCCTCGGGACAAATCGTTACGCCGTCGGGGACCCCGCCGACAACGCCCGCCTGACAGAGACGGTGGCAACGTTTGTCGACAATGGCGGCACGGTCATCGACACGGCGCCAATGTACCGGAGCTCGGAAACGATTCTCGGCCGGATCACCGCGGAACTTGGCATCCGCAATGAACTGTTTCTCGCGACCAAGGCCGACCGGGACGTCGGCGATGGCGGTCGTGAACGGCTGGCGAACTCCTTCCAGCAATTGCAGGCCGACACGCTCGACCTGGTGCAGTCACACAACCTGCGTGGCGTGGACAGCATGTTGCCGGTACTGCGGGAGCATAAACAGGACGGGCGCATTCGCTACATTGGCATCACGACGTCACGCGTCGCGCAGTTTCCGGAATTCATCGACGTCATGGAGACTGAGGAACTGGATTTCATCCAGGTGAACTACAGCCTCGCTGATCGCGAGGCTGAAAAACGTATCCTGCCGCTCGCCGCAGACAAAGGCATGGCGGTGCTTGTCAACTTGCCGCTGGGCCGTGGCCGCCTGTTCAAGACGGTAGGCGAGCAACCGGTACCCAACTGGGCGCAGGAATTCGATTGCGACAGCTGGGCGCAGTTTTTTCTGAAATACGTGGTATCGCATCCGGCCGTGACCTGTGCGATCCCCGGTATGACCAAGGCACGACACGCGGCCGACAATCTCGGGGCGGCCCGGGGGCGGCTGCCGGATGCCGCGCAGCGCCGCCGTCAGGAAACCTGGTTCGCCAGCTTGTAGCGTCATGGCGGCGGCGGCCGACGACCGGTGTCCCAGAGTTGACAAAAGGCGGTTGCCAAAATCGCCTGAGGGCCGCCATACTCGCGACCAGGCCCCACAACCAAAAGGAGGTGATCCATGTCTAGTGAGATTCCGACGGTAAGCAACCAACCCTCGCGTTCTGGCTCGACAATGGAGCATCTTTCGCGAACGAGCTGAGTCTGAGCGCGAGGTTGGGGCTTACCCGATCTCACGGAGGCCCGCGAAAGCGGGCCTTCTTTATTTCGGCCACTCAGTTTTCGGTTATCGTGATTGGTTATGGGCCGCTGGCGACCACCCCCACCCAAGTCCTCGCCGTATATCACGCCGGCCGGCTATGCGGCCCTGCAGGACGAACTCAAGGGCCTGTGGCCGCGACGCGCCGACGTCGTGCAGGCCCTGGCCGCGGCGGCTGCCGAAGGCGACCGCTCCGAAAACGCTGAATACATCTACCGCAAAAAGGAACTGGCGGGCATCGACCGGCGGATCCGCTACCTGCAGCGGCGCCTGCCGGACCTCAAGGTCGTGGCAGAGACACCCAAGCCTGATCGGGTCTTTTTCGGTGCTAGGGTGACGGTGGAAGACGACGCCGGTCAGGCCAGCGAATATCGCATCGTTGGCGCTGACGAGGCGGATCCTGGCCAGGGAATGATCAGCATCGATGCGCCCTTGGCACAGGCGCTGCTGAAGACAGCTGTTGATGACGAGATCGCGCTGCGCCTGGACGACCGCGAGCAGAGTTTCCTGGTCACTGCCATTCGCTACGACTGACACGGCGAACCGGCATGGCCAATTCGGAAACACGCCTGTATACTTATAGTCATGGAAAAGGCGGTCACGCATCCGCGGCGACGCGGCGCAGTGCGCAGCCCGAAAGTCGTCCAGCGGCGGAGTCGCATCTATGAGGAACTGCTGGCCGTCGGGGCCGAGCGCTTTGCGAACAAGGGGGTTGGCGAGGTCAGTGTCGGCGAGTTGCTCGAAGCCGTCGGCATCTCCCGGCGCACCTTCTACGGTTTTTTCGAAAACAAATACCAGATCGTCGCGGCGCTGCTAAACCCGGTATTCGACGCCGGGACCCTGCGGCTGGACGCGCTCACGCGCGGACCGGCGAAAGTCGTGTTGCAAGGAGTCGTCGAGATGTACCTGGACCTCTGGCGCGAGCACGGTCCGGCGCTGCAGATCATTGCCACCGTAACCCCCGAAGCCTTCCCCTACATCGAGGACGGACACCGGCATTTCGGTCGCGCGCTGCGCGCGGCGCTCGCGAAGTGCGAGTCCGCGGATCTGCTGCTGAATGGCAGCGCCGACGAGAGCTTCCGGGTCATCAGCCGCACGGCCGTGCCACTGTTGAAGATCTATTGCGACCGGCCCGACCTGGCCGAGATCTACACGCGGTCAATGCTGGGCCTGCTGGCGAAACGCCGTGACTGAAACCGCGCCTCCAGCATCGGACCCGGACGGGCGACCGCCACGCACGCCGGTGGAGCACGTCACTGCCAATTTGCGTCCGGGCCCGGCAATCCCGGGCGTGCTGGTGTTGCTGATGACCATCATGTTCACGATCGTGACGCGCGGCGGCCCCGACGCGGGTGAAACATCATGGATGATCCTGTTGGTGCCGGTCGGGATCCTGGCATCTTGCGGCCTCGCAATTGCGGCTGGTTTCTGCTCGTTTTTCCCGCAGCTCGCGTGGATAGCGTTGGCGACCTGGGCACTGCGGTTCACCGCGGCTGGTGGCCCGCTACCCGCCTACAATCGTTATGTCCTGATCGCCGGTATGGTCGCGGCCGCGGCCATGATCGGGCTGCAGTTCTGGCGCGTGCGGACAGGCAAATTCGTGCCTACCATCCGTGACCCGGAGGGTCACGAATAGGGCGCGGGGAATGGGGACATTCTTCATTATCCGCAAGTCGGATAATGAAGAATGTCCCCAAACTTTATCGGAGCTGCGACCAGAGATCCTGCACAGCTTCGGGCAACATCGCGTCGGGTTGCGCCCGGCAGAAATCCAGCATGTGACCGGTCAACGAGTCGAAATTCCAATCCGGACCGTCGACCGGCTGGTCGGCCAGGATTTCGTCGATAGTCTTGCCTGAGCGGGCATGCATGTAGCCCTGCGCCCAGGTCAGCGCGGCCTGCTCCATTCCGGCCGGGCCCCAGGGATGGTATTCGACGAACTGTCCGCAGCTGATCGCGCCGAGGTCAGGCACGCCGGTCATGCCTGGTCGTAATGCCAGCGGCCCGGCAGCCAGCGCCGCGCCGCCGAGCAGTACCCCGAGAAAAAGAATCTTGCGCATTACCACTCACCTACTTCGGATGGTTTCTTTGGTGCCTTGTAGATCATCACCGACATGATCGTGAAGGCGATCAGGAACAGCAGCAGTTCGAACCAGTACCGGGTGGGATACAACCAGATCTCGGTGAGAATGCCCCAGCGCGACGAGATTTCCACGCTGATCCACAGGATATTCGCAGTCGGGATCGCGTAACGCAGCGCCGACGATGTGCGGCGGTACTTGATCAGCCGGCTGAAGCAGAAGCCGCCCCAAACGATCGACACGAACACCGTGCCGGCCTCGGCCCAGAACGCCGACTCGCCGAAGCCGACGAAGGCGGGATCGAATATCAGCAAATTCCAGCCATACATGAACCAGGTGACATAGAACGTCTCCATGAAGGTAATGATGGCGTAGTTGCGGTCGCGCGCCGTCTTCGTGCGCTCGCCGAGACCCTCGCGCAGGCCCAGCTTGTCCTGGATCCACACGAACATGTTGCAGCGTGTGTCCTTGTCGAAAATGTAGAACGCGAGCATGGTCAGCAGCACGCCGATGGTGCCTGCCATGATCAGGTACTCGGGTTCGGTCGTGACCTCGCCGTTTTCGAAGCGCGGCATCATGCCGAAATTCTTGCGGCCGTAGTACATGTAGAAGAACTCGACCCAGGCCATCCAGACCACGAGGCCGCCACCGAAACCCATCCAGGTGGCGAAGTTCTCATTGCGCGATTTGATCCCGTACCACAGCATCACGATGCCGCCGAAGCCGATGAAGATCGACGCGATGTAGGTGTTGTCGTGACCCAGGGCCTCCTCGATCGCCCGCATGCCGGCATGGCCAAGCCCCACCGCGAACAGCATGATCAGGGTCGTTATCAGGCCCACGAAGGGCGGACGCCAGAGTTTCGACTTGCCCGGCTGGGCAGCCTTGGTCTCAGTGGGGGCCGTGCTGGCCATGGGATTGGCTCCGTCTTGGTGTTGTCAGCGCAAAAGGATACAGCCCTGTTTAATTAAACACAAGTGTTTCCTTTTTTAGGGCCTGGCCCGGGGCCGGCCCGGCTGGACCGACCCCCTATCATCAGAACCGCAATGTGAAAAACGCACCTACGGATTGCTCGTCATAGTCGCTGTTGAAACGCCCGAGGTAGTCGAGGGACAGGCCGATCCGGTCGCTGCTCCAGGCGACCCCGGCACCGAACACGCCGCTCGTTTCGCCGAGCTGGCGCCCCTCCAGCTGGAGTACCGTGCCGGGCGCACCGGCATAGGAATAGCTGATCCGCGCGTCGTCGATGTCGAAGTCGTAGTTCAGGCCGGCTGACAGGTGCCAGTCAAGTTCCCCATCGCCGAGCTGGTGACTGCGGCCCAGGGTAGCACCCGTCTCGCCAAACAACGCGTCCGTCGAGCGGGCAGCGACGATCTGGTTCAGGCTGCCTGCACCCGTCTCGGTGAAGCCTTTCTCATCGAAATGCACGTACTGCAGTGTCGCGTACGGTTCGATGTATACGGCGTCGAACTCAAACAGCATGCCCGCACCGGCAAACGTGGCCAGCACGTCGCCCTTGTGGGAGCTGCTCGCGATCCGGGACAGGCCACCGACCTCGAGCAACCGGCGGTTGTCGATGTCCTGGTCGGTGTACGACGCGCCAAACTCAATGTAGTGGCGCGGTGTGAACCAGCTACCGTAGAGGCTGCCGTACCAACCTTCGATATCTCCCTCGGCAAACGCGTCGAACATGTCAATTTCGGTTTCGGCCTTGCCGACGCTGGCGCCAACGAGCCAACGTTCACCCAACCGGAAGTCATACCCGAGAGCGAATGCGCCGGTGTCCTGGTCAAAGGCGGTATAGCCATCCACCTCGTCGAACTTGCCCTTGGACATCAGGCCCAGCAGCCACGCCTGGGAGCGCGATTGCGCATTCGGCTTGCGTGCAGTCGGTCCGGATGCGCTCATGGCTGGCGCTAGTGCCCCGCCGCTGAATTCCCCGGTGTAGGCACGCGGCGCGAGGTGCGGGCCGCTGTTAAAACCGACGCTGGCTTCACCGTTGCTGTTCAGCGACAGCCCGACATTGCCGAGACTGGGCGCCGCCCGTCGCGTGCCACGATACAGCCCGCGACTCATGCGCAAATGCGACTGCAACAGGCTCGTGGTTTGCTGAATCATGGACGCACTCCCGACCGCGGAAACCTGGTGCGAATCCGGGCTGAGACTCTGGAAGGCCCGGTCGAAACCGTCCTGCATGGACTGCATCCGACCCAGCACCTCGGCGAAGTCCCCGGTTGCATTGCGCGCCACACCATTGAGGTTTCGGGCAATCGTGTCCCGCATGGGATTCGTCGCGACCTTCTCGAACGGCTCTGCCACCGCCTCGAGTCCGAGGCTGTCGGCATCCTGATCGAGCTCAAAGCGCAGCAACGGCGTCGGTTCGGGCAAGGTCATCGTGGCAAAGGCATCGGTTACCGCGCCCGTCGCCTCGATCAGGTCGTACCGAGTACCGCCGCGCACAAACGTGTCGCCGCGTTTCTCAACCTCGATGTCGCCATCCAGCGACGTGTCACCGTTGATGCTCAATTGGCCGAAGCGGCCGTCGGTGTAAACCGCGGTGACATACTCGCCATCTGCGGCAAATTCGTAGTCGCTGTCGAGTGCCAGTGTCCCTTCGTCGACCGTGAGATGCCGCATGCTATCCATGCCGGGCAGCTGATACGTGCCAGCGCCGATCTTGCCGGCACGCTCGAAGCCCGTCGGGCTGCCGGCGAACGCGCCGGCGCCATTGAGCATCAGCGTATCCACACCACCTGCGGCCGCGGGATTGACCAGCGCGGGATTCGAATGCGTGATGGTCGGAGTACCCGACAACTCCAGCATGTCGTCGCCTTCGCCCAGTGTCACACTGCCGGTGATGTCGGCTTCGTCGCCGAGGTACAGTGTGTCATCACCGGCACCGAGGTCGATTGCAACCGTATCCGAGCGTTCCCCGTCGATCAGGATCTGCGCCGAGACAACACCATTGTTTCGCAGCGTGTCATTGCCGTCGCCAGTCAGGATCCCGGCGGCCTCGACCACGCTGCTGTCGATGCCCTTGGCCTTGGTGAAGTCCACGCAGGCCTGGTTGCTGCAGCCGCTCAATAGGTCCTTTGCCAAGACGGTCACTTCGCCTGTGTTCGTGACATCGTCATCGCCAGCGCCGGTTTCGATACCGATAGCCCGGGATGTGACGAACACGTTGATGGTTTCGGAATTCTCCTGCCGCACGTCGGCGACGAATTCACCTTTGCGGTTGTCGGTACGCACCAATGGCGCCGCGGTAACAGTAATTTCGCCTTCGTTGGTAAAGGTGTCGGCACCATCCCCGCTGGTGATCCCCCTGGCGTCTGCGACCAGCGTCGCTTCGGCGGTGCCGATACCGTCGCCACCGCCGCCGCACCACCAACCGAAGAACCAGATACAGATGTCGCCGCCCGAGGCCTCGGCGAAGGACTGCGTGGTCGGCTGGGCAAGCACGGTGATATCGCCGTTGTTCCACAGCACATTGTCGCCATCACCGAGTTCGAAGCCGGTTGCGGCTGCTGCTCCAAAGGAAAACGCTTTGCCGGTTGCGTCACCGAAGTTATCGCCATCGGCGGCCACGGCAAAAACCGCTTCCGCGGTGGCCGTCACGTTCACCAGGCCAGTGTTGGTCACGTCGTCCCTGGCGTCACCGAGCCGCATACCCCAGGCCGTGGCCGTGGCACGACTATTGCCTGTCGCGTTGCCGGTACCGCCCAGGCCATTACCATTGGCCGCAGCATAGGAAGGGAAGCTGTCGGCTTCCGCAACCGTCACAACCTGGATCTCGAGCCCTTCGATCCGCATGCCGTCGACGTCGCGGCCGTCGAACGGTTGCCAAGAATACGTGACTACCGGCGGGTCCTCGCTGTCGTCCGTAGTGACGTTGACTTCGTAATACGTGGCGGCGGCTTCCGCATCTTCGCCTACCAGGCCCGGATCACGCGTGCAGCCGGTCGACTGGCAGGCCACGACCGTGCCTTCCGGATAGAGGGCCTGGTTGGCCGGGTCATCCAGGTCGGGCAGATCCTCGACCGCGGCAAACACCTGCCAGCCGGGCGTGATGATGGTTTCGACGCTGACTTCGAAAGGCTCGCTGCCGGCAGAATTCGTCGTACTGCAGGCCGTATCCGTGCAGTACAGGATCGTGCCGTCCGGGTACATCGCCTGGTTGTCCGGATCGCTGAGGTCCGGCAGGAAGGCCGACGGGGCAGGCGCCGGATCCGTCGTACCATCGTACTGCCAGCTGAACTCGTCCGTCTCGGCCGCAACCACGGCCTCGTGGTAGTTACCCTTGCGGTTCACGTCCGTGTTGGGCACACACTCGGCCCCACCGCCGGTGCAGTACACGATTGTGCCGAGCGGGTACTTCTCGCTATTGGGCTGGCCGGTCTCCGGATCATTCTCGTTGAAGTCCGGCAGTTCCAGCACGACCTCCGGGATCAGGTCCGAATCCGGCTCGACTTCCTCGCTGTTCTGGCCCTGCAGCCGGTAGACCCGGAACGCCGTTTCCAGCGCCTTCGCGGTCCGGGCCGTCGCCTTGACGTCCAGCGTATTCTCGTTGGTGATCGTGCTGGCATCGTCGCCGTCCACAATGCCGACCGCGGTCGCCTCTGCCGTACTGCGACCGACCGATGTGCTGGTATTACCAATCGAAATGGTCTGTCCGCTGGCGTATCCCAGCGCATAACCAGTGGCGTCGGCCTCGACCAGCACCAGGCCCGAGTTTGTGAGTTCGTCGTTGCCTTCGCCGGTACTCAGACCCGTCGCCGTGGCTTTGGCCACGGTGACCGCGCCAGTCTCAGCGTCGCCGACAAACACGCCTGACTCGGCATTGCCGACCGCATCGGCGACCACGGTCACATCGATGTCGATGGCACCCGTGTTGGTCAGAATGTCGTCGTCGTCACCACCGTCCATGCCGATCGCGCGCGCAGCCGCTTCGGACGTGCCGACCGCCGAGCTGCCACCGATCGATGTTTCGGATCCACCATCGGACTTGAGATTGGCCGTCACCGACAGGCTGATATCGCCAGCGTTCTCCAGCGTGTCACCGCCGGCATCGCCGGTAATACCGACCACTTCGGCATCACCGGTCAACACGGACGCGGCCGTCGAACCGCCGCCGAAGGTATAGGCGATGGATTCGGTACTCACGTCCGCCGTTGCCGTGATGTCGATCTGCGCCCCGGTGCGATTCGCAATCTCGTCGTCTCCGGCACCGCCGCGCAGGCCGCTGGCCTTGACGATGCCGCCGGATACCGTGTTGCCGGACGACGTACCAAAGGTCGCCTCCGACTCGCCGACAGAGTCCAGCTTCGCCAACGACTCGATCGAGATGTCGCCGGAGTTGTAGATACGGTCATCGCCCTGGCCACCGAGAATGCCATCCATCTCGCTCGTCGCTGCCAGTGAATTACCGGACTCACCGGTGCCGCCAAAGGTGTAACTGGAGCTATTCAGTGTCAGGGTCGACGTGGCATTCAGCGTCAGCTCGGCCGCACTGTCGATCTCGTCGTCCGCGTCGCCACCGTCAATGCCGGCGCCCCGGGTAATCGCGCCGGTTTCCGCATTCACGTCCGAGGTGCCGAATACCGTGTCGCTGTCGCCCCTGGACACGAGCGTCGATTGCGCCGTAATCGTGATTGCACCGGTTGCCACGATCCGGTCCTCGCCGGCGCCGCCGCTGACACCGCGGGCAACCGTCTCGGCCGCCAGTGTCGCGCCAGCGTCGCCCGTGCCGGCGAAGGACGTTGTCCCGCCGTTCTGTACCAGGTTCGAACGCGCCTCGATTTCCAGGCTGCCGTCTACGACGAATCGGTCGGCGCCTTCATCACCGCTCATGCCGGTTGCCACGGTATCGGCCGCCAGCGTCGCCGCGGCCTCACCCGTGCCGGCAAACGTGCTCGTCGTGCCATCCTGGTCCAGTGTCGACGTGGCATTCACGACCAGGCGACGCTCGCCTTGCGGTGCGCCGTCATGAATACGCTCACACCCGTCGCTAACGCCACTGCCGATATGCAGGCAGTCATCGCCAACCCCCCCGCTCATGCCAACGGCTGCAGTGCTCGCGGTCAGCTCCGCGCCATCTTCACCCGTGCCGGCGAACGTGTTCGACGTGCCTTCCTGTTCCAGCCTGGACTCAGCCTCCACTTCCAGTGTTCCGCCGGATTGCAGCTTGTCGTTACCCGTACCGCCGGACAGGCCGCCGCCCGCGGTCACCGCTCCGGACAGGCCGCCGCCCTCCGACGTGCCGAAAGCGGTGCTGGATCCTGCATTCGTGGTATTCAGCGCCGTCGCCAGTACCCGCAAGTCGCCTTCGTTCGAGATGTCGTCGTCAGCGTTTCCACCATCGACGCCAATCGCATCGGTCGCGGCAAAAGCCGACGACTGGGCATCGAAGGCGCCGGCGAATCCGGAGGAAGACGAACTCGCCTCCAGCGTCGCCATCCAGCGCGCCTCGCCTTCTCCCGGCCCGACCTGCAGGTTGCCCTTGTTCAGGATCCTGTCCCCGCCGTCGCCACCATCGATGCCGGCCAACCGCGTTTCGACTTCCGTACCGGCCCGGGCTGTAGCATCACCGGCTGCCGACGCGGAGGCGCCTTCGGCCAGGCTTCTCGATTCACCGTTGACGGCGATCGCGCCCTCGTTCGTGATCATATCGTCGCCCGCATCACCCGCGAGACCCGCCGCATCGATAAGAGTCAGCGTCTTTGCCGAGCCGTCCGCCAGGCCTGCGACGCTCACTGTCACGTTCTGCGCAACGACGTCGGCTTTGGCATCGACATCGATCACACCCGATGCCGTGTTCAGTATCGTGTCGTTGCCTTCTCCACCGGAGGCACCGCCGGCAGACGCGTTCGCCACGGAATCCGCCGAACCGATGGATGCGCCCACACCGGCCACAGAAATCGACCGGGTCGTGGTAATGGCCGTATTGGTAATTGTTACGGTGTTCGAATTGACCAGCGTGTCGACGCCATCGCCGCCTTCCAGTGCGCTGCCGCCAACCGTCGAAGTCGCACTGGCATCACTGACTGCCGCACCAACCCCGCTGACGGCAAGCGCCTGGCCGCGCGACTTTGCCGTCGCCGCCAGGTCGATCTCGCCTTTGTTGTCGACCAGGTCCTGACCTTCGCCACCGCGCAGACCGGATGTCGTTGCGGTCGCATTCGCATCCGCCTGCGCAATGCCACCACCCACCAGTGCGATGCTGATCGCCCGCGCCCGGGAGTCGGCCGTGACGGCGCCCGGGGCAACCGAACCGTCCCCGGCCGTCTCCACCGTGGTGATCGTACCGTCGTTGATCACATCATCATTGCCGGCGCCGCCACTCAGCCCGGCTGCGTCGGCAAAGGTCTCGGCATTCGAATTGGCCGCGGCAATCCCGCGCAGCGAGACCGCGACCGCGGTATCGACCGCCTTCGCCTGCGACTCGACACGGATATCGGCGTCGGCGGCGTTGGTCACAATATCCCTGGCGTCACCGCCGGCCAGACCAATGGCCTGCGAATCGGCCGTCGTGCCGGCTTCCAGCAATCCGGCAACCGCAATGCCGTCCAGTACCGCTGCGACGCTGACACCTTCACCGTCGGCCAGGCTCTTCGCGTACACGCTGCTCTCGTTGGTCACCGAATCTTCGCCGGCACCACCATCGAGACCGGTCGCGCGTCCGGTCGCTGTCGACGCGGCCGCCGCGCCGGCCATGCCGGTCAGCGTCGCCGCAGCGGAAACCGACAGGGTGTCCGCGTCGGCTACCGAAGTCACCTCCGCTGTGTTCACGAGGCTGTCGATCCCGTCGCCACCCGTGATACCGGCCGCCGTCGCATTCGCCTTGGTGCCGCCATCCCAGACAGAATCGAAGGCGCCGGCGACACCCGCGCCGGTCACCGACGCGGCAACAGCCGATGCATCGGCATCGGCAATACTCATTATGTCGCTGGCATTGCGGACATCATCGTCCCCGACACCACCGTCGATCGCACTGGCGTCGGCATTGGCCGTCGATGTCGTCGTCGATGCGGACACGCCGACGCCGGTCAGCGACACGCCGACCGACACCGCATCGGCATCCGCGATCGCGGTCACTGTGTTCTCGAAGGCCGGCTCCTCAGCCATCGTTGCCGGGCCATTTTCTTCCGCCTCATCTTCCTCTGGCTCCGACACATCGCCCGAGCGAATCAGGTCGCTACCCTCACCACCGGAGATACCGCTGGCCCGCGCACTCGCGGTCGTGCCGCCATCCCAGACGCTGTCGGCCGCCACACCGACGCCGACGCCGGTCACGGTCAGGCTCACCGCCGTCGCGCTTGCGTTCGCCTCGCCTTGCAGGTTGCTGGCATTGCGAATCTCGTCGTTGCCGAGACCGCCATCGATTGCATGCCCGTCGGCGTCAGCCGTCGCCGTTGTCGTGGCGATCGATACACCGGCGCCGGTAATCGCCGCCGTGGTCGCGACGGTCGTCGAGTTCGCCGTCGCGTTGACTGTGTTCGGGATTGCCGGCTCGTCAGCCGTAGGCGCCGGGTTCTCCGGCTCGGCCGGGAATTCACCCGATGTGATCGTGTCGTTGCCGGTGCCGCCGCTGATTGCCCGCGCATCGGCCCGCGTCACGGTACCGCCATCCCAGACCGCATCCGCACCGCCGGCCACGCCGACGCCGGTCAGCGCCAGGTTAGCCGCCACGGCCACCGCATCCGCGCTGGCATCGAGATCGCCGGTGCTGTTGATTCGGTCGGCGTCATCGCCGCCTTCGATCGCGTTCGCCGCGGCATCGCCCGTCGCCGTGGAGACGGCCGCGGCGACCCCGCCCGTGGTGTAGGCAACCGACAAGGTCGGCGCGACGGTAGTTGCGTTCGTCGTAATCGCCGCGCTGTTATCGATCTCGTCGACACCGCTGCCGGCATCGATACCGGAACTGCGGGCCACTGCCGTAGTGCCGCCATCCCAGGCATTGTTGCCAGCTACCGCTACACCGTAGGTGGCGCCTGCGACACTGATCGTGTTCGCGTTGGCAACCGACGTGACGTCGATGGTGTTGCTCGTCTCCGCATCGTCGTCACCGGCGCCGAGGTCGATCGCAGTCGAGTCCGCGGTCGCGTTTGCGGCCGTGATCGCGCCACCGACACCGCCGGCAGTCACTGACGCGCTGATCCCGGTCGCGGTAGCCACCGAATCGGTCGTCACGGCACCGGTACTGGTCACATCATCGTCGCCGGCACCGACCTCGATACTGGTGGCGTCCGCAACGGCGGTCGTGCCGCCATCCCAGACATTGTTCCCGGCAACCGCGACGCCGAAACCGGCAAAAGACACCGCTGCCGAAGCCGCTATCGCCGTGGAATCGGCAGTCAGGTTCGCATCGCTGGTCACGACATCGTCGTACTCGCCTTCACCGGCATCCAGACCGACGGCATCGGCTTCGGCGGTCGACGTCGCGACCGCGCCGGCCACGCCACCGACCGTGACTGCTACCGATGCCGACGCGGCTTCCGCCAGCGTGCTCGCACTGACGTCGATGTCTTCGGTCGCACCCGCCGCCGTCTGGATCACGATGTCGTCTGCACCCAGGCCGGTCTCGACGGCACGCGCGCGTGTAGCGGCGCTGGTGCCACCATCCCAGATCGCGTCCGCAGCAATCGCCACGCCGGCCGGCGTAACCGCAGCGGTCGCGGTATTCGCAAGGCCCTTGGAAGCGGCGGTGATGTTGCCACTGCTGGTGACACTGTCCTCGTCGTCACCCTGGCTCACATCGATGCCGCTGGCATTGGCCTCGGCCGTCGACGTATTGATGGAGCCCGCAACACCGGCCACGGTCACGCTGACCGCGGCGGAAGCCGCGATCGCATCCGCGTCCGCGTTGATCGAACCTTCGTTGTCGACCGTGTCGCCGCCCGACCCGCCATCGATACCGCGCGCCCGCGCGTCACCAGTCGTGCCGCCGTCCCAGACCGCACCACCGCTGGTGCCGGATACGCCGAATTTGGTCACCGCGACAGCAGCCGCGGTCGCCAGCGCATCGGCCTCTGCATCGAGCGTGCCGGTGTTGGTAATTGTGTCGACATAGTCACCGGCACCGGCATCGATCGCGGTTGCATCAGCCGTCCCGGTGGAACTCGCGCTTGCCCCGGACGCACCTTCGATCGCGACCGAAACCGCCAGCTCGGCGACCTTCGAATCCGCATGGACATCCACCAACCCGCTGTTGGTGATCTCGTCACCGCCTTCGCCAACGGCAATACCGGTGCTCTTCGTATTGGCCTCCGTGCCGCCGTCCCAGACTTCCCCGCCGGCGACGCCGACACCCGCTGTGGTTACCGACACGGCTGCGGCGATCGACAGGGCATCGGACTCGACTACCAGGTCGCCGGTATTCGTCACGGTGTCGACGGCATTGCCGTCACCGGCATTAATACCGATGGCCGTCGCGTCGCCGGTCGCCGTGGCTGTTGCTCCGGCCACCCCGGACACGGCGACACCGACTGCGGCCTCCGCCGACTTCGCGTCGGCGGTAATCGTCATGTCACCGTCATTGGTAACGTCGTCGCTGCCCTCACCGACGGCAATACCCTGGGCGTCGGCGGTTGCCGTCGTGCCACCATCCCAGGTCGCGCCGCCGGCCACGGCCACACCCGCCGTGGTAACACTGACCGCTGCCGTCGCCGCAATGGCGTCCGCATCGGCAACCAGGGTGCCACTGTTGAATACTTCATCATCAGCATCACCGCTACCGGCATCGATCGCGACAGCGTCGGCTTCACCGGTGGACGTGGCGATTGCACCAGCCACGCCCTGCACCGCGACGGCGGTCGACAGCTCTGCGACGCGCGCAGTCGACAATGCGTCGACGTCGCCGGTGTTGTTGATTACGTCGGCACCACCGCCCGTTTCGATACCACGGGATTTCGCATCCGAACCGGTGCCACCATCCCAGACCGCGCCTGCCGCGAGCGCCACGCCCTGGTTCGTCACCGCGACGGTCGCGGTCGCCGCATTCGATTCAGCATCGGCGACCAGCCTGCCGCTGTTGGTCACCGTATCGACCGCATCGTTGTCTTCATCGCCCGCGTGGATTGCAGTTGCTTCCGCATCACCGCTGGAAGTTGCACTGGCGCCGGCCACGCCCTGCACCGAGACACCGACCGCGGCTTCCGCAGCGATCGCGTCACTGGTCGCGGTGATGCCATTGGTGTTGGTAATCACGTCGGCACCATCGCCAACGTCGATACCTCGTGCCGTAGCCTCAGAGCCCGTGCCGCCGTCCCAGACGGCGCCGGTCGCAATCGACAAGCCCTGGTTCGTTACAGAGATCGATGAAGCGGCTGCAATCGACAGAGCATCGGCCGTCAATTCACCACTGTTGGTGACGGTATCGACATCGTCACCCCCGCTGGCGTCAATTGCGACCGCATCAGCTTTGCCGGACGAAGTTGCGGACGCACCCGCGACACCCTTCATGCTGACCGCGATGCTCGCCGACAGCGTTTCTGCATCCGCCGACGCGCCGATCTCACCTTCGTTGGTGAGAGTTTCGCCACCTTCACCGAGGTCGATACCGCGGGCGGTCGCCGTTGCGCCGGTACCGCCATCCCACACGGAATCGAAGGACAGCGCGACACCGCCATTGGTCACACTCACGGAAGCCGCAGCCGCGCGCGCGGTCGAGTCTGCGGACAGTTGTCCCGAATTGAACACGTCATCCGTGCTGGCGCCGGCCCCGGCATCGATCGCGGTCGCCGTGGAATCCGCGGTTGCTGTAGACGTTGCCACGCCGACGCCCTTGGCGGCCACGGCCACACCGACCGAACCGGCATTCGCAGTCGCATCGGCATTGATCTCGCCGGTATTGTCGATGTCATCGACGCCGTCGGCGGCTACAGTCTCTTTCGTAAAGCTGGTGTCGTTGGTACCGATCGACAGGCGTGTATTGCGCGTCCGATCCCCACCGTCACCGGCAATACCGGTCGCCTCGGCTTCGGCCTTGGTACCACCGTCCCACACGGCATCCGCTGCCGCGGCGACACCCTGGTTCACGACCGCAACGTTGGCCGAGACTGCGTTCGCGTCTGCAGTGGCATTCAACAGGCCGCTGTTATCGAGCGTATCGTCACCGTCGCCACCACGGATCGCGTTAGTCTTCGCTTCGGCAGTGGACGTCGACACCGCGGCCGCGATTCCGGTCTTGTTCTCCTGGCCGAGGTCAACGGCGACGCTCAGCGACGGCGCCAGCGCGAAGGCGCTCGCATCGATCTGCCCGGTGTTCGTGACCTCGTCGTTACCGGCCGCCGCCTGATACTCGTCCGTATAGCGCACGTACGCGACGTCCGAATTGGCCTTCGCGTCGACCATTGTCGTCTTCTGTGCGCCGCTATCTGCGTCGATGCCTGTCGCGGCTGCTTCCGCCTTGGTGCCGCCGTCCCACACGGAGTTGGCCGCAATGGCGAGACCCTTGCCGGCCACCGCGACATTCGCGAGGATCGCCTCGGCATCGGCCGCAGCGGTGAGATGGCCGCTGTTGTCGACACTGTCGCCGAGGTTACCGGCTTCGATCGCGCTGGCAGTCGCCTCAGCCGAAGTGCGGCCGATCGACAGAGCGACGCCCTCACCGGTAATGCCGGCGGCAACCTCCGGCGCCAGCGCGGAACTGGTTGCCGTTACGTCACCGCTGTTGATGATTTCATCGATGCCGTCACCGGCCAGCGTGTCCTCTATCTTGGTGTAATTCGCTTCGACGCCGATGTCATCAAAGTTGATCGCGCCGCTGACCAACGTCGAGTCCTGGGACTGACCGGCGCTGTCGATGCCGACCGCACTGGCCTCGGCCTTGTTGCCACCGTCCATCAGGCCGATGTTCGTGGTCGCATTACCGTCGGTCGTGACGGCAACGCTCAGAGTCGCGGCGATCGAATCGGAGTCAGCCGTCAGGGTGCCACTGTTGTCGATGAAGTCGGCGCCGCCGCCGGCTTCGATTGCTTTCGAGTCGCTCTTCGCGCTGACGTTGACGGTGCTGCTGGCCGAGCCTTCGATCGCAATGGCCACGCCCGCGGCGCCGGCCGTCGAGGTCGCCTCGGCATCCACGCCGCCGCGGTTCGTAATCTCATCGTCGCCAGTCTGGGTGAACTTCTCGTTCGCATAGCTGCCGGCCAAGCCGTCGCGCGTGATCGACAGGTTGATGTCGGTCTGCCGGTTCTCGCCGCTGTCACCGGCAATGCCGACCGCGGTTGACTCCGCGGTTGCGCCGGCCTCGACCTCGGCCTTGCCCTTGGAGTTCTCGTCAGCATTCTTGTTGACTGCGACCGCAAGCGCGCCGCTGATCGCATCGGCACTGGCCGTCAGCTGACCCTCGGTGTCGATGAAGTCGTCTCCGCCGCCGACATCGACCGCGACCGCGCGCGATACGGACTTCGCTTTGGCATCAGCCTTCGCGGGTCCGTCCAGGTCAACCGCGCCCGCGCCGGCGCCAGCGCCGGATAAAGTGAGCGCCGTCGCGGAGACGGCACCCGCATTGTTCACAGTGTCATTCGCAGCGTTCGCAGATTCTTCGTTGCTGTACGCCGTGATAATCCCGTCGGGTCCAATGCTCACATCGGTGGTTGACAACGCTGATTCGCGCCCGTCGTCCGTGGCGATGCCGGTCGCGTTCGCCTGCGCGTCGGACTTGCTCTCGGCCTTGGACTGCACCGCTTCGCCGGACGGCTGCGTGAAACTGATGGACACTGCACCGGCAGTCGCGTCCGCGGTCGCGGCTAGTGTGCCGCTGTTTGTGACGTCGTCGGCGCCGCCCCCAGTGAGCACGCCACCGGCCTCGGCCTTCGACTTCGCGTTGGTCTCCGATGAGGCTGTGCCCTCGGTATTGACCTTGACGTCGGCCGCACCGGCCAGCGTCAGCGCGGTGGCGCTGGCGGTCAAGTCACCGCTGTTGGTCACGTCATCGTCGCCGGCCGCGGATGTGAACTCGCGGTCGACGTCTACGACCAGACCTGCCGCACTGATGTCCACAACTACGCTGTCGGTCTGTCGGCCAGCGTCGCCCTCGCTGTCGATGCCGCTGGATCGCGCGGTTGCCTCCGCATTCGCCTGGCTATTCGCGCTGGCAAAACGTTCCTTGATCTTGTCGAACAGGGTCGGCTTCTGCCCGGTTTCATCGGTAGGCTGCGCGACGCCGACGGTGACACCGAGCGCGGTAGCCGTCGCCGTCGACGAACTGCCCACGAGGGCCTGGTTGTCGATCGTGTCGCCGCCACCGCCAGTCAGGACACCGCTGGAGGTCGCATTGGCCTTCGAGTTGGCCTCGGCATCGATCGAACCGTCAGCATTGATCGCGATACCGAGACTGACCGCGCCACTCTCCGCATAGGCCGTGGCCGTGACTGCACCGGTATTCGTGACCGTATCCGTTGCCCCGAGTGACTCCTTATCCTGCGACCACTGGAAGTTCAGGCCGCTGCCGCTAATCTCCAGGCCGGCGGCGGTGCTGTTCAGGTGATCCTTGCCCTCGGCATCGATGCCGATTGCGTTTGCGGTTGCGGTCGCGCTCGCATCGGTCTTGACGTTGGTCTTGTCTTTCTTGTTCTCGCCGTCGCCACCGGGCGTCTCGCCAGCCGGTGGTTTGCTCGCCGACAGGCCAAAGCTCACCGAGTCGGCATCCGCGTCGGCGCCGACCAGCAACACGCCACTGTTCGTAATCGTGTCACCGCCGGCACCAGTGGCCACACCGACGGCCTCGGCCTCGGCGACGGCCTTGGCTTCGGAGTTGACCGAGCCGACCGCGTCGATCTGGATGCTGGCGTCGACCGAGTCGGCTCCGGCACGGGCGTTCACGGTGACGCCGAACTCGTTCGTCACCGTATCGGTTCCGGCAGCTTTTGCCTTGTCACGCGACAGGCCAAATTCGAGGCCGTCGACACCGAGGCTCAGCGAACCGGTCGTTGTTTCATTCTCGCCCGGACCATCCGCGTCGATACCCGACGCCCGCGCTTTGGCCGTTGCGTTGTTCTCGGTCTTCGATGTGATCTTGTCGGGGCTGGCCGGCGTCGGCGGATCGTCCTGGCCACCGCCGTTCTGTCCACCGCTGTCGTCCACCGGCTGGCCGACTGCCACACCAACGCTGACCGCCGTCGCATTGGCGTTCGATTCCGTAGTGAGCAGGCCGAGATTCGTGATGATGTCGTTGCCGAAGCCGGTCGAGATCGCGCCCGCATAGGAATCGGCCTCGGCGTTCGCCTTGGCTTCGGCCGAGCCCGCGCTGGCGATGGTCACGCCAACTGCGCCGGAACCGGCGGTCGCCGTGCCGAAGGCCTGCAACGCGAAGTCGTTGGAGACCGTGTCATTGCCCTCCAGGTACTCGACGACCTTCTGGTAATCGATCACCAGCGCATTGTCGTCGATGCCAGCAGAAAAACTGGTGGTCTCGGAACGGGCATCGCCGTCAGCCGTGATGCCGGTTGCTTCGGCCTTGGCCTTGGCCGTGGCATCGGTGCTGCTCTTGCTTTCCTTGTCCTTGGACGGCGTCGGCGGTTTTGGCGCGCCGTTGTCGTTACCGTTGCTGCCGCCGCCGCCCGTCTGGCCGTTCTCATCCTTCGCGCCGATCTCGACAGCAACCGCGACCGACCCCGAAGTTGCAGTCGCCGTGGTCAGCAGCTCGCCGTTGTTGTCGATCGTGTCGCTGCCGCCGCCACCGTTCACGCCGGAGCCGGTCGCTTCGGATTCGGCGGTGGCTTTGGTTTCGACACTGCCGTCGACCTGCACACTGACAGAGCCGGATCCGGCGCCGCTGGTTGCAGTGGCGTTGCCAGTCAAAAAGCCGTTGTTCGTAATGGTGTCGTCGCCACTCGGCGACGACACGGTCTTGTCGTATGTGACCTGCAGCCCGTTCAGGCCAAACGCGGAACTGTCCTTGTTCTCGTTTTCGAGTTCGGCTTCATCACCGTGAATGCCGGTGACCTCGGCCTTCGACGTCGCCTTTGCTTCAGTCGTAATGTTTGCGTCCTTGTCAGGTTTTGGCAGCGTATCGCCCGGGGCGGTAAGCCCCACTGCCAGCGCGCCGCTGGTCGCGGTTGTCGTCGTGCCGTAGGCAATGTTGTTCGTGATGGTGTCATTTCCGCCACCGCCCTGAATGCCGGTGCCGGTCGCTTCAGAGGCCGAGGTGGACTTGAATTCCGCAGACTCGCGCACTGTCGCGTTCAATTCGCCGGTCGCGTTACCGGTCGTCGCGAAGCCATTGGTCGTCAGGATGCCGTCGTTCTCGAGCGTGTCGTTGCCGTCGCCGAGGTCCACGCCGAGCATTTCGGTCTTGGTCGTGATCGATACGTCGACTTCTTTGTCGTCGCCGAGCGGGTCGATCTGCTGGAACTCCAGTATGGCCCCGTCGGCATAACCGCCGGTCGACGCGCCGAGCGCGTTAATGATCGAGTCGTTGTCAACGGTGTCATTGCCGTCGCCGGCCTTGATTGCAGTGCTTGTCGCGTTCGCCTCGGTCTCGTCAGGCTCCTGGGTCAACAGTGCGGTCGCAGTCGCATTCGAGTCCACGCCCAGCGTGCTGGTAATCGAGTCATCGCCATCCTTGGCATCAATACCGGTCGCGGCGGCGCTGACCTTTTCGCCGGTGTCGGTAATGACGGTGGCAACAGCCGAGAGTGGCAGGCCTGGCTCAATAACATCGGCAGCATCCGTGCCCGTGAGACCGGTATCGGTTTCTTCCTGGTCCGCGCGGACCGACAACGGCAGGTTCGAGACGAGGCAAAGGCTGAGGATGGACGCAGGTAGAGACCCGGCAACGATCCTTGTCATTGTGACCCCCTTAATTTGTCACACGGTGAGACGGAGGACTTTGCGCCGGTGGCAGAATTCGCTTAGGGAAAGAGCGATAAATGCGTGCGGCTAATAATGGTTTTGTCCTCGGGGAACAACGTAGGGTCGAGACAGAGACCTCTCAATAGGTACGAACCGTAATTGTCCCGGATGAAGGAATAGGGAGATAATTGGGGGGGTTTTTAGATAAATAGCCCCTCCCAATGCCAACGCACTGATACTGTTCATCTACCGGCTACAGCGCGCAGCCAGCGCGCCAGGCCGGTCCGCAATACAGAAAATACGTTCCTCTTACATAAGAACAGCCAGAGGCACACACCATGATTCTGCTAACCGGCGCCACCGGCAACACCGGCGGCGAAGCCGCCAAACACCTGGCTGCGGCTAAAGCTCCATTTCGCGTTCTGATCCGTAATCCCGACAAGGCCGGACCGCTGGAAGAGCTGGGCGCGGAGATTGCGATCGGCGATTTCGGCGATGCCGAGGCTCTGCGCCAGGCGCTCGCTGGTGTCGACAAGGCCTACCTGGTTACGCCGAACGAGGAAGATCAGCCACAGTGGGAGCGCCAGTTCATCGAGCTGGCACAGGAGGCCGGCGTGAAACACATTGTCTATCTGTCGTCGATGGAGTCCGTGCCGGGCGCCACGACGCAGGTCACGCAGGCGCACGTGGCTGCGGAACAGCAGCTCCGGGATTCCGGCTTGACCTGGACCATGATTCGGCCGACATTTTTCAACCAGCTGTTGCTGAGCACGGCGCGCGGCGTCAAGGCGAAAGATGCCATCGTGTTTCCGCTCGGGAGTGGCCGGCTGGTCACGACCGACGTGCGCGATATCGGTGAGGTCATTGCCAAAGTGCTGACCGAGCCGGGCCACGAAAACCAGAGCTACGACATCACCGGGCCCGATCTGGTGACCATGACCGAGGTCGCCGAGAAGTTCTCGAAAGTGCTCGGCCGCCAGATCGACTACGTCGATCAGCCGATCGAGGAATTCGCCGGCATCCTGCGCATGATCGGCATGAAGGACTGGCGCGTCGACGCGGTTTGCGAAGAACTGGCCATGATCGCCGCCGGTTCACTCGAGCATCGGACGGACACAATCGAGAAACTGCTGGGGCGCCCGCCGATCTCGCTTGACCAGTTCATCTCGGACTACAAGGCCGCCTTCGAGTAACGGAGCAGCTGGCGGTGACCGTCTACGCCATCGCACAGGGCCGGATCACGGATCGGGAACAGTTCCAGCGCTACCTGGAAAAATCCGGTCCATCGCTGGCCGCCTATGACGGCCGGGTGCTGGCGGTCGATGAGCAGACGGCCACGATTGAGGGCGAGGCGGACTATCCGCGCACGGTCATCGTGGCCTTTGAGTCCGCCGATCAGTTTCACCGCTGGTACAACTCGCCGGCGTACCAGGCCGCGAAGGCCGAACGCGAGCATGCCAGTGTCGGGCGTTTCATCCTGGTGCACGGCATTTGAGCAATAACCGAACGGACTTCGCGCATCCGCGCGACAGCTATATCGACCTGTTGCGCGACTTCTATGCCGGTATCAATGGTGCCGACGCCGCTGAACCCGTGCGCGAAGCCGCTGGCGACAACTGGTGCTGTCACACCGAGGTATCGCGGGGCGCGGTCCTGGAAAAGGCCGGTACGGTGTTGCTGCACATCGTCGACGGCAAGATCTATAACAGTCCCGGCAGCATCAAGCAGTTTGAGACCCTGGCCTATCCGGCGAATCCGCGGGTACCGGGTTTCGTATTCCTGATGAACTTGAACGATACCGAGGCCGGGGGCCGATCGATCGTCTTGTTTACCGACATCATCCTGCAGACGGGTGAACGCAACACGACCGCAACGAACATTTTCCAGCGGGCCGTGCAGGCTGTTTACGAACGGCATCATCGGGATTTCGCGGACCGCTTCAAGACCCAACCCGGTAGCATCATGGCCGGCATCTCCGCAGAGTGCGGTGTGATGGACTTTTTCCAGGAAACGGACGCCGAACCCTTTGTCGATGAATTGCTGCGGGCGGTACTGCCGGCGTATCGCGAAATCCTGGATACGACCGCCCAGGAACCGGCGACTACCGACGACATCAACGCGATGTATGAGCACCGCGCCCGCCTGGTCGAGTGGCTGACACTGGACGATATCGGCATCCAGTTCGCCCGCGCCAGCGGCATGCCGCTGGCCGAAATCGAAGCCTACGGGTATCCGCCGGTAGTCCGCTATTGAGCCATCTCTTCGGAAACTACGTACGCCAGGCGGTCCTTTCCCGCAGACCCGTTGGCGGCGAACAGGCGTAGACTAATCTAATGTGTGGGGGAGCAGCATGAAGCAGATTGCACTTTATGGCAAAGGCAGCATCGGCAAGAGCACCATTGCCACGCATCTGTCTTACGCCATCGCCGACGGGGGGCAACGAGTCTTTCAAATGGGCTGTGACCCGATGTCGGACAGCACCCACAACCTGCTCACCGAGTACCCCAAACCAATCCTCGACGTCCTGGCGGCAAAAGACTTCGAATACGAGGACATCGAGGTTGCCGACATCGTCCTCCAGTCACCCTTGCAATTCGAGCACGATGGGTCGGTGTTCTGCGCCGAAGCCGGCGGGCCGGAACCGGGAATTGGCTGCGGCGGCAAGGGCGTGACGGAGGCGATCAACACGCTAAAGCGGCTCGAGGTATTCGATGAGCTCGGGCCCGATCTCGTCATCTACGACATCCTCGGCGATGTCGTGTGCGGCGGATTCTCGCAGCCGATTCGCGACGGCTTTGCCGAGACTACCTACATTGTCACCAGCGGCGAGCTTGAAGCGCTTTACCAAGCTGCAAACGTGATGGGCGCAGTGAACCGTTTCGCGCAACGCGCGGGTTCCAAACTGGGCGGACTGATCGTGAACCTGCGCGGCATGGATAGAGAGGAAGAGATCATTAACGACTTCGCCGCCAAGACCGGCACCCAGGTACTCGCAATGATTCCATTTAGCCAGCTGGTCAAGGAATGCGGTGGCCAGGGCAAAACGGTATTTGAGGACCACCCCGACTCCATCGAAGCGGGGCAGTATCGCCGGCTGGCCGAGCTGGTGATGGCCGGCGATTACGAGCCCACCACGCCGCAGCCGATGAGCTTCGAGGAGCTGTACGAGTGGTGGTGCCCCTACGTGAACTGAGGCAAGGCAAAGGCTTATGCGACAAATAGCGGTCTATGGCAAAGGTGGCATCGGCAAGTCGATGATCTCGTCGCATATCAGTTTTGCCTTTGCCAGCAACGGGCTGCGAGTCCTGCACCTGGGCTGCGACCCGAAGCATGACAGCACGCGGCTGCTGCTCGGGGGGCAAATGCCCCACGCGATCCTGGACGTGCTGCGGGAGGTTGGTTTTATGACGCAGCGGGTGAAGTTAGATGACGTCATCTACTCCAGCCCGCTGAATGACAGCGTGCCCGGTATGCTGTTCGGCGCCGAGAGCGGCGGACCGGTACCGGGTTCGGGTTGCGCCGGCAAGGGGGTCACGGAGGCCATCCACACGCTCAGCCAATTACATGTCGCGGACGAGCTGGAGCTGGACGCGATGTTGTACGACGTGCTGGGCGATGTGGTCTGCGGCGGATTCACGATGCCGCTCAAGCGTGGTTACGCGAAGGAAGTTTACATTGTGACCAGCGGTGAGCTGCCGGCAATGTTTGCCGCCTGCAACATTTCCAAGGCGGTGGCACGATTTGCGCAGCGCTCCGGGGTGCGTTTGGGCGGTATCGTCGGCAACCTGCGCAACATGGCGAATGAACGCGAAATCCTGAACCGTTTCGCCCAGCAGCTCGGCACGCAGATTGTCGGTTTCGTGCCCTATAGCGAAAAGATCAAGGCGGCTTCCGGCAGGGGGGAGACCCTGTTTCAGTATGCGCCGGATTCGCCCGAGTGCGATGCGATGCGACAGCTGGCAGACAATATCTACAACAACGAATCCATGGACGTCCCGGAACCCATGACCTTCGATGAACTCCATCACTGGTGGCAGGCGAACAAGGCGGCGTAGGAGAACACAAATGCCGATCAAGAACTACGAGCATGGCTGCTCCACGACCCAGGCGCTGGCGACGTTGGGCAAGGTGGAAGGTGTGATCCCGCTGGTGCACGGCCCGCAGACCTGCGTGTTCGAGAACCAGATGTCCACGCTGTACTGCCGTCCGGCGAAGCTGATTACCGCAGGTACCTTGCTGAGCAAGAGCGAAGTGATTTTCGGCGGCGACGAGAGCCTGAAGGAGCAGATTCGCAACGTCTACGAGAAGCACCACCCGAAGGTAATCGTGATCATCAATACCTGCATTCCACAGCTCAATGGTGACGATGTCCACGGCGTGAGCGTGGAGATGGAGCGTGAGCTGCCAGGCTTGCGGATTCGTTCGATCAACACGGGTTTCGTTTACACGGACGCGATGCTGCGTGGCTCGGACGCGTCCTGGCTCGCTATCCTGCAGACGCTGGACAAAACCGAGCACGACCCGGGCGCCATCGGCATCGTCGGTCGTTCCGGCCAGGACGCCGACAACATGGGCGCAATCGGCACAATGCTGCGAAAGGCGGGCCTGACGACGTACCTGTTCCCCGAGAGCCACATCGACGAGATGGCCAAGATCACCCGCGCTGAAAACGTCTACCCGATCCACCTGGGCTCGTACGAGAGCTGCAAGTATCTGACCAAGGAATTCGAGCAGGACGTGGAATTCATCGAGATTCCGGTGGGCGTCGACGGCACCACGAATTTCTTCCGGCGCGTTGCCGACAAGGAAGGGTGCCAGGCCCTGCACGATCTGGTGGACGAGGAGGAAAAGCGAGCTCGCGTGGAACTCGAAAAACTGAGGAAGAAGTTTGCCGAAGACCCGGTACGCATGCTGCTGGTCTCCGGCCCCGCCAACGAAATGTCCATGGGCAAGATCGTTGCCGAATTCGGCGCCGAGGTATTCGTGGTGCCGTCCATGAAAGACAAGTTCTACAAGCAGGAACGCGCCATCATGGAAGAGCGCTATGGCGTCAACTTTATCGACGAGGATTTCGGTTCGCTGGACGAGCTGATCGAGGAAATTCAGCCGACCGTGATCGCCAACGAGATGCAGGCGCAGCCGGAATCTTCGGCGCGACTAATTCCGTCGTTCTGCATCTTCTTCCACCTGGCCGATTATGGCTATGACTGGGCGCTGAATTTCGGCAAGAACTTCAACAATATGACGAGTCCGTCGATCTGGAAACACTGGCGCGAACTGAACCATCGGTACGCCGCGCATTGATATGAACGACAGCCAACCACAATTCAAGCGCCAGGAGCTGCACACGCCGTCGTCCTTCGAGGGCGTGGTGTGGGCGCTGGCCGGTATCGAAGACGCGCGCACGATCATTCATTCCGCGCCGGGCTATTACTTCAACGTCCACAACAACATGTTGCTGAACGACTGGCCAGCGGAACTCTATACCTCCCACCTGAAGCTCTCTTCCGTCATGAAGGGGGGCGAGGAACAGCTCGCCGACGTGATCGATGCGATCACGGAGCAGCGGCCCGCCGCGCTGTTCGTGGTGACCGCCCCGGTGACCGAGACCAGCCAGGACGATGCAGAGGGCGTGTGCGCGCGTATCGGCTACCCGAACACCGTGGTAGTGCGGCCGGCTATCGGCCAGTCCTGTAATGAGGGCAAGGAAACAGCCTTCCAGGCACTGGTCGACATGATGGACGGCGATGCCGAAAAACAGCCGCGCTCGGTAAACCTGATCGGCCCGGCGCTGTGCATGTTCAACTGGCGGGCGGATGTCTACGAGCTGCAACGCATGCTGAATGACATTGGTGTACACGTGAATGCGGTGCTGTCGGGAGGCGCGACCTTCGAGGAGATTCGGAACGCACCCGCAGCCGAGCTGAATATCTGCATGTACCCCTACGATTGCGGGCAGGAAACCGCGGCCGTGATGCAGGAAAAATTCGGTATCCCCTACATGGCCGACATCGTGCCTATCGGGTTCGACAACTCGCTGCGCTGGCTCGAGCAGATCGCGGGACACTTCGATTTGGACATCCGGGATCATCTGGCTCGGTGTGTAAAAAACGCCACGCACTTCATTCGCTCTAACATGATATTCGGGAGTACCTTCGAGCTCAGCACGGCGCTGTCCTTCGAAAATCACAATACCTACGCGCTCGGGATTGCCGAGTGCTTCAAGAAGGAAGTGGGAATTCGCGTACCGCTGGTGTCGTTGAGCAACGCCGATGCTGCGGAACGCGTGGCGGCGAGCTGCGACGAAGTACTGGTGTCGCCCACATTAGACCTGAAGAAAGAAAAAATCGTGAATTCCGGGCCAAACCTGATATTCGGCAATTTCTACGACCAGAAAATGTCCGCGGAGGAAGGTTTCCAGAATTTCGTCGTCGCCGATATCCCCACCGCCGGCTATGTCTCATCGGAAGTCGGTCCCTTCATGGGGCTGATGGGCGCCAAGCACCTGGTCCAGACCGCAGTCAATAGCACCGTCACGAAGTTGTTGATAGAGACCAAGGGCGATGTCGCCGGTGAGGTCTCGGCAGGCGGGGTGGACTGGGACGTGGCGGCGGAACAGGCCCTGCATCAGGTCTCCCACGCGGTGCCCCACTTCGTGCGTACGTTTGCGGTAAAGAAAATTCACGAGGCGTCGCAGAAGCTCGCGCGCGAGCGCGGCACCCACGTAACGGTAGATGTCGTCCGCGACGCGGCGGAGTCCTTCACCCCGGCGCGGTTCCATGCGAAATTCGCGGCGATCTTCGACGCAGCCGAGCTGGATGGCGGGAGCTAACGGCTGCGGGTGAGTCTCCCCAGGCCGATCGCGCATAACAAACCGACGTCCATCTCAATTGCGCATCTCCTGCAACAGCGTCAGGCGGAGAAGCGTATCGCGTGGGTCTGTGATCGCTCGGATTCAACACACGCGATTCAATTTGCGTACGGAGGCACGGATCATTGAAACCACAATTTGAAATGGAATGGCCGGATTTCGAGACCACGATAAGCGCCTCTTTGGTGGAGGATGAGAATCCCGAAGTCTGCAAAGCCTTCGTGGATCTGCTCCCCTTCACCACCGTGTTTGCTGCCTCGATGAGCGCTGGGCATATGTTCAAGGTACCAATTCCCAGCATGTTGCCCGATGCGGATCTCGACAACCTGGTGCCGCTACCAGATGAACCGGAGGGCAGCATCTTTTCGCTCGGTTACGGCAGTCTTCTCATCAAGTACGGCACGGTGGTCGAGCCGTTCAGGCTGCCGCGGCTTGCAACGATCGACGCTGCCGAGCTGGCGCGTTTCCAGGTCATCGCCACCAAGCTGACCGACGCGTACTTCTTCTCAAAAGCTATCAACCAGGTGACGTTTCGGATGAAGCCCTGAAGTCGGCCGAAGGAGTTTGAAATGGCAGCCGCGAACAACTGGCAGGAAATCAAGGCAGAACTGGAAGCAGAAACCCAGCGCATCTTTCTGGAGTGCCCGGACGAAATCAAGCGCTTCCATTACGGCATCATCAGCCACTCCGATGCCGGCAAATATGCGAAGGGACAGTACTTCGGGCACTGGACCCACGTGTATGCCGAGTATTACTCGTACGCCGGGGCGGAATTGAGCGGCATTATCAGTTGGGCATCAGATCCCGATTTCACTCTGCCACAAATACAGAAAATCTTTATGGCCCTGTCTATCGGTGCGTTCGGCCTGGGCGAGTACGGCGGCCAGAAGACGCTAGGGCGATTCGCACAGGCGATCGCGGCTCTTTTTGAAACCGATGTCACCAGGGAACAGATGGTGCTCGTGTTGAAAGCCTATCAGGCCCTGGTCAGCCGCTTGTATTGGTGGGTGCACTGGTATTTCCCCTGGGGGATCGGGCCGGTGCTCTGTCGCCGACTGGAACCGGAGGACATCAAGGAAATCGCCCGCTTGAGCGAGACTCCCTGATTCAAAGGAGACTCCCGGTTCATCAGGGTCAAGGGCGTGCACCGACGAATCTCGACATTGGCTATCGCCGCAACGATTCTCCTGGTCGCCTGCACGACTGGCGTTTCGCGTGCCGCGGATGGGCCGGAGACCGGCGTCGGCATCGACCTGCTGACAGCCACGCCCGAGGCGTTTTGCACGACAGCCCAACGCATTGTCAGCAACACGAAAATCGTTGGTCAGGTCACGGTTCACGCCGACGTCGATGACTTCGTCAGGTCCAAGACCGGCATCCGGCCACTGAGCCTGCATGGATTTGTCTGGACTGATCAACGCGGCCGTGCGGTGGCGCTTTCCTGCAAGCTCAAAAGCGCCGATCACCTGAACGCGATTCATGGCGACGGTGCCGCGGGACCCGACGGCCTGTGCCAGGACATGAACCGCGCAACCTACCACCAGGTACGGCAGGCGCTCGGTGCCGGTACCGCACCACGGGTCCTGTTCGACGCGGATGAGGACGTCTTCGACGACGCCGATCCGGCCAGCACTGGCAGGCGCTGGCTGGAGCGTTTCGAACTGGCTTACCTGGATGCGGCGGGGAACCTGCATGTCCGCGCGAAGGGATTTCGCGTCGACTGGACCGATCCGCGTTTCGCCATGCTGGAAGGCCGTGGACGCGGGGTGCATTACTGTCACTTCATTGCGCCTGGCTATCTCCTCGATATCGCCGCGGGTCGCGCGGATGCGGGCGCCACGGTGGGCAGAGCGGTGGTCGCGAAGGCGGCGGCGCCGACAGCGAAAACCCCAGCCGCCGATACGCTGCGTTACTCCACGGTTTCCGGATCAGATGGCGTTCCACTCAACGTGGTCGAGGCGGGTCCGCCAGACGCTCCGGGTATTCTCTTTATCCACGGATTCTCCCAGACCTACCTCAGCTTTGATGCGCAACTCCGGGATGTGGACCTGGCGAGAGAATTTCACCTGGTTGCATTCGACCTGCGTGGCCACGGAAACTCGGGTAAACCCTGGGAGACCGCGTCCTATTCGGACCGGCTCTTCGCCGACGATGTCATGGCAGTCATGCGGGCGACGGGCCTCACGCGACCGGTCGTGGTCGCCTGGTCCTTTGGCGGGCTTGTCACGATGCATTACATCCGCCATTACGGTGCGGACCAACTCGGTGGTTTGAACCTCGTTGGTACAACCGGCCGCCTCGTGCAGATTCCGGTGCGCGAGCCGGGCGATCCACAAAACCCCATGGATACCAACTGGGCCCGGCTGACATTGTCCAACAGCATTGCCGACAATCTGCACGCAATCGATCTGACCATCGACATGCTGACGGGCCGACCCATGCCGGACGAGTGGCAACACCGGACGCGGAATGCCGCGATGACGATGCCGGCCTATGCCAAACGCGCGATAGGCGCCGACCCGGGAGACAACACGGATCTGGCCGGGGCGATCGATATACCGTTGCTATTCAGCGCCGGGTGGCGCGATCCGATCGTACCGTTCGCCGACGTCCTGACGACAGCGCAAGCGTTAGCCCGGGTGCGCGTTTCCGTCTATGACGAATCCGGACACTCACCGTTTGCCGAAGAGCCCGAACGCTTCAACGGTGAACTCGCGGCGTTTGTGCGCGCGGCGCAAGACGGCGAATTCCCCGCCGAGCAATAGTCAAAAAGCACCCGGGCCGACCCGCCGTTCGATCGACACCAGCTGCGAATCCAGGCGACCGCTGAGGAAATCGCCGATGTCGGTCTGCGCCTGGTCCGGGATCTCGAGGTAGAGGTAGTGACCAACGCCCGTGTATTTCTTCAGATACGTTGGTGCGTTCACCAGCCAGTGCTGAAACACATCGGCTTCCAGGTGCATTACGGTGGCGTTCTCGAGCCCCCACAGGATCAGCGTCGGTGCTTTGACCTGCGCCAGCGTCGCTTGCGGATCACCAGTGCGGAAATTCCGCAGCTGCATGGCCATGGCCTCGCGGCGCCCAGCGCGGCGCCACATGTCGTAGTTCATGTCCACCAGCCATTCCGGCGGTTCGTGAGGCTCGACGAAGTTCATGTCCAGCGTGCGGCGCACCGCGCGGCGAGTCATGTAGCGAGCCTGGACCCAGTTGGCCAGGCCGCCGCGCCGCGCCCGTCGGTTCGGATCTGTAGCAGCCGAGCGCGGCATGCCGGCAGAATTGATCAACACCAGCCGCTTGACCCGCCCGGCGTGTGCGGCCGCGAGATTGAAGGCGATGATGCCGCCCGACGACGTCCCGACAACTGAAAAGTCGTCGATACCGAGGCGATCCATCAGGCCCAGGGTGAGCGCGCGATTGCGGTCCATCGAGTAGTCGTCGCGTGGATCCGGACCGGTCAGACCGGAAATGAGCAGGTCGAGCCGCACGACGCGATGCTGCTCAGCAAGTGTCGCCGCCATGCGGTCCCAGGTGCGGAGGTGCATGAAGGACGCGTGCAGCAGCAGCACTGCGGGGCCGGCACCCTGGTCCATGTAGTGCAGGCGCACGCCGTCGACGTCCAGAAACCTGGACTCCGGCGTGGCATACATGGCTTCCAGTTCGCTCAGGGGCACGCTCATTGCGCCCGCGTCCAGCAACCACGCAGCTACACCAAGGCCGAGCCCGGTGATTACGACGGCTATAAGTACAATCCACGACGGGCGTACTGTCGCTCGGGTCACGCCGACTCCCTTAGACTGTCCAGCCTGCTTCCTCGTGTGCTGGAAGCATAACGTAGAAGTGTCAACCAGACCGGTGATTGAAGAGCGGAGGTAGTCATAGTGAAAACAACACGACGAACATTCCTGGGCGGCGCTACTGGCACGGTCGCTACGTTGGCACTACCGGGCTGCGCCCGCGACATGGAAACCGCTGATGTCGTCGTGATCGGCGCCGGGATTTCCGGTTTGCACACGGCCCGATTACTCGAGAAGGCCGGCGCATCGGTCGTCGTGCTGGAAGGTACTTCGCGAGTCGGGGGGCGCATCGAAACGCTATTTGATTTGCCCGGCGCCCCGGAGATTGGCGCCGCGGATATCGGCACTATCTACTACCGCATGCTTGGCGTCGTCGAGGAACTCGGGCTCGAAGCCGAGCAGTGGCCAAGCATGACGCCGAGCTACTGGTATCACTTCAACGGCGAAGGCTTCACGGCGAAGCAATGGCCCGAAGTTGCAGCCAACACCCTCGAAGGCAAGCTGCGCAACATCGCGCCGAGCGGCATGGGACAGTACTTCATTCCGCAACCGTTGCCGTTACCAACCATCGATGCCTGGTCGGCAGAGGAGTCGGCGAAACTCGATGTTCCCTACGGGCAGTACCTGCGCGACCAGGGGGCCAGCCCCGAAGCCCTCAAATTGATAATGACTGGTTGGCAGTACGACGAGCTGGACGAAATTTCGGCGCTCTGGCATCTGCGGCTGTTGAAATGGGGCATGTACGGTATGGAGCAGGCCTTCGAGAGCGGCGCGCCACTGCGATACTACCTGAAAGGCGGCATGAGTCGCCTGACCGACGCAATGGCCGCATCTCTTGCGAACGAAGTGCGACTCGATCACTGGGTGACCGGCATCGAGCAGGATGATAGCGGCGTGACCGTTAGTTGTCGCAATGGATCGAAAGTCCGCGCGCGATATGTGATTTGCACGGTGCCGCTGACGATCCTGCGAAACATCGCCATCGAGCCCGCCCTGCCCCAGCTCCTGGCCGAAGCGGTGAACGAAATACCGTACGGCATGGGCACCAGCGTGCTGTTGCACATTGCCTCACCCTACTGGGAAAAAGACGGCCAGCCGCCAAATTTCTGGACGGACCTGCCCATGGTCGAGACGGCGTTCGTCAACCCGTCCCCCATCGGCGGGGAAGATCACCTGTGGGTATTCACGACCGGCCGACTGGATGCTTCGCGGGGCAACCTGTCCGAGGATGAAATCTTTCAGGCGACGATCAAGGAACTCGCCCGCGTTCGGCCCGCCACCGAAGGCGCCCTGGAGCCCCTGGCTCTCCGGTCATGGACCCGGGATCCGTTCACACTCGGCACGTACGCATCCCGCGCCCCCGGTCAGCCGCATCGCTTCGCGGACGTCTTCAACCAACCTTCAGGACGCTTGGTGATTGCTGGTGAACACGCTTGCGTCCGCCATGTCGGCCTGGAAGGGGCGATGGAGTCGGCAGAACTCTCCGCCAACGCGGTCGCGGCGCTTCTGTAACGCGGCGTCGCCGCGGCTCAGCCGCCCGGCGCCGAGTTCTCCGCGACGAGCCACGCGGCAACGTCAGTGATGTCCTCATCCGACAGCGTCGCGGGAATTCGCATGTGCCCGGTTTCGCCGGCGAGAATGGCCCTGATGTACGCTGCCAGTCCGTCCGCCTTGTAAGTTGCGAAGTTGTCGATCGCGTGGCAACCCAGGCAGCTGCGGCCCCGGCGCTCGCCGTTGGCGAGATTGGCTGGTGTATCGGCATCGGGCGCTGACCCGGCGCTGACGAGGTACGCGGCAATATCCGCCACATCCTGTTCCGACAGCTTCTGCGAAATCGGCATATGCGGTTTTTCGCCGGCGAGAATGGCTGAAATGTCAGCAGCCAGAGCGTCGGCCTCCGAAGCTGCGAAAGCGTCTTCGGCGTGGCAATTCAGGCAGCCTTTGGCCTTGAGCTCTCCGTTCTCCAGGTTAGCTTCTGCATAGGCCCCCGACGCGACCGCGCCGATCGCCATGCAGCCAACGAGAATGAAGGTAGCCGGGAAGTAGCTTCGGTCTCTGGGCATTGTCACCTTTCCTCTTTTACGGACGCTACGCGTACACACTTTAACTATGGGGCCCGATGCTGACCCGTGCAATAAGGACAATCCGCGCTAGACGCATCCAATCCGGAACTCAATGGAACGATCACTCAGACTTGCCCCAGGTAGCCGTGGAATACGCCGTTGGGATCGTATTTCTTGCGCGCGTCAGCCAACTTCCGCCAGTTCTCTTCGGTGAAGCATTCACGAATGTGCGTGGGATGCCGCCGCAGCTCGACCTCATTGATATATCGCCCCGCCTGGTAGCGTTCCAGGTGCGGTATTGCCCCGTCGAGCCAGTCGAAATTGGCATCGTCCTGGGTTTCGTCCTGCCAGATGATGAATGCACCGACATAGTGCCGGGCATTCCAGGACAGGCAGGAATCGTCACGCGTCTCGAGGTTCATGCCATAAGCGCCGAGCACGTGATTGATCGGTGACGGAGTCGAGCGGAAGTGGTCGGCCACGTCGACGAAGATCTTGCCCGGTTCATTGGTCAGCACCCCATCGACCCCGTACCGGCCGTGGGCCCCGCCCGGCGTATCCGGCGTGAAAAACTTGTACAGGCCGGGGAAATCCAGCTTTTCGTATTCGACCAAGGCGATGCTCTTGCGCGGCAGGATCGAACGCGCGAGCGGCCGGAGCAAGTCCCGGGACTCCGCCACCGTGTCACCAAAAGCATAGGCCGTGACGATAAAGATCTTGGACTGTTCGGGCGGAGCATCCGGCGGCGCTACCGGACTGTGCATCAGCGCGGCCATGATCTCGACCCGGTCATCCTTGCCTTCATGTAGCTGATCCAGCGCCTGCGTGGCTGCCTCCAACTCCTCCAGCGGCAGGATGTATGTATTAGCCAGAATGCCTTGCGCGGTCGGATACAGCTTCAAGTCATAGCGGGTCACCACGCCGAAGAAGCCGGGACCACCGCCGCGAACCGCCCAGTAGAGGTCCGGGTTCTCATCCCGCGTGGCCATGACGATTTCACCGTCGGCGGTGACAATCTCGGCGCCCTCGATCGACAGTGCGGCGAAGCCGTCGCGGGCCGTGTAGTTCAGACCAATACCGCCCCCGAGCACGAAGCCACCGATGCCGACAGTCGGGCAATGCGGCACCGGGAAACTGAAACCGCGCGCGCCGGCCTGCGCCGTCAGCTGGATACCTTTCGTGCCGGGCTGGGTCAGCGCCAGCTGGCGGTCGTCATCGATCTGCACGTCGTTGAGGGGAGACACATCGATACAGACCCCGCCATCCCGCAGCGACGCCCCGAGCGCGTTGTGCCCGCCGCTGCGAGTCGTGACCTTGAGATTGTTGTCCGCCGCGTATCTCACCGCCGCCTGCACATCCTCGACCGACGTCGCCTGGACGATCATGTCGGGATAACGATCAGGCTTGGAACGATGGAACACCATGGACCGGCGCCAGCTTTCGTAGTCGCTGTCACCTTTGCGAATAACGGATCCACCGACCCGTGGCCCCGGACGAGGCTCGTGGCCGGCGGCCAGTATTGAGCCGGAATATAGCGATCCGAGCGCACCGATCACGGTGCCCGATGCCCAGTATTTCAGAATGTCGCGACGCGTTGATTTCGAATACATGTTGTCACCCCCCCAAGCAGCCAAGGAGCGCAGCCTAGGTGGGCTGCCGTCTGCCTCGCCACTACCCGATCGGGTAGTTGTCGGTATTCCCCAATCGTAACTAATGTGACTACACCTGGCATCTGTCGGCAGAGGAGCATGTGATGAGCAAGCGGAGCAAACGGATCGGACAATACATGGCGCTGGCACTGCAGCCGGTGATGCGCGGCGCGCAGCAGCGTTCAGACATTCAGCGCAACCTGGATCACATCGCCGAACTCACGCGGGCCGCAATCTGGCTGACGTCCATCGACCTGCCGGTGCGCCTGATCGCCATCCCGGAAGGTGCCCTGCAGGGCTTCACCGACGAGATCTTCGACTGGGATCACGTAGAGTATGTCGAGCGCACCGCGATCGATCTCCCCGGGCCGGAAACCGAGTACCTCGGCGACCTCGCCCGCGATGTCGATGCCTACATCGTGGCACAGGCCAAGGCAAAGCATCCCGAATTCCCCGAACGATTTTTCAATTGCGCATTCGTCATCGATCCGCGCGGCGAACTCGTGCATACCCATTACAAGATGCAGGTATTTGCCCGGGAACATTCCACCGTGCCGCATGACGTCTGGGACAAGTGGGTCGAGCTCTATGGTGAGGGACTGGACGCGTTTTTCCCGGTAACCGACACGGATATCGGTCGTATTGGTTGCATCATCTGCATGGAAGGCAGTTATCCGGAAACGGCCCGCGGCCTGGCCATGAACGGTGCCGAGATTGTGTACCGGCCCAGCTACCCGGAACCGTACGTCGCCAACCAGTTGTGGGAAGTGCAGAATCGCGCGCGGGCCCTCGACAACACCATGTTCGTCATTGCGCCAAACCCCGCGTCCTATCTGCCGATGCCCGACTCGCCGTTTCCGCTGGATACGTTCGGCGGCAATTCGATGATCGTCGACTACCAGGGTCAATTGATCTCGAATCATGCTGCCGGGGGCAGCGCCTCGTACGCGGCCGGCATCATCGATATCGAGGCGATGCGCGAGTACCGGGCGCGCTCGCTGTGGGGCAACTGGATGAAGGATCTCCGGACGGAGCAGTACCGGCTGATCTACGACCAGCCGCTGTACGAGCGCAACCGTTGCCTGCTGCAGCCGCCGTTGAAGCACGCGGACAACGACCGCGTGGTGCATGCTGCCGTCGAGCGCATGTACGAACGGGACATCTGGAAGCGGCCGGCCTACATGACGCAGGAAACACCAGGGTTACACGATTGATTCTCCGAGCTGTCGCCTATGCCGGCTGCCTGGCACTCGCCGCGCTGTTGCTCGTCACGGCCCATGCGGAGCAGATTCGCAAGCTGGATCTCACGGACGATATTCATGCTCGCATCCTTGCGCTGACCAAGAGTTACTACCAGGCGTGGTCATATACGCAGGACAGCACGGCATTCGATCGTGCCGGGCGGTTCTATTCAAAGAATCAGGACAACGTGTATTGGGACCCCATGCCGCCGTTGGAGGGATTTCGCGGTTGGGACGAGTATCAGCATGTCGTGGAGACCGTGTGGATTCCCGGCGGCATGGTAGCCGCCGGGATCCTGTTCGCGTCGGACGGCTCGTTCCAGGCCTGGCGGCACGCCAACGTCGTCTGGACCGCCAGCAACTGTCTCGTTCATCCGCAAATGCAGGACGGCAGCACGAGCACGATCCCCTGTCGGGGCTCACAGGTCTGGGAACGGTCGACCGGTGACTGGCTCGTTGTACACGAAATCTTCTCCGCGCCGGTGCACATTGCCGGCACTCTGTTCCGCAGTCCGCGGAAAGCCGATGAGCGGGTCAGACCCGACGCTGAATTTACACGGCTTGGCCGCGAAATCGCCGCGCGTTGGGGCGATGGCCAGGCCGCCGACGCGGCCAGTCGCCTGCGGCCCTATTACGGGCCGGACGACACGCTGCATCTGTATATGCCCTGGGCACCCCATGATGGGTACCCCGACTGGGCGTCGTTCGTCGCCGGGCTGCGCGACTACGTTGCTCTGGGGGTCGAACGGGTGCAAATCAGCCCGAATGATGACGTGGAGGCGACCCGCCGGGGCGACATCGCCTGGAGTCACGGTACGGTCCACTTCGAATTCACCACCACCGGTGGTGACGTGGTTGCGGCAGACGGCCGGCAGAGCCGCGTCTGGCGGCGGCAGAATGACGGCTGGCTGATCGTTCACGAGCACCTGGCGATTCCCTTGGGACACTGACCTGCGACCAGGAAATTGACCGTCGCGTGGCGCGGCCTTACAGTGGCTCGACAACAATTGGCACACCGCCAGGCATTATGGTCCGAGCCAACGAACCCGCGCTGCGCGAGCCGCTGGTGCTCACGCTGTCCCGCATCCACCGCAGCCGTTCGGTGGATCAATTGCGACAGGTGTTTCTGCACGATATTCCGCGACTGATTCCGGCCGACGCCTACGGCATGTATCTGTTCGACGACGAATTGAATACCCAGTCTGTATTCGCCTATCGCGCCAAGCCCCGTTTCCTGTCGGAATACGAGGAACAGCGCGCCCTGGACCCGTTGCTGCGGCATGTGCTGAAACGCAAGAAGTTCACGCATTCGCTGGCGATGTACAGTGAATCCGAATGGGTGCGACAGCCGCTGTATGACTTCCTGTCGCGCTGGGGCCTGCAGTTCTCCATCGAAGCGCCGCTGGTCGCGAACGGGTCAGTCGTTGGCACGATCAACTTCGCCACCAGCAACAAAGCCTATTTTTCGGACGAGACGTTGAGCCTGGCCCGGTTTCTGTGCGAGGAACTGGATGTGTGCTGCGGCCGGCTCGTCGAGCTCGATACCCTGCGGCGACAGTCGGTGCAGGCGCGGTCTATCGAATCATTACCCGGTCGGGCGGGTCAGGTCATGCAGCTCGCCGCCGAGGGTTTGCCAAACCACGCCATCGCTCACCAGCTTGGCATTAGCGAGAACACGGTGCGCTACCACATGAAGCGCATTTACCGGCGGCTCGGTGTCAACAACCGCGCGCAGCTCGCCGGACGTGTGCACCAGTAGTTTGCGCGGCGGGCGCGCCTAGTCCGATCGCGGTTCCACCAGCTCGATCAGGTGCCCGGCAGTGTCCGCCGGTTCGAGATACGCAACCTTGCTGCGACCGTTATCGAAAATGCCGTTCTTCGTGATGTAGCCCAGCCGGAACCCCTTCTCTGCCATCGATTCGACCACCTGCTCGATATTGTCGACCTGCAGGGCAATATGGCTGATCCCGGGCGCCGGATCGCCGCACAGGGTGCGCACGTCGTCAGACACCAGCTGGATGAGTTCCAGTTCCACGCCCGGTAATTTCACGAAACCGAAGATGCCGGTCCCGCCGGTTTCCTCCGCCGTCATGACGCGAATATTCTCGTCGGGCACATCAAACAAACGCTGAAACATGTCCAGCGCTGCATCCATGTCCTGGACGAAATAGCCGACGTGACGAAGACCCTTGAAATCTGCGTTGATTGTCATTCGTTGCATCTCACCCAGTTCGCCGGTCGTGGCCATCCTGGCGATCGGCTGATCTCCCATCCGATGTCACGTCGGGCTCGAACATCAAGTCCAGCTCCATTGCGGTCCCCTACAGCGACACGACAAGTATGAACAGGCTGGCCACAACACCAATGACCGGCACGGCCAACGGCACTGGCCGCACACCGTCCGGCACCGGGTCCCGCGTCTTGATCCGCCACAGGCACAGGTTCACCAGCGTGAATACCACCAGAACCATGGCGCTGGTGGTTTTGGCCAGGCTGACCAGCGGCAACAGCAAGGCCAGCGCCAGCACGATCGCGCCGGCAAGAAATGTTGACCGCAGCGGTGTGTGCGTCCGCGGATGGACCACGCTCAGTGCAGCCGGCAGCCAGCCATTGCGACTCATGCCGTAGAAGATCCGCGATGCCATGATGATTTGTATCAGCGCCCCGTTAATAACCGCGACCGTGCCGATGAGACTGAGCAATAACGCTGGCCGGTTGGTCGCGGCGGTATACACCGCGGCGAGAGGCGCGTCACTCTCAGCCAGCTCGGCCGGCGGCATCGTCACCATCGACACTACAGCAATCAGCACATACAGCACCGTGGAGAAGCCAAACGCCAGGATAATGCCGAGCGGAATCGTGCGTTGCGGCTGCTTGACCTCCTCGGCAATGTTGACCATGTCCTCGAAGCCGATGAATGCGAAAAATGCGAGGAATGCGCCGGCCAGCACGCCCTGCCACGCGGCATTATCCAACGGCACCACATCGGCCAGGGCAAAATCCGCGACGTGCACGAAATTCGGCGACGCCACTGCGATCACCCAAAGCAGCCCACCCGCCTCCGCAATCGTGAGAAATGCCGCCACGCGCGCCGATTCAGCGATGCCGCGCGCGGAAACCAGCGTCAGTATCGCGACCAGGACCAGGATAATGAGCCAGGCTGGCCCGTCGATAAACACATGGAAGTAGCCAACGAAGCCATTCGCGAGAGTCGCCGCAGACACCAGCCCGGCCAGCGCAATCAGCAGTCCCACGGCCATGGCCAGACTGCGCCGGTTGAAAGCCTTGTGCAGATACACGGCTTCGCCGGCGCTGACCGGAAAGCGCGCGGCCAGTTCGCCGTAACTCAGGCCGGTAAAGATCGCGATGAATGCGGCGACCATGAAGGCGAAAGGAGCCAGAATGCCGGCTTCGCCGGCCACCTTGCCAACGAGGACGTAAATGCCGGCGCCGATAATATTGCCTGCGCCGTACAGCGCGAACAGGGTCAGACCAACGTCGCGCTTGAGTGCTATTCGTCGGTCATCCATCGCGCCATGCCGGCCATGCGCTGCACGAATTCGACCGGGTCTTTATCCCGAATCTGCATCGCCTGCAGGGCCGGCTCGATACCGATGACCAACTCGTAGTCCCTGTTCAGGATGCCGTCGACAACACGGTCCGCACACTCCTCCGCCGACATGCCGTTGCCGTCGTCCCAGTCGCTGGCGCCATACTCGGAACCATCACCCGTTAACGCGTGCCGAAAAACATTGCTCTTGATGCCGGCTATCACCAGCATGGTCACGTGGATATTGTCGTCGTAGTGCTCGACACGCAGGGTGTCAAAGTAGCCGTGCAGCGCGTGTTTCGCGGCGCAATAGGCGCTGTGATGAGGGACCGCGTGCTTTCCCGCCACGGAGGATGTCACGACGAGGTGGCCGCCCCCCTGTTCGAGCATGCGTGGCAGCACCAGCTTGGTCAACGCCACCGGGCCGAAGAAATCCACTTCCATGATCCGGCGATCGACTTCCAGCAAGGTGTCCTTTGCTGCTGACCGCTGGCCAATTCCGGCATTGTTGACCAGCACGTCGACTCGATCGAATTCTTGCAGCACTTCACGCGTTGCGGCTTCGCGCTGCGCCTGATCCGTGATGTCAAAGGGCAGCACGTGAACATCAGCACCGCTGGCGGTACAGCCCTTTTTCACGCGCTCCAGCTCGGCGCGGCGGCGGGCGGAAATGATGAGTTCGGCCCCCTCACGATGGAACACGTTGGCCATTCCTTCGCCCACGCCGGATGAAGCGCCGGTGATCCAGATCGTCTTATGTGCAAGCCTCATGGGAGTCGTCGTTACGTGCCCCGATAACATCAGACTGTACTTTTACATAACTGACTTTGTAATCCGTGGAAACCGCATAGGTAATGGGTTTCCGCGAAAACGCTGGATCCGGGCGGGCGGCTTCGGGGAAAATTGCAGGTAAGAAAATCCTGCCCACACAGGCACAACAAGAAGCGACAATCAGAATCATGAAGAATATTCACTCGCGCACCTCGCGGTCCGTCTTGCTGGCGATCCTGGCCTCTCTGCTATTGATGACGCCCGTCGCTTCCTTTGCGAACGAGGACAGTGACGACAAAGCCGAGTGGATTCAGATGTACGAAGCCGTCGTTGCCGAAATCGGCTGGGACATGATCGACAAATACTGGGATAAGATTGTCGTCTGGCTCAAGAAAAAATGGCCGGACGTTGACTGGCAGAAGCCGATCCGCCCGGACATCGGGCCCAGGCCCGGCGTACCCGAGCTGAACGCCAGCGCGGCTGCGGCGGCACTGATGCTCAGTTGCGGTGGCGCACTGGTCCTCACCGGACGGCGGCGTCGGGAACGTCGACCCATCTGATATCACCACCCGGGCCAACGCCGGCCCCCCCCCGCGCACTCAATCGCAATCGTCCAGGAATTCGACCGTCAGGTGCGCCGGCGTACGTAGTATCCAGAATGCACCGGATTCCGTGCCGGATTCCGGTCCGCTGTGCGCAATTCCCGCCGGACGGTAGAAATAACCGCCCGGGGCATACTCGCCCAGTACCGGACCATCCGGCAAACACTCACCGACGCGAAAATCGCCATCGAGCAGAAATCCTTCCTCTGCCGACGTGTGCACTTCCCACGGAATCTCGAAATCCGTATCGACTCGTAATAGCCAGGTGCGCTGCCCGGTCGCGTCGACCAGTCGCAGGTCCTTGATCTCGAGCGCCAGCGCGCGGCCCATGTCCCGCACCGCGACCGTGGCTGGTTGCCACGGCGCGCGAGCCGAATCGACCAGTTGCGCGGTCGAGCCATCGGTGTCCCGTGGCGGGTCCAGAAACAGCAACACGCGCGCGCCGGCATCCCCGACAACCAGCAGCGGCGACTCGGCCGCCGCCGGCAAATGAGCGTAGTCATAGGGCCCCAGCCCGGTGCCCTGCCAATCGAGCTCGCCCTCCAGGACCAGTGCTTCCACGGTGTGCGCGCGCTCTGCCGGTAGTTGCCTCGCCCAACCGCCGGGCAGTTCCGCCAACGCCACCCGGCGCCCGTCGCGCGCTTCGTTCAGCAAACGTACCGGCGTGTCACCCAGCAACTGGATGGTGCCAACCGGCGAGTCCGCGGCCTGGCGAAACAGCACGAGATCCGGGTGCGCGCCGTCGGCGTTCGCGGCCATCGCAGGCAGCAAACCACTTGCCAACAGCGCCGCAAAGCTAGGAATGCGCATCGACAGTCACCCTAATCAACATATGCCCCATTCTCCGGTGCGACGCTCAGAAGATCCAGCCCGCCCCGTGTTTCTGCGCTACGATCGCCCCATGATAAAAGCAGTTCTGAAGACTGTCGGCGCTTTGCTGGTGCTGGGCGTGCTCGCCGTCGGCGGCGTTTACCTCTACTACTTCGTGATCCTGCCGCCCAATATTCCGGCGACTGATCTTGACGTCGAAATCACGCCTGCGCGAGTGACCCGCGGAGAATATCTCGCGAACGCGGTATTCGGCTGCATGTACTGCCACTCGGAGCGCGACTGGGAGTTGTTTGGCGCCCCACCGAAACCCGGCACGCTGGGCAAGGGTGGCGAAGTATTTGATCAAAGGGTCGGCATTTCGGGCGTGCTGATCTCGCCGAACATCACGCCAACCGGGATAGGCGACTGGACCGATGGTGAGGTGTACCGCGCCGTCGTGAACGGCCTGCACCCCGATGGCTACGCATACTTCCCGATCATGCCGTTCGACGTTTATCTGCACCTCGAAACCGAGGACGTCTACTCGATTATTGCCTATCTGCGCACTCTGGACCCGCTGCCGGGTGAGTACCGCGGCCGGCGCTTGACACCGCTGATGGAATTCATCGCCAACTCCCGCGTGTTGCCGGCCGATCCCTGGGATGTCGATCATAGCGATCCGGTCAGCCGCGGTGAGTACATAACGATCATCGCTGGTTGCCGCTTTTGTCACACGCCTGCGAATGAACGCATGCAGCCCTACGAAAACATGCGCTTCGGCGGCGGGCTCGGCATGATCGCGAATGGCCGGAAAGTCTACTCCGCCAATATCTCGGCCGACCCGGAAACCGGCATCGGCAGCTGGTCCGTCGACGACTTCGTCGCACGGTTCCGGGCGTATGAAAACGTGGTGATTCCGGTCAGCGAGATCGGCTATCAAACGCAGCACGCGTGGACAGAGTATGCGAAGCTGACCGATACAGATCTCGCCGACATCTACGCCTACATCATGGCGCAGCCGCCGGTCCGCAACGAGGTCAACCTGCTCGGCAACTAGGGCGCCCGTCCGGACGGGCCCGGCTGTTTGCCGAACAGCCGACGAAAGCGCACCAGGTCGGTGAAGTTCAGGCCGCCCGACCCGTCGAGATCGGCATCGACGTTGCCGCGACCGAACGCCGCGCGATAGAAGCCCAGATCGGCAAAATTCACGAAACCGCTATTGTCGAGATCCGCGTCGCAGGCATTGCCGTAGCCATCGCCATCGGTATCGCGCTGGCTGAACCCACCAGCGTCAGGAATCCGCGGTCCATTCGGGATCTCGATGCAGTTATCCAGCGCGTCGTCGATACCGTCCGCGTCCCGATCTCCGGCCCTTACCATGATGATGTCGTCGAGGTTGTACAGAAACGCGCCGTTGCCCCGGGTCAACAGGTCCGCCCTTGAGAATCCGGCATCGTGATCGATCAGCCCGAGGAACCACACGCGCGAACCGTCGGCGAGTCGCCGCTGCACATTGGCCGCTTCGAGCGCCGCGGTGCCACCACCGGCAACGAGCAGCACATCGCCATCGTGCAGTTGATCCCGGCTAATGACATAGAGCCCGATCGCACGTGTACCGGCAAAGCTCATGCCCAGGTTGTCGCGATCCTGGAGAATCGCCGCCGTCGTCTTGCCGAGGAATCGCGAGCCCGAAGTTGCGTGGTAGTCATCCGCGACCTGCAGCGACTCGCCGCCAAAATCGAAGTGAAACGTGATATTGCCGGCGCGCCCGCCGCTGACGATGACCGCGCCGGCGTCAATAGCTTCAAAATCCTGCAGGTTGGCGGCTCCTGGCAACGACGCTTTGAAGTCCGCTGCGTTCGTGTAGGCATACGCCGCCGCCACCGCGGCATTCGACGGCAGTGTGAGCAACAGGATCGCAATCGCACCACAATGCAATCGCTCGGGACGCACGTTTTCTTACCTATTGTTATAGGGCTTCCTGTCCGCGCCAAAGCTTCCGTGCTGAAATTACTCTAGCAACCGGCAACGTGGTTTAGAAGCGCGATTGTCGACGCACAGGCTGCGTTCTTGACATAACGCTGGAAAAATCCGAATCGCCGTGCCTAATCCGGCGAATAGTTCGGCCGATCCTCGCCGTAGTGTTGCGCCAGGTAATCGAGAATACGGTCGCGGACGGGCCCCTGAATATTGGCCATGCCGTGCTCCTCGACCATCCAGTCGAGCAACTCGTCCCAGGCGGCCCGACTGAGTCCCTGCTGGGCGATGATCTTTTCCGAGTGGCAGGCAATACACACGCCGTAGGTCTCGGCTGCACCGTCAGCGTCGACGAGCACTCCGAACGGCGCATCGCCGGCAGCGTGACTAGACAGCAACACGGACGCGAAGGCGACACCGAGGCGTGTTTCCTCCCGCACTAGGTCAATCTCACGGCAACCCGGTGCATCGTATTGTTCAGGTAGCCCTTCGGGTTCCAGTCGATTGCATGCGGTTGTGCGTCACCGGCCGTGTCTGTCGCGCGCGCCCAGATCTCGTAATAGCCAGCCTGCGGTAAACGAACCGTGGTACGCCAGTTCTGCCAGGCACCGGCGTTGAACGGGGGGTCCAGTTGCGCACGCTGCCAGCGCGCCCCGAAGTCGAACGACACATCCACGCTCGCTATCGCACGGTCGCCAGACCACGCGTGACCGCGCACTGCCACGACAGATTCATTGGTCTCCACGCCGGTTGCCGGGCTCGTGATCAGCGACTTCACCGGCATGCGCTCGATAATCTCGAAATTCTGCTCATCGACCTTCTCGCCCGGCGCAACCGGTCGGTTGGGTACCCGGTAGGACTTGCCAGTCATTTTCGGCCCGTCGTGAACGATGTCGCGCAGCTGGATTCGGGTCAGCCACTTCTGCGAACAGGAACCCGGCCAGCCGGGCACCACCAGTCGCAGCGGCGCGCCATTCATTGGATGCAACGGTCCATCGTTCATTTCAAATGCAATCAGCACGCCATCCGTTAGGGCCTTGGCGATTGGTACGCCCCGCGAAATTGGCAGCCTGGCCGGATCGCCCGACAGATGCGTATCGGCACCGTAATGAGCGGTATAGACAACATTGTCATCGACGCCGGCCGCAGCCAGCACGTCTTTCAGGCGCACGCCGGTCCAGAGGGAACACCCCACCGCGCCGTATGTCCACTGGTTTCCGCGTGCCGGGGGATCGAAAAACGCTCGGCCGTTGCCACCGCATTCAATCACCAGCGCCAGGCGAACCACTTCAAAACGTTGTTTCAGATCATCGATGCTCAGATCGAACGGCGTTTTCACCAGGCCGTCGACTGCGAGGCGCCAGGCGTCTGCGCTTGTATCCGCCGGTGGATTGCCGTTGTTGCGGATGAAGTGGCGATGGGTCGGCGTAATTGCATCGTCCAGTAATGCCGGCGGTGTCTCTGCATTCAGCGGCCGATCGTTGAGCACTGACAGTCCTGCCTTGCCGGCAATGGTCAGGTCGTCGGCAATGACAACCGGAACGAAACCGCGCGGCAGATGACGATGAAAGGGTATGGCCGCACCGACCAGCGCCGACAGCGTGGCGAGACTGGCGCCCTGCAGAAATGCGCGCCGGTTCGACCGAGGATACCGCGGTATCACGGCGCGGCTTCCTCCTGCGGCAGGAGGTAACGTTCGAATTCGCGCTCGAATGCGAGCAGCCGAGTATCGCTGAGTCGATCGACGTACAGCTTGCCGTCCAGGTGATCGAATTCGTGTTGGAATACGGTGGCGAAGAAGCCCTGCAACTCCAGCTCCCGTGACTCACCCCGGTCGGACGTGTAGCGAATCATGACGTGTTGCGGCCGCTCGACGTAGCCGCGCAGGCCCGGCACTGACAGGCAGCCTTCCCAATAACCGCGCGGAGCGGGATTCAGCACTTCGATGACCGGATTGATGAATACGGTCAGCGGCATTGGCCCGAGTTCGCCATAGCGCGTCGGGCCACCGGCAATCTCGATGATCGCGAGGCGCACGGACTCGCCAATCTGGGGGGCAGCCAGGCCGATACCGCCATAATCGTGCAACGTATCGACCATATCGGCGATGAGCCTGGACGTCGCGGGCGTACCGATCTCGTCGGGTTGCAGGGGGCGGGCCACGTCTCGCAGCAGCGGGTGACCCATTCGCAGAATTCGCCTGACCGCCATCGGTACAGAATAGCGAATCGGTGACGACTAATCCGCGCCCGCGCCGGTTTGGGTCACGGACCAGTCCCACAGACGTTTGCGGGCCTCCGGATCTTGTGCCTGCGCGGAAGTCTCCTTGACCTTTTCGTGCTCGAAATATGTCGCCGTTACCTGTTCCAGCGCGGGATCTGTCGCGAGCTTGACGTAGGTCTTCGCGCTGCGTTGTGGCGTATTGAGTCCGAACACGGTCCCGAACCCGAAGACGACCCGGGCGGCGAGCATGAAGATGCCCGACATGTTCCGGTAAATGCTGGTATTGACGAAGTAGCCCGGCGATATCGCGTTGATGGTCACGCCGGTTCCAGCCAGGCGCTCGGCCATGCTGTGCATGAAGTACAGATTACTCAGTTTGGCGCGGTGATAGGCCTGAAAGGCCGCACCGTTTGATGGTTTGTCGTGCGCCTTCCAGAGCTTTTCATTGTTGAGGTCATCGAAATCGAGACCCGGACCGGCTTTGTGCGCGTCGGATGAAATCATGATGATGCGCGACGGAGCGGATCGCTTCAGCAGGTCCAGCAACAGGTGCGTCAACAGGAAATGAGCCAGGTGACAGGTCGCCAGGTGCATTTCGAAACCATCGAGGCTCACGCGCCGCACTGGATCTGTGATACCGGCATTGTTGATTAATACGTCCAACCGGTCGTAGTTCGCATCGACCCACGCGGCCAGTTCACGCACCTCGTCCAGCGACGACAGGTCGCAGTACCGAAACACCGCCGAACCGGGACGCGCGGCATTGATCGCGTCGCGCGTCCGCGTGCCGGCCTCCCCTTCCCAGTCGACAATTATCACGTGCGCGCCGCGGCTGCCCAGCACCCGAGCCGTCTCGCAGCCCATGCCGCGCGCGCCACCGGTGATCAGTATCACGTGCCCCGTCAAATCATCCGCCACCACTGCCCCCGTCAATCCAGCCTGCTGACCAGCCGGTGTCCCGCCACCAGGATACCGACCCCGATATAAATCCCGATCAGGGAGACCACCATCAGCAGGCCGACCTCCGGCGTGATGACCTTCGAACGCGACAGGAAAATAATGCCGGCCACGAGGACCGGGAACATCCAGGCCGCGGTGATCAGTTTCCAGGGCAGCTTCTTTTTGGTCATTGCTGCCATGATAGCGCCGACCGGCCCCGGCGACCCGAATCGCCCCACGCCAGGGCCCTGCAGGGCCCGCCGGCCCGGCTCATCCGTCCGCCTCGAGTCGTCGAAATATCCCGCTGAGGGGATTTATTTCGATGAGCCTTTCGGAAAACAAGCCGTTACTGATCCTGCTGTTCGTGGGCGTGCTGATGGGCGCCCTCGATATCGCCATCATCGGACCGGCGCTGCCGGCGATCCAGGCCGAATTCGACACGACCGGCCGACAGCTCGCGGTACTGTTCAATGCCTATGTGCTGGGCCAGCTCATTGGCACACAGCTATTGGCCAAGCTGTCCGACCGCTTCGGGCCGCGGTCGATCTACATTTTCAGTCTGGTTTGTTTCGGCGGCGGCTCACTGTTACTGGTCATGGCCGGCGAAATCAATGCCCTTTATGCCGGTCGGGCAATCCAGGGCTTCGGCGCCGGCGGTATCTTCCCGGTGGCGACGACCGTGATCGCCGCACAAATGTCGGGCCGCGACCGAGGTCCGGCCCTCGGCTTGATTGGGTCGGTCTGGGGGCTGGCGTTCTTTATCGGACCGATCCTGGGTGGCATCTTCCTGAACCTGTCATGGCGCTGGCTCTTCCTGGTCAATCTGCCGATCGCCGGGTTGTTGATCGCGGGTGCCTGGCGGCTCTTGCCGAAAACGGGCCCCGGGTCGCAGCGGCCCTTCGACTTGGTCGGCTTGGGCACGCTCATGGCCGCGGTGGTGGCGTTGGTCGTCGCCATCAACAATTTCGACGCCACCGATGTCTGGAACAGCGTGACGAGTTTCGGGGTCGCCGCACTGCTGGGCGCTGTGACGATCCTGCTCCCCCTGTTCTGGTTCGCAGAAAAGCGCGCCGCCGACCCCATCATTCGACCCGGCCTGCTGCAAACCCGCCAGGTTGCGCTCGCCTGTGTCGTGGCCGGCGGTGCCGGTGCCATGCAAACGGCGAGTGTGTTCTACCCCGCGATGGCGGTTGCGTCGATCGGTGTCAGTCAGTCAACCGCTGCGTTCATGTTGTTGCCCGGCGTGGTCATTTCGACCCTCGGCTCGATCGCGGTCGGCCGCTTGATCAACGTGGTCGGTACCCGACTGCTCGTGCTAGCCAGTCTTTGCCTGATCTTCACCAGCTTCATGATCTATGGCCGCGCCGACCTGGATGTGCCGACATTTCTGCTGGCAAACATGATCAGCGGACTGGGCAGCGCCGGACTGATCGGCGCACCCCTGCGCTGGACGATCCTGAACGAGTCCCGGCCCGAGGAACGCGGGGCAGCCCAGGGACTGTTGAGTAACATCACATCGGTTGGCCGACTCATTGGTGCCGCGGTGGTCGGTGCCGTGATCACGTCTCAGGGTGGCGGTGTGCCCGGCTACCAGGCCGCATTTGTCGGCATGGGAATCTTCGCGATTGTCCTGTTTGCGGTGGCGACCTTGCTGAAGTCGCGCAGCGCCGAGCAGCTGCTGAGTGATGAGATGCCCAAGCCCGCGACCGCGTGACGCTGGGCGGCTTACGGGCCGGCTGCGACGGCTGAATGACGGCCGCGTCCGTCGCGCGTGACCGTGGCCAGTGAGCACTCCGGATCGTGCTCAAAGAAGAGCTTGAGCTTCAGCTCGATCACCAGTTCGAGAATCCGCTGCTTTTCGTCGATGAGCAGCTCCGGGTTCCGGTCGTAGCCCATCGTGACCGGCAAATGTACCCAGGGCCGGCCCGGCATCAGGTCGGAACAGAACAGGACCCCGCCCTTGCCGCCAATCTGCGCCATCATCAGCCCGGGCGTGTGACCATCGCTGTAATGAAAGCGCACCGCATCGCCGAGACTGATGGCGTGTTCGCCCTCGACAAGTTCAAGCCGGCCACTGTCCAGCAGCAGCTGCGGCAGCGCGGGAATGAATGATGCGCGGTCGCGCGGATGCGGTTGGCGCGCGCGTTCGAACGCTTCCGTGCCGACGAGAATGCGGGCGTTCGGAAACAACAGGCTCGGTTCCCGTCCCTCGCGATAGGGCGCCAACAAGCCGCCCGCATGATCGAAGTGCAGGTGACTCAACACCACCAGGTCGATTTCGTCGTGTGACGTGCCAGCATCCTGCAGCGAGCCCAGCAGCACGTGCTCGTCCTGGTAGACACCGAAACGTTCGCGCAATTTGGGCTCGAAAAAAATGCCGATTCCCGTTTCGAACAGCACCGATTGACCATTCAGATCCGGCACATAAAGACCACGAGTTGCCAGTTCCACGCGGTTGTGCTCGTCCGGTGCCAACCACTGCGACCACAGCGCACGTGGCACATTACCGAACATGGCGCCGCCATCGAGGCGCTGGTGATTTCCTTCGACGCTAACGAAATTCATCCGTTACAGGCTGTCGTCCACCGCGTGAAACGTCTGGTTCAGGCACGACGCATTGTTAAGGCACTGCATCGTGAGCGCGGCGAGGTCCGGCCGCGTGATCGATGCGAGCACGGTATCGTCCTCGGTGAGCCGCGCCGTGCCGGTTGCCGGCGTGCCATCGCGCAGGATGCGACCATTGCGAATGATGGTGTAATTCATGCCACTGGCTCGCAGCATATCCTCCGCCACACCCTTGTCACGCAGTGTCTGCTGCATGCTCCCGAACGGCACGTCGGGGAAGTTCTCGATATTGTCGCCGGCACCAACGGAGCCGTGCAGGATAAATTGCTGCACTTTGCTCTCGGCCAGTGCCGCCAGGATATTGCCCATCGCGACGTCGTAGAAATTCTCCTGGCTGCGATCCTTTGCGGATGCGTCGATCACGTAGCGAAACGGCTGACCGCTTATCGCGGCCGACACGCTCTCACCATCCAGCAAATCACCGACAACGTAGTCGACATCCAGGCCCTCCAGTCGGGCGCGATCGGACGTCGGCCGCACGAAGACGGTGACCGCGTAGCCCCCGTCGACGAGCAGCTGCACAATCGGCGCGCCAAGGCGGCCAGTGCCACCGAATACCAGAGCCTTGTCAGCGTTGTCCGCTACGGTTGCGGGCATGGCGAGGAGCCCGAGAAGACAGGCGGTAAATCGAAACACGCGGGAATTCTAACCGGAACCAATGCCAGGTGCCGGCGGGGACGACGCGTAGGGTCGTATCAGCGGGCGCGTCGGCCAAACCAGCCCAGCAAGCCCAGCCCGCTCGCAAATAACCAGGCGGCCGCGGGAACCGGAATTGGGGCAACGTCGAAAATAATGGCGCGGAAGTCGTTGAACTGCTCCGGATTCGTGGCCGTATTGAAAGCACGAAAGCCGATGCCAGCGCCCACGAAATCATCGAGGTCGGGAATAGTCTCGGGTGGGTCGGTATTGGGGATATTGCCGCCGACGAACGCGAGGTTCAGGCCCCAACGACGGTCGGAGCCGGGCGGGCCCGCCGCGCCGGCGCTGAAGCCGTAGCCGTCCCAGACGCCGAGCAGCGGATTTACTTCCTCGAAGGGCACCGTGCTGACAATGATGCCGCCGTCAGTCAGCCCGCCGCCGGACTCCAGTGTCTGGCCTTCAACGTCGATACTGGCAAACGTAACACCGCCGGAATAGACGAGATCCTCCGCGCGTTCGTTCGGGAAACAACAGGGCACACCCGGCCCCAGGGTTTCCGGGTCGAATGTCAGCACGATCGTCACGACTTGCTCCAGCGCGGGCGTCGTCGGGAAAAATGCATCCAGGTAGCCATCGGTGTTGTTGACCCGATCGATTTCCGCAATCGCGCGGAATGTGACCGGGACAGCGGTCGCCGCCGGCATCGCGCCGATCAGGACTACCGCCAGTAATACGCCAACAATTCGCTGGATATAACTCGAGCGCCGGTGGTTATTCATTGCTGACTGGTCCCCTTTGTTGTTGTGCGTGCAGCGACGAACGACAGACGAAAAAAAACGCGAAGCTCCGGCAAGAGCCGGAACGGCGCGTCATCTGGCAATTATTCGACCACAGGGTCGCAGGCATTGCAAACCTGCTGACCCCGTGACAATTCAGGATTTGAAACTACTGCGGCGTTACCGGCGCGTCGTCAGCCGTAGTCATGACGGTGCCCGGCTCCATTGCCCCGGTCGCCAGGGCCTTCATGTACGCCACGGTCGGGATGTGGCAATAGCTCTGGCCCTGAAACGCCTCCGGCAGCATCCACGTCATCCAGCTGTCGTAGTCCTGGTACAGGCCCGGTGAGTTGAAGTGAACCTTGCCGTCATCGCCAATAAAGCTCAGCTGAAAATCGGCCAGGTAGTTACGCCCGGTCATGAACGGCTCGTTGTCGTCCACGACGAATGCCGCTGCCCTGGCTGCCGCTGCCGGATCCACGCCTTGTAGTTCGGCGACGGCCTGCGCCTGCGCGCGCCGAGTGATTTCCGGGCAATACTGTTGCTTACCCGCGGCGTTTTCCCCGAACGCGTCCCGCAGGTGAGCGGCTGTTTTCACTTTGCATGAAACCATGACGGGCATTTGTCCCTGGTACGTCACAACCTGGAAAATCTCGAGAGGGTCGACCATCGGCTTGGAGGCCCGGTAAGCCGGCATGTCGCTGAAAACCGTGTTTTGCCCATCGATCGCAGTGTCGGCCAGGATTTTTTGCACCGCGACGCAGAATTCGTCGGAATCGGGCGCCGGCAACTGGGCGGCAGCGGTAGTCGACCAGAGGGCGAGCGGCACGAATGCCAGCAGGCAGCGCGTTATTATTGTCATGGCATTTCCTTTGACGTACCCCGTAGAACCGGAGCGAGTGTAATGCGCTGTGAACCAGGCACAATACCCCGATCTGCCCGCGTGCGGCAGTTGGCCATGGCGCTAGCGGTCTTTTTGCTAACGAGCCTCGTCCTGCTGCCGGCTCAGGCCGACTCCCACGCAAACCGGCTCATCCTGGTCGCCGGCGCGACCGGTACGCAGGGCGGCGCGGTCGCGCGTGAACTGCTCCGGCGCGGCTACGGGGTCCGCGGCCTGACGCGCGACCCGTCCAGTGACAGAGCCGTCGCGCTGACTGAACTTGGCGCCAAAATGGTTGCGGGCAATTTCGACGATCCGGCGTCCCTGCAGTCTGCAATGCGCGGCGCCTACGGCGTATTCGCGGTCACGGATTTCTGGGAACACGGCTACGACAAAGAAGTGGCGCACGGCCGTGCGCTCGTTGACGCGGCAGAGAATGCCGGCGTGAAACACTTCGTCTACACCTCGGTCGCGGGTGCCGATGAAAACACTGGCGTAGCGCACTTCGACAGCAAGTACGACGTGGAGCAATACCTGGCTGCATCCGATCTGACCTGGAGCGTCATTCGGCCGGTGTCTTTCATGAACAACTGGTACTGGCGCCAGGACGAGATTCGGTCTGGCAGTTACATCGATCCGGCGGAACCGGAACAACGGCACCAGTGGATTGCAGCGGCCGACATCGGTTTCTTTGCGGCCGAAGCCTTTGACCAGCCGGAATCCTGGGCCAGACGAGCCGAGGACATTGCCGGTGACGAACTGACGCTGGCGGAATTCGCCGCGTTGCTAAGCCGGGTAACTGGCCGTGAAGTACAGCATGAGCAGATCAGCTGGGCCGATTACGAAGCCAAGAATGGCGAGGACATGACGACCATGCACCGCTGGTTCGCCGAGCACGGCTACTCGGTGGATATTGCCGCGCTCCGCACGCGTTACCCAGGGCTGCAAACCGCGGCGCAGTTCCTCGAGGCAATGGACTGGTAACCGCCGGGCTCGACTATGTCGACCAGGCCTTGACGCGCCGATAGATCACCAGCGATAACGCCCCCAGACCGAATAGCAACACGAAGGTCGACACCACGATACCGACCGGCCGCAGGATATACAGCAGGCTCATGATGACGGTCACGACGGCAATGCCCGCCCAGGTCGCGCCGAGACTGGGATTCGCATCATCACGAAACCGCTGGTGACCGAAGCGCGCCACCAGCACAATCCCCGACAGACCCCCGAGCAGGATTGCCAACAGGTAATCCAGCAGCACGACCGTGCCCAATAGCGCGCCGATACCGCTCAAATACAGCAGGAAGATAACGACCGGGGTGATTGCCAGCACGGCGAAGCCGACACCGAGCGTCATCCAGGGTGTGGACTTCAGCGTCGCGAGGCAATCGGCGCAAATCCCGCGAAACAGTGTATACAACACACCGGCGGCGAAGATGATCCCGAGCAACGCGTAGATGCGCGACAGGAACCCACGCCGCGGCCGGAAATCCCGCAGGGGCGGCCCCTCGCGGATTTCGCCTGCAATCAGCGCATCGTCGCTGATCCGTGGCTTGTTCTCACTTCGCCAAACAAGATCACCATTGATCACGGCACCGTCGCCGATCCGAATGCGCTCGCCCCCCAGCTCGACGTCACCATCGACCTGGCCAGAAAACTCGATGCTCCCACCGACCGCTTTGACTTCACCGCCTATGGTGCCGGCAATATAGACCCGGCCCGCGGCAATCCAGGCCCAGTCCTCGATGCTGCTGCCCGACTCGATGCGAGCCTCCCCGCCGGCAATCACAGCGTGTCCGGCAACGTTGCCGGACACGGTTACCGTGCGCCCGGCCAAACGGACGTCGTCGGCAACCGAACCGCTGACCCTGATCGTGCGCCCGGCAGCGATGACGTCGTTGTCGACCGCACCGGCGACCACCACGGTCTGTCCCGCCAGCACCGCATCGCCGCCAATTGCTGCCTGAACCTCGACATCTCCCCCGGCCGCGTAAAGGTCATTGTCCATCGCGTCGCGCACGATCACGCTGCGACCGAATTCCTGCGCCGTAGTAGTCAACGGCAGCAAGCAGAGCGACAAGAGCAATAGACGGCGGGAGCTGCGCATCGGTCGTCTCCTTTTTGTTATTGAGTGCGTCCAGTCACTATACGCGCTTGCTGTTTGGGCCGAAAGCGACCCTCTGGCGAGGCTATAGCGTCGGTATCCAGTCGCGCAGCGCCCGCCCAATAGCCTCTCCTGACACCTCCTGCACGAAGTGTCCACCGTAGACGCGGACCGTCTTCTGATTCGGCAACCGGCGCGCGAACGACAACAGTTCCTTGACGCTGAAAATAATTCCCGGCACGGCCTGCACGAATAGCTTGGGGACCTCGTTTGTTGCCAGCCAGGCTGAGTAGTCACGAATAATCTTGTCGTTGGCGGCTGGTTCTCCGCCCTGCGGCAATTCGCGGGGCCAGGAAAGCATGGGTCGGCGACTCTCGCCGGGTTCCAGAAACGGTCGCTGGTATTCCGCTTTGTCGGCGTCGCTAAGGTACAACCCGACTTCGCGCAACAGGCCTTGCATGAACATGTTGTCCTCCAGGATGGCTTTTTCGCCCCGCTCGGAGCGCAGCATCCGGAAGAACGGACTGGGTTCCGGATCGTATTCAGGATCCGGCGGCCGCAATAGGGCCTCCATGTACGCAATGCCCCGGACACGGTCGGGATTCAGGGCAGCCCAGTTGAAACCCATCGCCGATCCCCAGTCGTGAATGACCAAGACGACGTTATCTTCGATGCCCAGCTTGTCCAGCAGGCCGAACACGTAGTCACGGTGCTGCAGGAATGTGTACGAACGCGGGCCGGCGTCCGGCAGTTTTTCCGAGTCACCCATGCCGATCATGTCCGGCGCGATGCAACGCCCGAGGTGCTGCACCTGGGGTATGACCTTGCGCCACAAATAGGACGACGTGGGATTACCGTGCAGGAATACGATCGGATCGCCGTCGCCGACCTCGTACCAGGCCATTCGTAACCCGTTGATCGTGGTGAAACGTTTGCTAGCCGACCAGGAACTCGCCGGAGCCTCGGCACCATTCGCGCGCCCCGTCAAACCGACGGCGGCAGCCGCTGCACCACCCGCAATGAGGCCACGCCGTGACAAGGTCTGCCTGTTCATATTGCCCTCTCAGTCAGTTGTCGCTCCCCGCCTTGTAAGATACACCCATGTCCGACCCGATCTGCTGGCTAATTGGCCGTCGCGCAATGATCGCCGCTATTCTCGCGCTGCTCGCCGCATGCGGACCAACGGCGCCGGAGCAACTGCCGGAGAATACGGAACGCGTGGCCGACGACGTGTATTTGTTCCGGCATGGGGAGCATCGCAGCCTGTTCCTGGTGTCGAACGATGGGGTCATCGTTACGGACCCCCTCAATGCCGCCGCGGCACGAGAGTATCGGCGGGCGATCGCAGCCATTACCGATCAGCCGGTGAAATTCGTGGTCTATTCACACTATCACTGGGACCGGGTATCCGGCGCCGAGGTGTTCACCGCGGACGGCGCCCAAGTCATTGCGCAGGCACGCTGCGGGGCGCGGTTCCGCGACAATCCCAATCCCGCGGTGGTCACGCCGGATACCACCTTCGACGATCGTTACGACGTTACCGTGGGAGAACAAACGCTGGAACTGCACTACTTTGGGCCGGCACATGGCGACTGTCTAACAGTGTTTCTCGTCCAGCCAGCCGGTCTAATGCAGATTGTCGATCTGGTCGAGCCCCCGCACGCGGCGTTTCCACCCGACCCGAATGTACCGTATGTAAAACCGCACAATCTGCGGCAGTTTTTTGCCGCAGTCGAAACGCTGGTGGATGACAGGCGCGTTAGCCAGGTGCTGGCCAGCCATGCGAGATTAATCGACGATGGCAGCGGCGGCCAGCAAGTATCGCCCCCGACTGCTCCGGCTGCCATCATCGCGGATCAGGCGCGGTTTTGGCAGGCAATCTATGCAACTGTTGAATCGGCTAAACGGGAGGGCCACGTTGGCATCGACAGCTTCGTGCGCATGCGCAAGGTCGACCTGACACCGTTCGAGTCGTTCGACGGCTACTCGAAAGACGACCTGCGAATCATCATGCGGCGGTTCGTCGGCTTCTACGACATGGGTCGCTAGCAAAATGACTATGAAGACACAGGCACTCGTGCTGCTGGCTGGCCTGCTGCTGTCATTGCCAGTGACGGCGCGGACGCCGGCCGACGAAGTGCCCCTGCTGATGCCGGGCACCAGGTTTCCATTCAAGCTGTGGGAAACGGAACAGCTTGCCGCTGGACTATATGCGTTCCGGCATTCGTTCTATCGAACGATCTTTCTCGTGACCGACGACGGCGTCATCGTCGCCGACCCGCTCAACGACGAAGCCGCGGCGGTCATGCGTAAGGAAATTTCGGCCATCACGGATCAGCCGGTGAAATACGTCGCCTACTCGCATTCCCACTGGGACCACGCATCCGGCGGCCAGATCTTCAAGGCGGAAGGTGCGCAGGTCGTCGCCCAGGCCGGCTGTGCAGCGAACATGCGTGAAAACCCGCATCCGAACGTCGTGCCACCGGACGTTACATTCGACGACTATCACCAGATCTCACTTGGCGATCATTCGTTGGAGATGTTCTATTTCGGCCCGTCTCACGATAACTGTCTGGCAGTGATCGTGGCCAACCCGGCGAATATGCTGTTCCTGGTCGACGTTTCGAATCCGCCGGACGGCTGGGCCATGTTCTACAACCCCGCGCTGTCCGAGGAACGGCCCTGGCATATGGTGAAATTTCTGACGCGCGTGACTGAATTGATCGACGAACGTGGTATCGAAACCATCATCGGCGGGCATATGGGAGGCTCATTTGATCCGGTTACAAACCGCCCGACGATTGTTAAGGCGACCAGCGCGCCGGCAACGATTGTGCGCGACCGGCTGGCATTCTGGACCGCCATCATCGAATTGCCCAGGGCCGAACTGGCGGCCGGCACGCCGCCGGAAGAAGTGCCCGACCGGATCGTCGAAAAGGGCTTGCTGGCGGACCGCATCAGCGGCTACGACCCAAAGAAGATGCATATTCTGATGCGCCGCCTGACGAGTCTCGCCATTACCGGTGAATAAAGCCTCGGCATGACAACCGGCTTCATTCGCGTCCTGAAACGTCGCGAGGTCATCACGCTGTCCTTTGGCGCGATGATCGGCTGGAGCTGGGTGCTGCTCACCGGTGACTGGCTGACCATGGCCGGCACCATCGGCACGCTGGCCGCCTTCGTTATCGGCGGCACCGCCGTGATCTTCATCGGCCTGACCTATGCTGAGCTTGCGGCGGCGATGCCCAAAGCCGGCGGCGAACATGTGTACACGAAACGCGCGTTCGGCATCAATGGATCTTTTGTCTGCACCTGGGCCCTGATGCTGGGCTACCTGTCGGTACCCATGTTCGAATCCGTCGCCCTGCCGGTCGCCGCGGAATATCTGTTCCCGAATATGAAGACCGGGTTCCTGTGGCGCGTTGGCAATTCGGATGTGTACGCCAGTTTCGTCGCGGTGGGGATGGCCAGCGCGGCGCTGATGACCGTGATCAATGTTCTCGGCATTCGCACCGCCGCTTTCATTCAGGTCATCGTCACCGCGCTTTTTTTCGTCATCGGTCTGTTTTTCCTGACCGGTGCATTTGTGAACGGCAGCGCCGCCAATACCGAACCGCTGGTCGTTGGCGGGATCTCGGGCATGCTTGGCGTGCTCATCATGGTGCCGACGCTGCTGGTCGGCTTCGACGTCATTCCGCAGTCCGCCGAGGAGATCAATCTGCCGTTCCAGGAGATCGGCAAATGGCTGGTGGTATCGGTCGGGCTGGCCGTATTGTGGTATCTCGTGGTATCACTCGGCGTGGCCCTGGCGCTCCCGCCTGGTGCGCGTGAAAGCTCGACGATGGCGACGGCCGACGCGACCGCGGCCGCGTGGGGCGGGCAATGGGCCGGCAACCTGCTGGTCATCGGCGGCATCGGCGGCATCCTGACGAGCTGGAATGCGTTCATCGTCGGCGGCAGCCGGGTGTTGTACGCGCTCGCGCGCTCCGGCATGTTGCCGCCGGCATTTGCCGAGTTGCATCCGCGTTTCCACACACCACACTGGGCCATTCTCTTTATCGGTGTGCTGTCCGCCATCTCACCCTTCTTCGGGCGCACGATCCTTATCTGGCTGATTGATGCCGGCAGCTTTGCGATCGTGATCGCTTACGGCATGGTTGCAGCGGCGTTTCTCGTCCTGCGCGCGAACGAACCCGACATGCCACGTCCGTTTCGCGTGCGCAACGGCAACGCCATCGGCTGGACGGCGCTGGTACTCGCGCTTGGCCTGTTCACGCTGTACCTGCCATGGAGCCCGGCCGCGCTGGTCTGGCCTTACGAATGGGCCATCGTGCTCGGCTGGGCGGTGATCGGTGCGTTACTGTATCGGCTGGCTCGAACTCGGTCTGCGGAAAAGCATTAGCCGGGCGGTTGGCCCACCGGCATGATGCTCAGCGGCTGTTCGTCCGCTGCCATCCGCAGCACCTTCTTGACGCGGCTGTCCGTGAACGCACCCACGACGACTGTGCCAAGACCCAGTGCACGCGCTTGCAGATACACATTCTGTCCGGCATGGCCGGCTTCCATGTGCGCATAACGGATACCACGTTTGCCATATTTGCCCGTGGACCGCTCATACACCGCCGAGAAAATCAGCGCTGCGGGCGCATCGGCGACCCAGTCCTGACCGTACGCTGACGACGCCAGCGCGTCGCGGACATCGCCCATCAAGACCTCTCGCAAGCGATGAGACGCGGGATCATAGCGATAGACGCCGGGCGCCATCCCTTCGATATTGCCGGCTACGAGATGAACCTCCAGCGGGTACAGCGCGCCAGCAGACGGCGCGGTGCGAAACTCACCGTATTTGAGTCCCTGCGCGGCCCACAGGAGTTGCGAGATTTCGTCCAGGGTCAGCGCGCGCGGGTCGTAACTGCGGACTGATCGCCGGGTCTGCAGCGCCTGCTCAACCGACAATTCCCCCTGGTAGCGCGGTTCAGGCAACTCGATCGAGGCTCCAGACTGCGCCAGTGCACAGGTCGCGAGCAGCGCCGTGGGAGTCGCCAACAGGCAGCACAGTTTCTTCACCATGAATGGCGGTCCAGCAGCAAGGTATTCCAGGGCAGCAATCAATCATACGACAGGACGAGCCGCCGGCCGCCGGCCCCTATCCCGCCGGCGCGTAGGCCGCTGCTTCGCGTTGCGGCTTGCGAGCGCGCGCCCGGCGCCGCAGCGACAGGGCAAACACCACATGCATCACGGTCACGAGGTAAAGTGGAATGCTCCAGGTCAGCACCTGTGAAACCGGTGGCGAACTCGTGTGACCGAGCGAACTCACGACGGCCGCCGCGGCCGCGCCGAGGATAGCGACGACCAGCACGAGCCAGATGAACAATAGCCCGAACTGCCCCGCCGCTTTGCGATTGCTGCCAACCGGCGCACTGAACAGCCAGTACAAACTGGCCAGCCCAAAAAAGAGATTCGCCGCCATACACGTCAACCAGGCCAGCGATAACGCGGCGAAATGGTTGCGCTCGCGCTTCAGGAACATCTGCCACGACAGGCGCAGGTCCGCTGTTTCGTAGGTATCGCTGATCGTCTCGACGAGCCAGTAATTGCTCGTATCCGCCGCGGCACGTCGCAGGCTGGACTGCGTGTCGGCCCCGAGCGCTAATTGACCATCCGCCGACTTTTCCAGGCGGCGTATCAGACTCGCGCGAAAATACGGTGACAGGCTCTCGTCATCCGCATAACGAGTGACCAACGCCTGCAGGTTGCCTGGACCATAAAGGTCGACCAGCGCCTGTTCAATGCCGGCGATACGGTCATGCCGTTTCACGGCGTCGATCAGTTTTGCTTCGCGCGCCTCGCGGTCGCCAGGGCCGCGTGCAACCAGGTCCGCGGCCATGCCACGCAATTCCTCGTCGCCCGAATCGCGCATGACATCATGTGCCACTGCCGCAACTTCTGCGGGAATTGGTCGATCAGCGTAATAGGACTGCACGCCGTACGCGGCGCGCAGGCGGGCCACACGGTCTTCACCTGTCTGCATGATTGACACCGCCTCAGCCGCGGCCGCGTCATCCTGGATTTCGCCCAGCATGCGATAGATCCCGGGGCGGGCCCGCGCGTGATGCTCACTGCTGGCGATTCGCAGCAGCTCATCCCGCTGTTGTGGTGTCAACTCGCCCCGCACGCGAATTCCCTCGAGCACGACCAGGCTGGTGCTAGCATCGAAGGCGCGCGTATGGGCGACAAACGCATCCACCACGAACGCCGGATAGGGATGCTCATACCAGTCTCGGAGCAGGCGCACGCCGCGCTCTTGCAAACCCTTATGCTGGCGAAGGCCCCGCGAACGCTCCCATAGGTCCGACGTGGGCTGAATCAACTCGGTCACCAGGGATTGCGCCAAACGATCCCGCACCTCCGGTACAACCTGTTCGTCCCGGAGCAGTTCGAGCGCATCCATGCGCACGGTCATATACGGATCGGTGAGCGCCGCGTTTTCGATTGTTGCCAGCGCCGCGGGCGGCAGCGGCTGCGCGGCGGGCCGGGACGCGAGCGCGAGAATGACGGCGCTACGCGTATGTTGATGGTCGTGCATGGCCAGCGTGTTCACCAACGCGTCGAGCATCGCATCATGGCGCGGGTCATCGGCGGGCATTGTCGCCAATGCCTCGATCGCAAAATAGCGATTGCTCATCGCACGGTTATTCAACGCCATGATCAGCGCCTCGTACGCGGCTGCGGGCAACCGGCGCGTTTGCTGAGAGCTCTTCAGTGTTCCCAGGACCTGATCATTGCGACCAGGCATGCGAAAGATCTTGTCGCTGGCGAGTTCCTGCGCGAGTGCAATGACCTCCGCGTCGCCGGCCCGGACCGGACCAGCCACGCCGACGACCAGCAGCAGGTAGACGAGAAAACGGAGTGTGCTAGTCCTTGGAGTCACGAGGATGGGCGATCAGGGCCGCCGCAAAAAACAGCCAGGAAATACCCTCATCTTGCAGCTCTGATACCTGCATTGCTGTGACCCCGTCCACAGCCATGCCCAACAGCCGCACGAACACGACGCAACCATCGAAGAGCACGATCACCCACAAGCAGGGAATCAGCAGCGACGGCCGGGCCAAACCGACGGCAGCGGTGATGGCCATGCCCAGGAACAGCGCACCCGGACCGGCGCGCAGGAAGTTGATGGACTCGGGCACACCGGTTGCGCTGATGCCGAACATTTCGATGTGTTCCAGCGGCTCGACGATGTACAGGTACGCCAGGAAGCAGAAGATCAGCAATGCATACAGCATCACGATCCGGGCGAACCAGAGTCGGGCAGCAGTCATATCAGGCCGGCCAGTCCCTCCAGCACCAGCAAGTAGTAAGTCACCATCCCGACAACCTCGCCGTCCTCGATCACTGGCGCATGGCTGATGCCAAAGCGCTCGAACAGGCGCGCGCAATATCGAATGTCCATATCCGGGTGCACCGAAATCACCGGCTTGGCCATGATCTCGTACACACCCACGCGTTCGGGAGCGCGATCCTTGGCCAGCACCTGCTTGGCGATATCCGAAAACAGCACCATGCCCCACTCATCGTGCCCGTCACGCTTTTTGACTATCAGGCAGGTTGCCTGCACCTCTTTCATGATCTTCAGGGCTTCCAGCACATCAGTGCGGCCGTCCACCATTGTCACTTCGGTCCGCATGACATCACGAGCCTTGACACGTCGCGGGTTTGTCATAGCTGGTCCTCCAGTTGTTCACCGAGTATTTGAGCCTGGTGCACCACGCCGACCGCATCCTCGACGTCGATCTGTATGGCGATCCCGGTGCCCGGCGTATCGTCGAATTCCCCGACCTCGCCAATGTGCTCGAGGATATGGCGGCTGAGATGTTCCTCCACCAGCATTAACAACACGTCGCGCTGGGTCGCTAGTGTCAGGCCAAAAAAGGTCTTGCTCTTTTCCAGTCCTTCACCGCGGGCGTTGTTTACCACGGTGCAGCCGGTGGCGCCGGCGTCACGCGCGGCTTCCATCACCGCCTCTGTCTTGCTGTCTTCCACGAAGACGACGATCAGTTTGAAATGCATCGCGATCTCCTCGTTACATGAATAGCTTACTCGCTTCCCGAACCGCGCTCCCGCAGGGCAGCCAGCTGGCCGTAGGCCAGCACCGCCATGATGGGGAACAGGCTCGCGAAGGCGACCAGACCGAAACCGTCCAGCAGCGCGCTGCGGCCCGGTATGTTTTCTGCCAGCCCCAATCCCAGGGCTGTCACCAGGGGCACCGTGACCGTGGACGTAGTCACGCCGCCGGAATCGTAGGCGAGCGGCACGATCAGTTTGGGCGCGAATGCCGTTTGCACCACCACCAGCACGTAGCCCGCCATGATGTAGTAATGCAGCGGCGTACCGGTGACGATCCGGTAACAACCCAGGGCCACGCCAATCGCCACGCCCAGCGCTACGGCCACCCGCAAGCCCCAGACATGCACACTGCCGCCGGACACCTCGTTGGCCTTGATGGCAACGGCCAAGAGCGACGGCTCGGCGATGGTTGTGCTGAAACCAATCAGGAACGCGAAGGCATAGACCCAGACGAACTGCTGCCAGAGCACCGTGCCGTCGGCAGCGACCGCCTTGCCAACCAGTTCGGGATCGGTGAGTTGCTCGGCCATTAAGCGACCGACCGGGAACAATGCCTGTTCCAGCCCGAGCAGGAACAGTGCCAGTCCGACGATCACGCACATTGCGCCAATCATCACTCGCCGCAGGTCGGGGAGCGGCCGCCGAATCACCAGCAACTGAAAGGCAAACAGGAAGGCCAGCACCGGCAACACGTCGAGAATCGTGGTGCCGATGGTTTGCAATGCCGTCAGGACAAAAGCCATTGCACCACCATGCCGTAACCTAAAACGAAGATGATTGGTGTCAGCGATGCGAGCGCGATCAGGCCGAAACCATCCACCATGGGATTGCGCTCGGATACCGAGGCCGCCAGGCCCACACCGAGTGCCGCTACCAATGGCACCGTCACCGTCGAGGTGGTCACGCCACCGGAATCGTACGCAATGCCGATGATTTCGGCCGGCGCCATGCCGGTCATCGCGATCACCAGCAGGTAGCCGGTGATGATGATCAGCGGCAAAGACCAGCCGGTCAGAATGCGCAGCACGCCGATCAGGATCGCCAGTCCCACCGAGATCGCGACGGTCAGTCGCAGTCCGAGCGCATACCAGTCCCGCGCCTCGTCCGTGGCAGCAATCACACCGGCGCTGGCCGCGATCTCGGCGGCTTCATCCGTAACGGCAATCAGCGCCGGCTCGGCAATGGTCGTCCCGAAACCGAGCACGAACGCGAACAGAATCAGCCAGAACACGCTGCCCTTGCGCGCCAACGAAAACGCCAGCGACTCCCCCACCGGGAATAACGCCAATCGCAACCCGTAGATGAAGAAAGTGAGACCCAGCACAACCAGCGCCGTGCCGCCGAGCAAGCCCGCCAGAGACGCCGGCGCCTCTTCCAGCACGAAAAACTGGAAGACACCGATGACCAAAACGATGGGCGCCAGATCGCGCAGGCTGCCCAGCAGATCTCCCCACAGTCCTTTGAGCGCTTCCTGCACCGCGCCGTCTTCCCGCTATCCCTAATCGTATGACTATAGCAGCGAGTAGCCGGCCGATTACGTGCTGATCATCGCCTCCCGAACTTGTGCCGGCCGGATCGGCAGGTCGCGCACGCGCGCTCCAATGGCCCGGTACACCGCATTGCCGATTGCCGGGGCCACGACGATCAACGGTGGCTCGCCCATCCCAACCGGGAACTCGGTGCTGTCGATGAACGTCACGTCGATCGCCGGTAAGCTGGACATGCGCAACGGCGTGTACGTGTCGAGATTTCGATCCGCGACCTGGCCATCCACAATGCGGGTGTTTTCGTGCAGCGCCAGGCTCAGGCCCCACAGCGCCGCACTCTCCGCCTGCGCCTGCGCGCCGTCCGGATTCACCACGGTGCCGCAGTCAATTGCCAGGCTCAGCCGTTTGACGGTGACTTCCCCGCTGGTCGCATCCACCGCCACATGCGCGACACAGCCCGTCCATGTGGGCATCGTGCGTTCCTGGCCATGACAGATCGCCACGCCGCGTGCTTCGCTAACCGGCAAGGGGTCTTTCCAGTCCGACGAATCGCGCACCGTCCGCAGGACATTCGCCAGTCGTGCCGCGCCACCAACGCTTTCCGGCGCGTTACCGGCGTTCTTGCCGGCCGCATCCAGCAGATTCAGGCGAAACTCGATCGGATCGACGCCGGCCTCGGCGGCCAGTTCGTCCATGAACGATTCCACGGCCCAGCCAACCCAGCCAGGCCCGACCGCGCGCAGCCAGCCCGGCAGGAATGCACCCTGTGCCACGGGGTTGTTGATCGCCCGGACGCGATGGTTGGGCAACGTGTACCAGTGATCCGCGCCGCTGATCGAAAAAGTATCAATCTTGCCGCTGTCATCGAGGCCGTCGATCATGAAGCCCGGCGCATTGGCAAGCGTCGGCCAGCCAGCCGCGGCGGCATGCTCGACACCGGTGAGTTGCTTGTCACCGTCGAAGGACGCGCGCAGCCGTTGCACCGATGGCGAGCGCACGCAGTCGAACCGGGTATCGTCCTCGCGCGTGAACACGAGCTTCACCGGTTTGCCGAGTGCTTTTGCCAACAGCGCGGCGGGCACCATGTAATCGCCGACCAAGCGCCGGCCAAAGCCGCCACCCAGGTAGTACTGGTGAATCACCACCTGGCTCTCTGCGACCTCCAGCGCCTTGGCGAGTGTCGGCAGGATCAACGATTGCCATTGGTTGCCCGCGTGCAGATGCCAGGTCTGCCCATCGAACTCGGCCAGCGCATTGACCGGTTCGAGCTGGAAGTGCAGCGCGGTAGCCGTGGTGTAGGTGGCCTCGTGCACCCGCGCCGCGTCGTTCCGCGCCTGCGCAACGTCACCATCATTCACCAGCAATGCGCCACTGTCATCGCGGGCGACCAGCGCCCGACCTTCGGCCAGGATGTCATCCTCCGACACCGTGACGGCCGGGCCCGCGGTCCAGTCGACCTGCAGCGCGTCGGCCGCGCGCGAGGCCGCGACAAAAGACTCGGCGTAAGTCACCACCCAGCCCTGGCAGGTCTCGCTCCGATCGGACAGGACCTCATAGCCAAGGTAACCCGCAATGCCCGTGGCCGCCGCGTCGTCGACCGAATTCACCACGCAACCGTAGCGAGTTGGCGGCAGCACGGGTCGTGCGTAGACCATGCCCGGCAGCTCCGCATCGAGGCCGTACTCGGCCTGCCCGGTGGACTTGGCCGGTATGTCCAGCTGCGGCGTCGGTTTGCCAATCAGGTCACGTTGTTCCGGCGTCTTGACCGGCAGCGCGCCGAGTTCGTCCGCGGTGAAGCTGCGATCGATTGCACCGCGCTGCACGATCTCGGCAAAAGCGATGCTGTTGTCGCCCGCGATCACCTGGCTGTCGCGGGCCACGCAGCCGTCGGCCGCCACGCCGAGCAACGCGGCACCGGCATCGATCAGCGTCACGCGGCCGGCTGCGCCGGCCTGGGACAATTGCGTGAAACTCGTGAATACCGACCAGGAGCCGCCGGTCACCATGTAACCCCACTTCGAGTCGGAATCGACATGGTTGATACGCACGTCCGCCCAATTGGCGCCGAGTTCATCGGCCACGATGCGAGCCAGTGCCGTGCCGACATGCTGGCCCATTTCAGCCTTCGCAATGTTGATCAGGATGTCGCCGGTGCTGCTCAACTCGAACCACACGGTCGGCGCAAAATTCTTCGCCGCCAGCTCCTCGCGGGCGCAACCACTCGGCAGTACGGCGCCGAAACCCATGAGGAGGCCGCCGCCGACAGTCCCGATCAGGAAACCGCGCCGCGACAGGTCGACGGGTGCGTGCTTGATGGGATTCATCATGTCACGCCTCCTCGCGCAGGATGCGCGCGGCCGATTTGATGGCCCGCTTGATGCGGATGTAGGACATGCAGCGACAGAGGTTGGCATCCATGGCCTCGACAATTTCCGCGTCACTCGGGTCGGCATTATTGGCGAGGAAACTCGCGGCCGTCATGATCTGACCAGACTGGCAATACCCGCAGGCGGGTACCTGCTCAGCGATCCACGCGCGCTGCAATGGGTGATCGTTGCCGGGCGCCAGGCCCTCGATGGTCGTAATGTCGTTACCGGCGGCCGCGGCCACCGGGATCGAGCAGGATCGCACGGCGGTGCCACCCAGATGCACGGTGCAGGCACCGCAGCGGGCAATGCCGCAACCGAACTTGGTGCCCTTCAACTTGAATTCATCGCGGATCACCCACAACAGCGGTGTATCCGGCTCGGCCTCAGTGGTCACGGGCTGACCATTGAGATTGAATGCAATCATCGGCGTGCCTCCATCATGCTGGCGGGGCATTCGCGGGGCCCCGTTTCAGGCCAAAGGGTATAACACAGGCTAAGATACGCGGACCCCCCCGTAAGAGTAGCCGCCATGCCAGCCAGCACCCCCGACACCCATCAAAAAGCCCTGTCGGTCAATCTGGACGACAGGATCTACGGCGTCATTGCGGAGATCGGTGCGGCCCAGGAAGTCGCTCGCTGGTTTTTCCGCGTGGGCGCTGCCGCGGGCAGCGTTGCGAAGACCATGTCGGCTTACGACATGCAGGTCAGCGACGAAATCTACGGCAAGGCGGGCCGTTATGTGTCACGGGAGCGGCTCGAGGCGATGCTGGACCGCGAGTACATGCAACTGGTGCGCCGCCTGCACGAGCACCGCGGCCATGACACGCGGTTTTTCGCCTTTTGCAATACCGTGGCCGCGCGCAATTTCGCCGGCACCAACGAATGTCATGGCTGGGTCGGCCTGCGCTTCCAGACCGAACCGGGCGGCGAACCGAACAGCATCGTTCTGCACATCAACATGCTCGACGACAACGCGGTCGCGCAACAGGAAGCTGTCGGCGTTCTCGGCGTGAACCTGATCTGGGGCGTGTTCTTCGGCCCCGACGACCGCGAGAAAAAGCTCGCGAGCCTGCTGGACAACCTCGGGCCCACTCGACTCGAGGTAGACCTCGTTCACGTGGATGGGCCCGCGTTCAGCGACCTGAATTCGGCCCATGTCGGCATGGTCATGGTCAGTCGCGGCCTGGCGCCCGCGGTCCTGCTGGGTAAGGACGGTCAGCAGCATCCGCCGACCGAGATGTTTCGCAAGCGGCCGGCCGTCATCAAGCGAACCTCGATCCGGTACTCATCGGCCATCGACTCGGCGGCATTCGCCGCCGCGGACCAGTGGCTGGAGGCGGAAAAAGGCCAGCTGGACAAGGACCCGCTCAACATCACTGAATTCAGTATCAGTAATGTATACGCCGTCGGCAGCAGTGACCCGGACAGTCACCTGCGCCACTTTCTGGCGCTCGTGGCACAGAACGAGTGGGTCATGCTGACCCGGCTGCGCCAGAACTACAAACTCGCCGGCTATCTGCGCCGGTATTCGGAGCAACCGATCCGGTTCGTGATGGGCGTGTCCACTTTCGCGATGTTGCTCGCGCAGCAGTTCTACGTCGATTCCGGCGGCGGCGTGCTGGAGGCCACCGGCAAGCTTTTTGTCGACGACGTCAAACTCTATGTACAACCGATGTCGCGGAGCGCTTTCGAGAATCACCTGATCTCGGCCGACGTCGACACGGACTGGGTCGACATCAGGAGCGAAGGGGACATAGTGACGCCCAATAGCCTGGAATTCAGCGGACCGACCCGCCTGCTGCACCAGTACCTGCTCGAGTCCGGCTGGGTTGTCGAACTGGCCGTTACGCCTTAAAGCTCTCGTAACATCACCGCTCCAGGCTGAGCCTTGACGACCAGTCGGGAGCGTATGAGGCAATGATCAAGCGACGCGATCTACTGCGCCATGGCGCGGGATTACTGGGCTACGGCCTGCTGGCCGGCCCCACGAGACTGCTGGCCAACCCGCCTTTCGAGAATAATCCCTTCACGCTCGGTGTCGCATCCGGCTATCCGCTGCCCAATTCGGTCGTACTGTGGACCCGGCTGGCGCCGTCGCCACTGGCCCCGGATGGCGGCATGCCGGCACAGGCGATTCCGGTGCAATGGGAAATCGCCACCGACGATAATATGCGCGACGTCGTGCGCCGCGGTACGCAGTACGCGACCCCGGACTGGGCGCACTCGGTACATGTCGAGCCCCCTGGCCTGGAACCCGGGCGCGAATACTGGTACCGCTTTCGTGCCGGCGATGCAGTGAGCCCCGTCGGCCGTACGCGCACAGCGCCCGGTTTCACGGACCGCAGGCCGCGCGTGAGGCTCGCACTGGCGTCATGCCAGATGTACGAACATGGCTACTACGCTGCCTACAAGCACATGCTGGACGATGACCTCGATCTCATCGTGCATGTCGGTGATTACATTTACGAGCTTTCATGGGGAAGGCGTAAGGTTCGCCGCCATCCACGGCCGGAGTGCTACACGCTCGACGACTACCGGGCCCAGCACGCCCTGTATCGACTGGACCCGGACCTGCAGGCGGCGCACGGCCGGTATCCGTGGATGCTGACCTGGGATGACCACGAAGTCGATAACGACTACGCCGACGATATTTCCGAATGGAACGATGACCCACGCCTGTTCCTCGCACGTCGCGCGGCCGCGTACCAGGCCTACTACGAACACCTGCCGTTGCCACGCCGCGCGGTGCCGTTCGGCGCGCACATGCGCCTGCATACCACGCGCTGGTATGGTGATTTGGTCCAGCTCCACTTGCTCGACGGCCGACAATATCGGTCGCCGCTTGCCTGTCCACGCCCGGGGCGCCGGGGTGGCAATCGCATCGACGCCGACGAATGCGCGGAGTTGTTTCGGCGGGAGCGCAGCATGCTAGGTGCCCGCCAGGAAGCGTGGCTGCAGGCTGCCCTGCAGGAGTCGCGCGCGACCTGGAACCTGCTGGCCCAGCAAACGGTGATGTCACGCCTCGATGAGGCAGCCGGCGACGCCGAGGTCTTCTGGACCGACAACTGGAACGGCTATCCCGCGGCCCGAGCCCGCCTGCTGCAAACGCTGCGAGATACGGGGGCTCGAAATCCGGTCACACTGAGCGGTGACATCCATGCCTTCATCGTTGGCCAGGTATTCGATGGACCCGAGGCCGCGGCGTCCGAGAGCGCGATGCCAGAGGTCGTGACAACGTCTATCAGTTCACTGAGCGTCAAACAGGTCGACCTCGATGAACACCGCCGGTACAACCCGCACATATTACTGGCCGAGAATCGCTACCGTGGCTACACACGACTGACCGTAGACCACCAGCAGTTACAGGCCGAACTGATCGCGCTCGATGATGTCACGAAAAGTGATAGCGCCCGGCGGATACTGGCGAGCTATGTCGTGGCGGCCGGTGAATCACAATTCCAGCGGTCGAGTTGAACGGCAAAGATTGCTACCACGCTGAAATCGCTACGTTACCGTGGCAGCCCTGATCCGGAAGGTCTGCGGCGACGGCAGGCGCAGCAGCGTCACGTCGACGACGGTCGTGCGGTGACCCTGGATAAACCGCCGCAGCCGCTGGTTCGAAATCTTCAGGCACACCGGCAGATAGCGAATCTCCGCGGTGCGCGGCTCAGTCGGCGCGATTTCGAGGTGCACCCCGCCGACCTGCGGCAGCAAGTCGTGCCAGTCCTCGCTATCCGCATCGAACTTCGCCGTCCGCAGGTAAAAGGTCAGAATCCCGGGCGTACGGACGTTCCGGTGGGTGTGCTCGAACAGCTCGTTGGCGGCAATGGTCGAGCCTGACGCCGAGTGCAACAACACATCAGCATGCTCCACCGGGCGACCGTACTGGTCCCGTAACCGGAAAATCAGTTGGGCGTGCGGATCATACTGGGCGCGAGGTTCATTGAAAATGCCCTGTACGAAGCCGGGCTGTAATTGCATCGCCGCGCGCCGATAGTTCGCCAGCGTGCGGCCGTCGTAAAGCGTGCCCGCGTCACGATACTCCCTCAGCGTGTCGGTGCGAAACGCGACGTCCAGGAGGGCCATGAGCTCCTCGCGAACTCTTCTGCCGGTCACAATGCCTCGCTCTCTCCCCGCGTGCGCGCACTGAAACGGAATTGCCAACGGCACAGCGGGACGCTCGACTTCGTCTGCCAGGAATTGCTCCGCCACGCGATAGTGTTCGGCCGGTTCGTCACCTCGGCCGTCCGGTGATTCGCCCAACAGCGCGCAGCTCTCGGCAATATCGTCCCACGGCAATTTCGACGCGTGGCGTTTCGGCTCGATCGCGATGTAATTCCAGTTCGCGTTTGCCGCGGCTACCCGCACCACGCCGTCCGAACCGTCTTCATGGGCGTAGCGCACCGGGATGGGTAACCAGTCAGCCAGTACCTGGCTGCCGACAATGCAAAACTCGCGCGTCTTGTAGCGGCGCCACAGGTCGTTGACGGGATCGAGAAAATGGCGTTGCAAATCGAGCGTGTCACTCGCCCCGAGTTCCAGTGCATCGAGCATCTGCACGCCGGGTTCGGCACCCTGGAACACGGCCCGCCCCCATTTGGCCAATTGCCCCCGTCCGATGTGAGTCCAGCCGGACCCGAAGTGTGCACCGGCCAGGTAACAGAGACGTTCTATCGAGGCTGGTCGCGGCGAAAAGTGCCGCAACCAGTTGCGCACCACGAGTGCACCGAGACTGTGTACCAGCACGTCAAACCGGCCTGCCAGCAGATCGGGGACCTCGGCCTGCAGCGCCTGGTCCAGCGATCGCGCGAGGTCATCGAGGTGGATGCCGTCCTCCAACGTCACGTAACGCGCGACATTCAGTTCCACCACGCGGCGCTGGCCGTACCGGCGCCGCAAATCCGCCGGCAACGTGCCGTAAATCGATGTGATCTGGCGGGCCGTACGTTTCCCGGCCTCGGCCCCGTAGCCATGAATGAGCAATAACGGATTCATCGCCTCAACCCCACGCGGCTGGATCCACACCATAGAAGCGCCGCAATTGGGCGTAAAGATCCGGCAGGTGCCGCCGCATCAGGTCGCCGCGCTCGAAAAAAGTCTCCGTGGCGACGGCGAAAAACTCTGGCGGCGAATCTGCGCCATACGCATCCATCACGTCGTTACGGCGCTCGTTTACACGTTCCGTCAACGCATCGAACTCCCGGCTCAGCACCGCGGCCCATTCCGCGTAATGCTCCTCTTCGCGGAGTATCGGCAGGCCATCGACGTAGCCGCTTTCCTCGTCCAGTTTGTGGGCGAATTCATGCAACACCACATTGTGCCCGTCGACATGATCCTCGATCCCCTGCCGTACATCACTCCAGGAGAGCACGATCGGACCCGCGTGCCAGGATTCTCCGGCGCGAATCGAATCGCTTTCAATCACCACGTCACCATCGTATTCAACCTCGGGGGCGACGAAAGCATCGGGATACAACAGTATCGATGCGAATCCGGCAAACCGGTCAGGATGGCGATTCAACAGCAACAGGCAGGCGTTGCCCGCGATCGTGACCCGCATCTCGTCGGTTACGTCGAGCCCGGCGCAACCGATGAACTGCATATCGTGTAGAAAGACATTTACGTAGCCTTGCAATTCGTCCTGCAAGTCTGGCGGCAGGCGCCTGTACACCGGCACGTTTCGCTGCAGGATCGCTCGGCGCTCGACCGGTAACGGCGTGCTCTTCAACTCGCGACGGCGTTGCCGCTTCCGGAACCGGACCGCGAAGTAGATCAGCCAGCCGGCGATCAGCGCCCCGCCGATTGACAGCAGCAGGCCCAGGTACAGATTCGACTCCGCCCTCAACATTTCCGCGGGCACGGGAAGATCTCCTGGGCAGCGTGACGCAGCCCGGAGAATAGCATTGCGCAATAAGCGGATATCGAAATCTGCGGCCGGTCGAACGGAGGCGTGATAAGGTGAGTCCGACGGAAGGGAGGGTTCGACATGCTCCGAATCGCGATCTGCCTGATCCTCGTACTAGCGCTGCCGCCCGTCTTCGCCGACGGCCACATCAGGGCCATACCGGCGGAACCCGCCGAGAGTGTCGTGCCGGAACTGCAGGGCGTGGTCGTGCTATGCGCGACGAAACCAAACTCGGCGGAGCTCGAGGACGCCTGGACCGAGTACCTTGAATACCACTACGACGACGATACCGACCTCGATCGCCTCATCGACACCGTGATTTCACGTGCCAATGCGCATCGGCGGAAACAGCATTCCCGCACCGGCACACAAAGCTTTTCGCGGGCGCAACGCGATGAAACCAAAAGGTTTCTGCACGACACCGCCAAAAACGCGATTCAAAATGTAAGATAATCAGTCGCTGGCACTGAACGCGACAAAGAACAAGCGGAGACTTTAACCGTGGAAACACGCTTGCCATTCATTATCGGTGATCTGCTCGCCAATGCCTTCGTGGCGACCGTCGCCGTCGCGCTGACGAGCTGGCTGATCGGCGGCGACTGGGGCATGGCGGTCGGCATGCTGGCCGGAATGGTCATCGGCATGATCGTCGCGCTGATCCTGAGCCTGACCATGCTCGTGCCCGTGCTCGGCGTCATGGAGGTCATGTCGCCGTGCATGCTCAGCGGCATGTTCGGCGGCATGTGGGGCGGCATGTGGGCACTGTCCGGCGGCGACGTATTCCGTTGGGGCATCGGCACGGGCCTTATCGTGGTGGTAGTCATCTACGGGCTGAACCTGTTTGTTACCGGCCCCCGGAAAGTACGGACCTGATCATGGACATTGTTACGCAGGAAAAATGGGACCGTGCCGCGCGCACTTTCGACCTGATGTCGGCCTATGGACCGGAGTGGCGCTGGAAGCCGGCGAAGCTCAAGGCGTTCGGACGCATGCAACCCGGTAAAAAGATACTGTTCCTGGCCCTCGGTACCGGCCTGGATATCGGCGCGTTCCCGCCCGGCTGCGACATTATCGCGATCGACATCAGCCCGAAAATGGTCGAGAAGGCGCAAGCGCGTGTGGAAGCCTATGACGGCAATATGTCGGCGCAGGTGATGGACGTGCATGATATGAGTTTCCCGGACAACAGCTTCGACCAGGTCTTTACGTCCTGCACTTTTTGCTCCGTGCCTGACCCGGTCGGGGGGCTCAAAGCGCTGAAGCGCGTGCTGAGGCCTGGCGGTGAGCTGCATATGTTCGAGCATACGGGCAGTCATATCTTTCCGTTCAATTTCATGATGAAACTCATGAGCCCGCTGGCCAGCAAGTTTGGCCCGGAAACCGATCGGGATACCGTGGCCAACGTGCATGCCGCGGGCTTCGAAATCAGAGAGATCAACAACGTGTTTCTCGACACGGTGAAGACGATTCACGCGACCAACTAGGCGCACGGACGTATGGCCGTCACCTTTGGCGTCCTGATGCTGGTTTGCGGGTTGCTGGCCATCACCTCGCCGCTCTATGCGGGCGTGTCCGTCACCCTTTTCGTGGGCGCCTACCTGCTGGTCGGCGGAATCAGTGCGTGCGTGGTCGCGTGCCGGGCGGGTGCTTTCGGCAAGGGCCTGGTGATCTTCCTGATCGGCGCGATCACGGCCCTCGTTGGTTATTACCTGTTATTTCAGCCGCTATCCGGTCTGGCGGCGATCACGCTGGTACTCGCCGTTTACTTTCTCACCACCGGCATATTCGAGCTGGTTGCTGCATTCCAGGCTCGGCCAGCCGCCGGCTGGGCCTGGCTGCTGGTGAACGCCATCGTCACGTTCCTGCTCGGCCTGATGATCTGGCGACAGTTCCCGCTGTCCGGCGCCTGGGCCGTCGGCATTCTCTTCGGCATCAAGTTGATTCTGAGTGGCTGGTGGCTAATGGGCGTTGGCCGCGGCCTGCGGAGCGCGGCGCAGCAGGCCGCCGCCCAGCAAAGCCAGCGCACTACCGAACAGCAATAGCGCCGGCGGCACGGGTATGGTCGAAACTCGCACAAAATCGATTTGCAGCTCATATTGCTGGTTTTGCCCAGGTGCACCGGCCGGTTGCAGGAACGGGTTATAGGCGTCGCCGAAGCCTTGGTTCGGCACCCAGATATTGAATCGGACTTCACTCGGCCGATCCAGCTGGACGCCCAGTTGCTCCCGAATCAGCGTGCCGTTGACTACCCATTGCACGCTGTCAGCAAACCAGCGTATTTCATAGGTGTTCCATTCGGTCAGATCGAGACCCGGGACAGATACATTCGAGCCAATGCCGAGTTGATCGAAATTCTTGCCGTCGAAGACATTGGTATAGACTCGCTCGTTGTCGAGGTCGTTGGTCAACAGTTCGAAGTCGATCTCGTCACGTATGTTGTTGCTATCGAGCCCCCAGGTGAAGAAACCACCGATGAGCCCACCGGGTGGCGTGCCGAGGAAGCGCATTCGCGATGTAATCGCAATGCCGGCCGCGCCTGGCGTGAAAGTCTGCAACGTCTGAATCTCGTGGCCCCAGAAGGAGCCGACGCCGGTGGGGTTATAGGTATCGAGCTGCAGCGTGACAGTGCCGCCGTTCACCACCGGGCGCAGATCCTGACCAAAGGCAGGTGGTTTTATCTGCGTCTGACCAAAGAAAGTGCCCTCGCCGACCGGCAGCCGCCAGGCCGACTGGTCCAGTGTCGAGCCATCAAAAGCATCAAAGAACAGCGTTGTGGCCAACGCACCGCCGGACGTGCAGGTGCCTGCCATGAACAGTGCGAGTAGCGCGCAAACTAGCCGGCATGATTTCTTCTTATTGGTACGCATGCGGATTACTCCCGCCGATAATTGGGACCATTGAGGAGACTGCTCCCCGGCCGCACGGGCGAGGCAGCAGTCTTCGGGCCGGGAATCCCCTTACAAACTCCCGGCAGACACGATGGGCGCGCGACTCGGCGTTTCGCTAGTCGGCGAACTTCCGGCGTATACCGGCCAGCAGGCCCAGCGCGGAAGCAAACAGCCAGACGGCGGCCGGCACCGGGATCACGTTGAAATCAACGTTGTCGTAAAAGTTGCCGGACGGGACATCATTACCGGTATCGGTCAGGAAACCAAACTGCAATCTCCGGCCTTCCCAGCCCGGGTCAATGAGCAATTCGACCGAATACCTGGCCCACTCGAGAGGCAGATCTGACGTATCGACCGTGGGATTGGCCAGGCGATTGAATTCATCATCGAAGACCGCGATGAACCCCGCCGCTGCAGCAGGTGACTCTATATTGCCCCGCTTTGCATCGAAGCTGAAGATCCACGTCTCGCCAAGAACGTCGGCCCCGATGAACTGCTCCTGGTACACATTTGTCTGGACCGCAGCCGGGTTCCCATTTTGTTGGAAGCCGCGATTATCGTAATCGCTATAGACCGACAGCACCTGATCGCCCTGCAAGGGGCCGCCCTCGCCCGTCGCCAGGGCCGACACCTGGGGACCCTCTGCCGGCGCCTGTCCATTGTTGTATTGATAGCCACTGTTAAAGCTGCCGTCGGTATTGAACTGGTTGATGAAATTGATCCAGCCGTTGCCGACACAGGCAAATGCCGCACCCGCGCCACAGGGCGCCGGAACTGCAGGGCTCTCAAAATTATCGCTGAAGGCGCTAAGCGCGTGACTTGCCGGCGCCATGAAAGACGTGGCAACGGCGGCGATCAGAGTCGCCGTTAGCTTTCTCATAGACATTATTGTTGATCCTCCATCTTCGATCCGGTTCTTCCCCTTACAGGCTTTATCGGTGCCTGCTTCAAGAGACCGTCACGGGGCAAATTGCCCAGTTGAGTTGACAACGCTGTCAAAACAACAGCTTAAGACTAGTTCACAACTCGTTGCGCTGTCAATTGCGCTGCTTGGCTGGTCGCGCCGACTCCGGCTTGAGCAGGCGGTCAGATCCGGGAGAGGGTCCGAGTAACCACTCTGACCCCGATTGCTGGAATCACTTGGGGGCGAATGCGTTTGCCAGAGCTTGCGGCGCTTCGCGGTCGCCCGAATCGCCTTCGACGGCGTACTGATAGAGAGCGGCGGAGAAGATTCCCTGCAGGGCCGCGTGAATCAGCGCCAGCACGATGATGGTGGCTACGAAAAGACCGAATACCAGTAGCAGCAGGTCACGAGATTCACTGCTCCCGACCGCGGCCGCAAGGAAGATGAAAAAGCCGGCCGCCATTATGTAAAACAGGAAAAACACGACTCCCAGCCCGGCATTGGCAATGATGTTTTCGCCCCAGGTTTTTTTCAGCAGTGCGACGCTTTCTTTAACCGCGTCCATCGGCCCGATGTCGCGACTGACCAGCACCGGTACGACCAGGTAGGTCGCGACGGTCCAGCCAGTGCCAATCAACCCGACCACGATTTGACCGATGAAGCCGACCCGCTCGCTGATGGCGCGCAGGATCACACCGACAGTCGCCGCAATCATCGCGTAACCCAGGATATGGCCGATCTTGGACATCGCGATGCGCAGGCCATCCCCAATCGTCGGGCTACCGCCCTGCAGTCGAATCAGGGCCGCTCCGACCAGCGCCGAGTTGAAAAAGAAAATCACGAAATACTCGACGAGATAGAACAGACCGAGGAAGAGCATCTGGCGCATCTGCTCCGCTTCCGCCATCTCCGCGTTTTCGGGATAGGCGCCGGCGCCTTCGGCAACGAACTCTCCGCCCGTCATAAACACCGGAATAAACGACACCAGCACCAAGATGGCCGCAATGCCGGACAACAACGGAAACACCAGCAAGTGCTTATCCTGCCGCAGCAGACCTGCACTGAATTTCATCAATTCGAAGCTGCGCGAAAATCGTGCGAACATGGCCGGTCACCCGTGTATTGGCGCTGCCGCCATACTATCACCGTCTCGCCCGGTGCTAAGCTGACGGGCCGCACGGTTTGGGGGATTCAGGGCATGCGCAAGTTCTTGCTATTCCTGGTGTGCCTGGTTGTGGCCATCACCGGCCTGGCGCTCTACAACCACTACGACGTGCAGGCCCGCGGCAATGGCTCCGGTTTCGATCCGGGCGTACCCGTGCTGCGTACGCCCGACACACGCTTCGCCGCATTGACCGACTTTCCGTTTGAGCCGCACTACGTGGAGATTCGGGATCCCGAGCTCGGCGCCTTGCGCGTGCACTACCTCGACGAAGGCCCCACAGACGGACACACCGTGGTGTTGCTGCACGGGCAGGCGACCTGGAGCTATTCCTTCCGCGACATGATTCCGCTGCTGACCGCGGCGGGTTACCGGGTGATTGCGCCCGACCTGGTCGGCTTCGGCCGGTCCGACAAACCGGCCGACTGGCAGGCGCACACGTACCAGCGGCATGTGGACTGGCTGGCGGCAACACTTGACGCGTTAAGCATCCGGGGTGCCAGCGGTTTCCTGTTCGACTGGGGTGGGTATTTCGGCCTGCCGGTAGTCGTCGATCGGCCCGAGTTTTTCGATCGCCTGCTGCTCGTCACCACGACCTTACCGCGCGCGAATAGTGTCACCGGCGCGGTCTGGGTCGCTGGCTGGCGCCGCTACACGCTGAAGCCCGAGGTATTTCCGATCAGCCGGATGGTGTCGGACATGACCGGCCGCGAACTCGACGCGGATACGCTGATTGGCCTGGATGCCCCCTACCCGGACGAGTCGTACAAGGGCGGCCCGCGGCGCCTGCCGATGCTGATTCCTGCGACACCCCTGAACCCGGCGCATCGTCTGAACAGTCGCGTGTGGAAAGCACTGCGCAACTGGCACAAACCGACACTGACGCTCATATCGGAGCAGCTCGCGAGCCAGGGCTTCGATCCGACCGTGTTCCACGAGCAGATTCCCGGCACGCAGGGCCAGCCGCATGAGATTTATCCCAACCGGGGCTTTTTCCTGATCGAAGACAACCCGGAAGAGCTGGCCGCAAAAACGATAGAATTCATCGAACAGTCCTGAGGAATAACAATGCAGAAGTACATTCTTCCACTAGCGCTGTTGTTGATTGCAGCCGCAGCGAGCGCCGCTCAGCAAACCGTATTGATCACCGGCGCAAACCGCGGCATCGGTTACGAATTCGTACAGCAATACGCCGACAAGGGCTATCGGGTCATTGCCACTTGTCGCAATCCTGACAAGGCCGAAGAACTGAACGCGTTTGCAGCCGAGCACGACAATGTCGTGGTGGAATACCTGGATTTGCAGGACTTGGATGGCATCGACAAGCTTGCGGCCAAATACGACGGCCAGCCGGTCGACATATTGATCAATAACGGCGCGCTGATGCGCGGCGGCAAGGGACAGGCGTTTGGCACGATCGACTACGACGCCTTCGACACGTTCTTCCACATTAATGTACGCGGCCCGCTGAAAGTGACGGAGTCCTTCTGGCCACACCTGCAGGCCAGCGACGATGGCGCCGTGGCGACGCTGACCACCAGCCAGGGTCGCGCGGGTATTCCGGCGCCGGGCTTCGCGTATTACAAGTCCAGCAAAGCCGCGATTGATAACCTGCAGCTCGACATTGGGCGCAAGGGCAAAAAGGATGGTGTCAGGGTGATGATCCTGATGCCCGGCCGGGTCGCCACGCATGGCGAAAAGCCCAACGACTTCTTCACGCCGATCGACCAGAGCGTGACCGGCATGATCAGCGTCATCGACAATCATTCCATCGATCAGAACGGCGATACGTTCAGCTGGAACGAGGATCCGCGAGAGCCGGCCACTGATACCGTTTCTGAAGCTTCGCCCTACTAAAATGAAAGGGGACATTCTTCGAAAAGAATGTCCCCCGGGCTGACAGCGCCCTTTTTGCGCAACGCGACCTAGAGTTTCGGACCTGACTCGTATTCGAGTCCGGCCTTGCCGGCCTGCTCTTTCACCGTGTCGTACAGCTTCTGGTCCAGCGAATCCGCGATGCCGCCGGCTTCCTCGACCTTTTCCGCGATGTAACCGTCGCGGTCGTCTGCCAGCTGCCGGATCTTGCGTTGCAGGTCGGCGCGTTTGCCGGCCAGGTCGGCAACATAGGCTCGCTGTTCGGCCGGCGCCATCGGCTTCATGACCTCGGGCAGGTCTTCGGCCTCGATTTCATCCAGACTGACATCGCCCTTGGTCACGGCATCAATTAGCTCGTTCTCACCGAGCATGTTGGCGCGGCCACCTGCGGAGGCATTGAATGCACCCCGGCGGGCCCGCGATGCCACCGACGCCATGCCGTGCAGCTTCTCGGTCGCCGACATTTTCGCCGCCATCTTGTCTTTCTCTTCAGCACTACCGAAATACAGGCGGGTATCGTCCAGCTGTGCCGACAACTCGGCGATCTCTTTGTCGAACGGCGTCGCGACGGCAAATGCCCCGCCGGCCTGTTCGACCTGGAAGAATTCGCCGTGGCCAAGGCTCGCGATTTGCGTCCACGGCGCCACCGTCGTCGGCATCTCGCCACACTGGATGGTGTTGATCACGATGCCCTTCTTCGCCGCTGCTGCAACGATTTCCGGATATCGCACTTCGTTGTAGTCCATGTGCGGTGGCGCATCACCGACCAGGAAGATCACCTGGTAAGCCTGCTCACTGCGGCTCCAGGACATCTTATGCACAGCGTCGTGCAGCGCCTTGTTGACACTCTCCGGCGTATCACCGCCGCCGTTGGCCTGGAAGTCCATCAGCGTCGCGTAGACCGAATCGAGATCGGACGACAAGTCGACGACTTTGGTGACGTACTGGTCGCCGCGGTCACGATAGGCCACCAGACCAATTCGGATCTGCGGCGTCGGCTGCGCCGAGGCCATGGTGGTCGCTATCGACCAGATCTTGTCCTTCGCGGTTTCGATCAGGCCGCTCATGCTGCCGGTGGTATCGAGCACGAATACCACATCCACAATCGGCTGCTCATTGGTCACGATGTGCTGCACCTTGGTCGGCGTCACCTGCGTGGTTTTGGCAACCAGTTCCGGGTAGTAGGTGACCGCTGCCACGGTCATTCCAAACAGGGCAATGCCCAACAGTTTACTTTTCATGATTCAAGTCCTCTTACTGGATAACAAATGAAGAAAGCCGTCATTGCGTGAACAGCTGGCGCAGTGCCTGATCGGCCTCGCGCTTTGCCCGTTCGAAGTTCTCGCTCTCGACGACCGGTTGCCCTTTCGGTTTTGCCTTGACGGCGGGCGGGATGTTCACGAACAGCGCCTGCACCAGGAAAAAACACCAGGTCGCCAGGAAGACGCTGCCGGAGCGCGTGATCGCCCAGACCGTCGCGGACACACTCAATGCGCTCAGGCCCAGATCCAGCAGAGCCGGAAACAGACCGGAGTAGAAATAGAGGGAGCGCACCAGCCAGACCGCGGCCACGTGGATCAGCAGGTAGAAGGGCAACGGGGGAGCCACCCACCAGGTCACGGCCGCCAGCGCACTCCATAAAGTAAGCGTGGTCACCCGGCCAACACGCTCCGGGCTGCGACTAAACAGGAACAACAGGTACGCCAACCCCAGTGTCGGGATCACCAGGCGCAACACGGCGCCGAGGCCCACGAAAGGAGTGAGCGTCGCCACCACGGCGCTGGCAAAGAAACCGAGCACCGCGGCCAGGATCACGCCATGCAGGAATGTTGGCCGTTTCATGACGATGCCCTCCGATTTTTCTCGCGCAGGAATGCAATCTCGACTTCGTCATCGCCAACCTGCAGTTCGCGGGCCATCCAGGCGATGTCGTCAAACTCCGAGCTGCCGTCGCCGTGCGCCGGTGTCCGTTGCGCAAACAGTTCGGCTTTCTGACGCAGGCCTTCCACCGTCGCGCGGTTGTCATCGAGCACTGTCTGCTGCTCGGCGAGATATTTCTCGTTGGCGGCGAATTTGGCCTTCAGCCGTTTCTGCAGGCGCTCCGCCTCGAGCTTTTTCTTGATCAGGCCACGGGCGAGTTCGTCCTTGTCCGAGTCGAAACACAGATCGAGCTGCGATTCGATTTCGTCGATCGCGCTCTCGAGTTCATTGCGGCGGACCGTCAACGCGTCCTGGTCGTGTACACACAGCTTGATGCGCTGCTCGGTCTCCGCCAGGTCATCCTCCATGTCCCGGATGGCCTGCTTGAGTAATTGCTCGGGCTCTTCGATCTGGTCCAGCACGGCGTGAAAGTCCGCCTGGAAGAGCCGCGAGATGCGGTTGATGAGTGCCATGGCCTTGCCTCCTTGAGCGTTGCCGTCGAATCAATCGATGCGGTCATGCTAGGCAGGCGCGGGCCAACTAATAAGACATGGCCTGGTAAAAGCTGGTGTGGAGAATTTACAAAAAGCTTACATCCACATACCCCTGAAAACCGGCGGGGGTGCTAGCCTTGGTAGCCGTGGACAAACGTATTCGCATACTGGTGGTGGAAGACGAAGAGGCCATTCGCGCGGGTCTCCTCGACGTACTGGTATTCCACGGTTACGACGTGGACAGTGCCGCTACCGGTCCGGAGGGCCTCGACAAAGCGCTGACCGGTAGGTTCGGCCTGATATTGCTCGACATCATGTTGCCGGGCATGGATGGCTACGAGATCTGCGACCGCATTCGCGCCGTCGACCGGCAACAACCCATCATCATGCTGACCGCCAAGACTGCGGATGAGGACATCGTGCAGGGTCTGCAGCTCGGCGCCGATGACTACGTGCAAAAGCCATTCTCCATCCAGCAGCTGGTGTTGCGCATCGAGGCCGTGTTGCGCCGCTCGCAGGTTGGCCGCGACCAGGCCCGCCTGCTCGATCTAGGCAATATCCAGATCGACACCGAGAACCTGTCCGGCCAGGCCGGGGGCGACGAGATTCAGTTCACGAGGCGCGAAATTGAGCTCCTGAGTTATCTGGCACAACACGCGGACCGGCCGGTGTCGCGCGACGAGCTGTTGCTGGAAGTCTGGGGCTATGCGCGCAACTCCGGCATCGAGACGCGCACCGTCGATATTCATATCGCCAAATTGCGGCGCAAGATCGAGGTCGATCCCAAACAACCGGCCAATCTCATCACGGTGCGCGGTGCCGGCTACCGGCTGGTGACGCGGGACTAGACCGATGCTGCCGAACACTGTCATCAAGCGCTTCGATCAGCGCCGGCTGCGCAATTTGTTGCTGCTGATATTCGTCGGTTTGGCCGTGCCGACCACGATCCTGATCTGGCAGGCCTATAGCCAACTCAAGTGGGAGGCGTTCGCGCAGCATCGCAGCCTGGCGGAACAACTCACCGACCGCATAGACGCGCGCCTGATTGACATGATCAACGCCGCAGATGCGCGGACCTTTGCGGACTACAGCTTCCTGGTCGTGACGGGTGACCCGAGCGCGAATTTCCTGCAACGGTCGCCGCTGTCGAATTACCCGGTGACCGCGGATTTGCCCGGCGTGCTCGGCCATTTCCAGGTCGACACCGATGGCAGCTTCAGCACACCGCTGCTGCCACCGCCCGACAGCAACGCAAACGAACTCGGCATCGGCACAGCCGAATATGACGAGCGCCTGCAGCTGGCACGGGAAATCCAGGCGGTACTTGCTGACAACCAGCTGGTGCGGTCGCGCCCGGAACCGGAACTGCGCCGTGGCATGGTGGCCTCACCGGCCGCTCCCGCGGCGATGTCGGTTGGCAGCGAAGTATCAATGGCCCCGGAAGAAAAGGAAGCTGAAGATCTCGCCGGCTACGAGGGGCGCAGCCGGGAACTGCGCGTCGCGGCCGACGACGACGTGGCCGACAAACGCGACCTGGCGCCGCTGGAGCGCGACTTCCGCGACTCCGCAGCGTACAGCCAGCAAGTCTTCGACGAACTCACGGTGCCAAGCAAATCCAGCGCCGTCGGCATGGCCGGCGTCGCAAGCGAAGCCGAGCCGGCGACTGGCGCCGATCGCAAGGACGCGCTGCGACAGAACACCATGGGTAAAGTGAGTGACTTGCAGCTCGACGCCGCGCTCCAGAAGAAGAGCGAGCAAATGGAGCGCGCCGCCGTCGCGGAACAGGCCCGCAGCGGCGGTCGTTTCGATGCGCCGGCACGCGCCAAGCGTCGTGAGCTAAGCGCGCTGTCGACTGGCGACCAGTACATAACCACTTTCGAGAGCGAAATCGACCCGCTGGAATTCAGCCTGCTCGACAGCGGCCATTTCGTGTTGTTTCGCAAAGTCTGGCGCGATGGCGAGCGCTATATCCAGGGACTGCTAATCGACCAGGCCCGGTTCACGCAAGACATCATCAGCACCCGCTTCATGGAAACCGCGCTGTGGGGCATGTCGAGCCTGATCGTCGCCTACCAGGATGATGTCATTCAGACGATGAGCCGCGCCGATACCTATCGCCTGTCGACTGGCAGCGCCGAAATGGAGGGCGCCCTGCTCTATCGCAACCGGTTGTCCGCGCCGCTCGACAGCCTGGAACTCATTTACAGCATCAAGAGCCTGCCGCCCGGTCCGGGCGCTTCGATCATTGGCTGGCTGACGCTGGTGCTGGCGCTGGTGTTCGTCGGCGGCTTCATCGCGCTGTACCGGCTCGGCGTCGGGCAGATCAACCTGGCCCGCCAGCAGCAGGATTTCGTGGCCGCGGTCAATCATGAACTGAAAACCCCGCTCACGTCGATCCGCATGTACGGTGAAATGCTGAAAGAAGGCTGGGCGGACGAAGACAAGCGCCAGAGCTACTACGAATTCATCCACGATGAATCCGAGCGCCTGACCCGCTTGATCAGCAACGTGCTGCAGTTGGCGAAGTTCTCGCGCAACGAACCGCAGCTCGACATGAAACCCACGCCAGTCAGCAGCCTGATGAGCAACATCGAATCGAAGATCGCCAGCCAGGTAGAGCGCGCCGGATTTACGCTCGAGTTCTCGCGGGATGCCACGGCAGATGAGGTCGCAATTCGGATCGATGAAGACTGTTTTACGCAGATCATCATCAACCTGGTCGACAACGCCATCAAGTTCTCGAAAGACGCCGCGACCAAACGGATTGAAATCACCAGCCGACTCGATACAGACCAGCGTGTGGCATTCGCAGTGCGTGACTACGGCCCCGGGATTCCCACCGACCAGATGAAAAAGATCTTCAAGCTCTTTTATCGCTCGGAAAGCGAACTCACGCGCGAGACCGTCGGCACCGGCATTGGGCTGGCCATCGTGCACCAGCTCACGCTCGCCATGGATGGCAAGGTTGATGTGATCAATCGCGAACCGGGCGCCGAATTTGTTGTCTCGTTCGCGACCGCCTGAGGTTTGCGGCCGTTGTCATTGCGGCGGCGCGAACAGTTTCTCGACTTCGGCCTGGGTCATCTGCGACAGGTCACCGGCGAAGCGGTAGCCGCCCGGTTGATGATCGACGTACAGCTCCCCGACGAGCGTGAACGGCGCCGGGTCATCAAAGGCGCCAACACTCATGAAATAAGCGCCCGAATCCTTCAGTCGGTAAAACAGGTTCGAACCACAGTGCCGGCAGAACCCGCGCTGGGCCCACTCCGAGGAATCGTAGACCGCGAGATCGGCATCGCTCTCGAAGTGCACGTCGCCCACTGTCGTCGCAAACAGCGGTGCGCCACTCCAGCGCCGGCACATGCCGCAGTGACAAACGTGATAGCTGGTTTCCACATCGCTGGCGGTGAAACGAACCTCACCGCACAGACACTTTCCGGTCATGCTGGTCATGGCTTGATCCTCCTCAGCGGAAACAAGGATTATCCTGAAACGATAGCGCGCCGGAATCAAGCCGGCCGGCCGGGATTACAGGTAGATTAGCTCTTCCCAGGTGTAGTCGCGCTGTGCCGCCTCGACTAACCGCGCCTCCGTTTCGCGTCGCTTGTGCAGGCCGGGCAAGTCCCGCTTGTCCCACAAGCGCTGCATGCGGCGCAGCTCCGCGGCTATGCCGTCGAGGTCTGTCTGCGCCACCAGTTTCCGGATCGCACGCATTTCCTCCCGCCGCGCGCCGGACATGCCGGGACCGCGGTTGTAGACGAGTGACAGCAGCATCGCCTGCGCATCGGCGGGCAATCGCTCAACGCGCCGGAAAGCCCGCGCCGTCAACGTCGCGTAGCGCGGCAGCGTAGCCTGGTAAAAGACTTCACGCGCCGCCTGCAGGGACACGTCCACATTGCGCACGCGCCACAGCGCGGCTTTCGCCTTCTTGCCGCGGAGACCGGCGACGCCGCTCAGCAGCTTCACGCGCGAGTCCGGCAGCCGGCCGCGCCAGTCGTTGGCAATTTGCCTGGACGAGTTATAGCCAAGGTCGTAACCGATCCCGATCGTGATACCACTCCGCCCGCCCGGCCAGGTTGGCGCCTTCAACGCACGGCCGTAGTACTGCGGGCTCGATATCTCGAATCGGATCAACTCGCGCAGGCCGCTCTCGGACACGATCAGACTGAAATCCCGATGGGCCGCCGCATCGCTCGAACCAGCCACGACCCGTTCCAGCGCGGTCAAGGTAATTGGTCCAAGGATGCCGTCCGCGTCGAGACCCAACTGAGCCTGCAAGGCTTTCAGACGGTCGGTACTGGATAGACTCACGCGGCAACG
>JASJBD010000047.1 GCA_030066665.1 Gammaproteobacteria bacterium
CTGCCGGTAACGGGCGTCTCGCAGCGGCGCACCACCACGCCATGCCGATAGGCATCCCGCTCGGGTTTCGGCGCGGTCGTCACGCTGACGATGCGAGTGGTCGTCGGCGTAGCGGGCGGCGCGTAACCGCGCGGCCCCAAACCCCGCGTTACCAGGATCTTGCCCGTGCCGTGATCGCAGTCTCTGCTCAGGCGGTGCAGTTCCTCGTGGAGTGAGCCGTTATCCGGCGGTGGTATGCCGAGCCGTTCGCACCCAACGCCAAGTCGCTCGAGATGCAGGTCCACGAATCGGGGTACGCTCCCCCGGATAGCAATGGTTTCGAACAATCCGTCGCCGTAATTCAACCCGCGGTCGGCGATGTCGACCTGGTGCGAACGCACTCCGTTTATCAGGCAGCCCGTCATTCACTGCAGCGCGAGCAGCATTCCCTTCGCCTTGGCTCGCGTTTCCTCCAGTTCACGTTCCGGCTCCGAGTCTGCCACGATGCCGCTGCCGGCAGCGAGCGCCAAATCCTGTTGCTGCGTTTCGATTGTTCGAATCAGGATGTTGAAATCGCCGCTGCCGTCATGATTCAGGTATCCCATGGCTCCGGTGTAGAAGCCGCGCGGCCGCGCTTCGAGTTCGGCAATAATCTCCATGCAGCGAACTTTCGGACAGCCGGTGATCGTGCCGCCCGGAAACACGGCGCGGAGTGTCTGGCCCGGCGTGATGTCACCGCGTAACTCGCCGGCGACATTGGACACGATGTGATGCACGTGGGAATAACTTTCGATCACCATGAACTCGTCGACTTCCACGGTGCCCGGTTTACAGATCCGGCCCAGATCATTGCGCTCGAGGTCGATCAGCATGACGTGTTCGGCGCGTTCCTTCGGGTTGGCCAGTAACTCCTCGCGCAATGGCCCATCATCGCGCCGATGCGCACTCCGCGGTCGGGTACCGGCAATCGGCCTCGTCTCGACCCGCCCGTCTCGCATGCTGACCAGGCGCTCCGGCGACGAACTGATCACGGCAAGCTCGTCCAGCACGGCGAGGCCGGCAAATGGCCCCGGGTTCGCGCGCCGCAGGCGCGCATAGATGTCGCCCGGCCGGACGCCGCGGGCGAGTCGGCCCTGCCACTCGCGCGACAGATTGGCCTGGAAAATGTCGCCGGCCGCGATGTACTCCCGCGCCCGCGACACGATATCGAGGAATTCGCGGGCGGGAGGTTCTGCCACGCGATCGATGATGATCGGGCTGTTCCCGAGGGCATCTTTGGGCCCGCAGCGAGCCAGGTCCTCGAGCATTTGCGCCCCCTCGGCCTCGTAGCCGGGCTCGGCAACTATCCAGGCCGCTTGCCGCGTGCAATCTCTGACCAGCGCGACCGGTACCCGGACCGCCACGGCAATCGGACATTCCTGCCGCAAAGGCAATGCAAGCCGCGGCTCCACCTGCCCCGCCAGTTCGTAGCCCAGCAGCACGAACCAGCCACCGGAAAACGGCAGCGCGCCCGGCGATGCCAAACCAGTACTGGCATCCCGCCAACGCTGGTCCAGGGTTTGCAGGAAATCCGCGGCGCGCAACTGCTGCGGCAGTAACTGGAGTCGCTCGCCCGGAAAGCCGCAGAGCACATCGAAGCGACCCTGCACGGTGCCGCCAGCCGTGCTTTGCAGCAGAAATGGATAACGCTGCGAATCGGCGAGATGCAGTGCGAGCGGATCGATCGTGAAGTCCGCTGCAAGCTGAATCGCTTTATGACTCATCGCTCGCCCGCCGCGGGAAGCCTGCCGTTGTCAGCTCAAATCCGGCGAAACAACAGGCTGCCGTTCGTCCCACCGAATCCAAACGAGTTGGACAGGCTGGCGTTCAGCGGTAACTCGCGCGCGGTGTTGGGCACGTAATCGAGATCGCAGGCGGGATCCGGGTTTTCGAGGTTAATCGTCGGCGGCACGACCTGATCGCGCAACGCCAGTACGCTGAATACGGCCTCCACGCCGCCAGCAGCCCCCAGCAAGTGGCCGGTGGTCGACTTGGTGGAGCTGACAGCCAGCGTGTCGGCCGCGGCACCGAAAACTCTCCGGATCGCCTGGCTCTCGGCAATGTCCCCCAGCGGCGTCGATGTGCCGTGCGCATTTACATAGCCGACGTCGGACGGATCGATCCCGGCGTCATTCAGCGCGGCCTGCATGCACAACATCGCGCCCGCGCCGTCCTCGGCGGGCGCGGTGATGTGATGCGCGTCGCCGCTCATGCCGAAACCAGCGAGTTCCGCCAGGACCGGCGCACCCCGTGCCTGCGCAGCGTTGAGTTCTTCCAGCACGAGGCAGGCGGCTCCTTCGCTGAGCACGAAGCCGTCGCGATCCTTGTCCCAGGGACGGCTGGCCGCTTCCGGGTCGTCGTTCCGGGTCGACAGCGCGCGGGCAGAACAAAAGCCGCCCAGACCCAACGGTGTCATCGGATACTCTGCGCCACCCGCTACCATCGCATCCGCATCGCCGTAGGCAATCGTCCGCGCCGCAATGCCGATGGAATGCGTTGCCGTGGTGCAGGCGGTCACCAGCGCGAGATTGGGCCCGCGAAATTCCAGTCGAATGGAAACGTGGCCGGAAATCATGTTGATGATACTGGCCGGTACGAAGAACGGTGAAATCTTGCGCGGACCGGACTGTGTGTACTTGGCGTGGTTCGCCTCGATGGTGCCGATACCACCGATACCCGAGCCGATGGCAACACCGATTCTCTCAGGTGCATAGGAATCTGTTGTCAGCCCGGCCTGCTCGACGGCTTGATGTGCGGCAACGATGCCGTAGTGAATAAACGGATCGATCTTGCGCTGTTCTTTTGGCGAAATGTGCGTGCTCGGATCGAAATCCTTGACGCAGCCGCCAAACCGCGTGCTGAAGTCGCTGACATCGAAACTGGAAATCGGGCCAATACCGCTCTGGCCCTCGACGACATTTCGCCAGGCCGTCTCGAGGTCATTGCCAACCGGGGAAATGATCCCCAAGCCGGTCACGACTACGCGTCGCCGGGACATATCAGCGTGTCATTCCAGTGAGGCGGCCGGGCTGGCCGCAGTTGCAAGCGATGTCGTCAGGCTGCCTTGATTCGCGCGTTGATGTAATCGATGGCCTGCTGAACCGTGGTGATCTTTTCAGCATCTTCATCCGGGATTTCGGTTTCGAACTCTTCTTCGAGCGCCATGACCAGCTCGACCGTGTCCAGCGAGTCCGCCCCTAGGTCGTCGACGAAGGAAGCTTCCTTAGTGACTTCCTCCTCTTTCACACCGAGCTGCTCAGCGACGATGTTCTTAACCTGTTCCTCAATACTGCTCATGTTCGCTTGTTCCTCGTAAAGCAAAAGCGTCGTTCAGGGGGACAGAATCCGGTTCCCGGACCGACCGCGGCGGTATTTTAAGTGAACTACCCGGGGCAATCCACACGAAAAAAGCTGGGAAAACAGGGCTTCAGGCCGGTTTCGCGGGGATTCTGGCGCTCCGGTCCGCTCAGACCATCAGCATGCCGCCATTGACATGAATGGTCTCGCCGGTGAGATAGGCGCCCGCCGGGCTGCACAGGAACAGTACGGTAGCCGCCACGTCGGCCACGGCGCCCAGGCGTTTGAGCGGTATCTGGGCCACGAGCTGCTCCCGTTGCTCGTCGCCGAGCGACGCGGTCATCTCCGTGTCGATGAAACCTGGCGCGACCACGTTAACGGTAATACCGCGGGCCCCGACCTCGCGAGCCAGCGACTTGCTGAAACCGACCAGGCCTGCTTTCGCCGCTGCATAGTTCGTCTGGCCGGGGTTACCCATCGCGCCGACCACCGAGGCGATGTTGACGATGCGCCCATGCCGCGCTTTCACCATGCCACGCAAAAAAGTCTTGCTGACGTAAAAGGCCGACGACAGATTGGTATTGATGATGTCATCCCACTCTTCGTCTTTCATCCGTAAAACGAGATTGTCGCGCGTGATGCCGGCGTTGTTGATCAGCAGAGTTACCTTGCCCTCGCCCTCGGTGATGTCTTTCTCCAGCGCGTTGACCCCGTCACGGTCGGTGACGTCGAGCACCACACCGCGGCCAGTGATTCCCGCCGCGCCCAGCCGTTCGCTGATTGTCGCTGCACCGGCGGCACTGGTCGCCGTACCGATCACAGTGGCACCGGCAGCGCCGAGCGTATCCGCGATCGCGGCGCCGATACCGCGGGACGCCCCGGTGACGAGTGCGATCTGGCCTGCGATGGAAAATTGTGCGCGGATGTCCTGCATGCGCGTTGATTGTCCCCGTCAGATCCCGGCCGCGATTATAGCGACGATCCGGCCGGTCGCCATGGCCGCCACTCCAGGATCGCCGCAAGCAGGCCACCGCACGCTCCCCAAAGGTGCGCATCGACCAGGACGGCGCCACCGATGACTTCGGGCGACAGCGGCATGGCGCCCGCCAACTGCTCGTAGAGGATCTTGGCCCCAACGCCGAGTAACAGGCCCCAGCCGAGCCAGTCGCCCCGGCGCACCCAGCCGACGGCGCCGAGTACGAACAATCCGTGCAGTGCGCCCGACAGGCCCACCATCCACACGATGTCGGGCGACGCGAAGAATATGCCGACACTGGTTGCCACGCCCGCTATCGCCGACGCGAGCAGCCAGTCGAGCGACGACCGATCGGGTCCGAAGATCCACAGAATGAGTCCCAGGCCCGCACCATTCAGCGCGAGGTGCGGCCAGCTCAGATGTACAAAATTGCCGGTCAGGATGCGCCAGAGTTCGCCCCCGGCAACGGCCGGGCGGTCGTACCGCAGCAAATCCTGCCAGGCCGGCGGCAGCGCCTGCAGCATGACCAGCACTGCCAGCGACACGCCAATCATGGTCAGCATGGCAGCGGGGCCGCCGTTGTCGGCTGTGTCACGCTCCAAATTCATGCACTTTGTTACAATCCGCGCGCGGCGCCACCGTGGAGAGCCGGCTGTGTTAAACGTAGAGACCTTGGCAGGGATGCCCGGATGTCTTCCCTCCACCAGCGGAATGATTACATGAATCGCAGGACGCAAGCTTTTTTGGCCGTTCGCCAGCGCGGCTTCACGCTGATCGAAATTATGGTCGTCGTGGTAATTCTCGGCATTCTTGCGGCGCTGATCGCGCCGAACGTGATCAGCCGGATAGATGACGCGCAGATTACCAAGGCCAAGCAGGACATCCGGGCGATCGAGAGCGCCTTGAAACTCTATCGCCTGGATAACTTCAAGTATCCAACCACGGACGAGGGTCTGGATGCGCTCGTTACCCCGCCAAACGATCCCAACGCCAGGTGGCCCGAGGGCGGTTACCTGGATCGGTTGCCAACAGATCCCTGGGATCAACCGTATGTCTACCTGAGCCCGGGCAACCAGGGCGAATTCGACATCTACACCCTGGGCCGGGATGGCCAGCAAGGCGGTGAAGGACTCGACGCCGACATCGGGAACTGGGATCTCAACTGAGCCCAGACTCGCCCCGCTTGTTGTCATGAGCCGGCCACGCCTGGTCCGGCAGCGTGCGCCGGCCAGCGGTTTCTCGTTGCTGGAACTCCTGGTGGTCGTGGTGATCGTCGGGATACTGGCGTCGATGTTTACGCTGTCCATCGGGCTGACACGCGGCGACCGGGCCGTCGAACAGGAAATCGACCGTATGCAGGCCCTGCTCGAAGTCGCCAGCGAAGATGCCGTGCTGCAGGGACGGGAGCTCGGCATTCGCTTCGATCGCGAGGGTTACGAATTTCTCGGCCAGGACCCGGATCTCGGCAATTGGAATCTGCTTTATGGCGATGCCGTGCTTCGCCGCCGCGAACTCGATCCCGATCTGCGCCTGGCGCTGGAGATCGAGGGCCGCGACATCGACCTGGAGGCACCTGAGGAACGGGCGCAACCCGAGCCCGAGGCCGACGAGGAAGATGCCGATGAGGATAGCGAGTCGACGCAGGGCGGGCTCCTGCCGCAGATCTTTATCTTCTCCAGCGGCGACATCGGACCGCCGTTCATGGTGCGCCTGCGGCGCGACTTCGGCGACCTGACCATGCTCCTGGAGGTCAAAGCGGATGGCAGCATGGAGGTAACCCGTGAAAACTTCTGACGGTTTCACGCTGCTTGAGGTGCTAGTTGCGCTGGTGATCATCGGCCTCGGCCTGACAGCCGTGTTTGGCCAGCTCAATCAGTCGCTGGTGGCGGCCGTGGTGCTGCGCGACAAGACACTGGCCTATTGGATTGCCGCAGATCGCATTACCGAATTGCGGGTCGCGGGCGATTTTCCCGACGTTGGCGAAACCGACGACGAAATCGAGATGGCGGGTCAGCAATGGGCTTACACACTGCGATTCTCTGACGTCGGCGTACCGAATTTTCGGCGGGTGGACGTCGACGTCGCGCTGGCCAGCGACCCGGATCGGCAGCTCGCGACAGTGGCCGGCTTTCTGGCCAAGCCGGACGGCCAGTCGAACGCTGCGCAATTCGGCGGCTGGACCTCGGGTACGCCGGAAAACCCCGGCGCGCAGGCGTTCCAATGAACAACAACCGTCGGCAGCGGAATCGCGGTTTCACTTTGCTGGAGCTGCTGGTCGCGATGGCGATTTTCGCGGTCGTCAGCGCGCTCGCGCTCGGTGGTCTCAACGCAGTCGGCACGCAGCAGGAACTGGCGCGCCAGGATATGGAAGAGCTCGCGGACCTGCAGCGGGCCGTGTATTTGCTGACCTGGGACCTGGGCCAGGTCTACCCGCGCCCGGTTCGCGACGAACTCGGCCAGGACAAGGAGCGTTCCCTGCTCACCGATGGCCGTCAGGACTTCATCGTGCGCGTGACCCGGGGTGGCTGGCGCAATCCGGCGAATTTCCAGCGCGGCACTTTGCAACGGGTGCAGTACCGGATCGAGGATCGCGAACTGATTCGCGAATACTGGCCGGTCCTGGACCATCCGCTCGGCATGGAGCCGAACGGCGAAACGCTATTGGAAGATGTCGAAGATGTGCTGATCGAATACCTCGACCAGGAAGGCCAGTGGACTGATCAATGGCCGCCACTGAGGGCGATTGGCCAGGAGTCGGTCGCGCAGCCACGCGCCGCGCGCATCACGCTAACGCTGGACGGCTGGGGCGAAATCCAGCGGCTGGTGGAGATGTTGCCGTGACCGTGCGGCGCCAGCAACGCGGCGTCGCGGCACTCACCGCGATGCTGGTCGTGGCGATTGCGACCGTGCTGGCGGTCGAGTTGATCTGGGAACTGAACCTGAATTTGCGCCGCACCGAGAACCTGCTCGCGCGCGAACAGGCGCGGCAGATTGCACTGGGCCTGGAATTGCTCGCCGCCGAATTGCTGGAGCGTGATGCTGAGGATGCCGGAGAAATCGACAGCCTCGACGAGGAGTGGGCCCAGGACTACGGCTTCCCGTTTGAAGGTGGCAGCGTGGTCGGCAAGCTCGAAGACCTGCAGGGGCGGTTCAACCTGAACAGCCTGATCGACCTGAACGGTAAACCGGTCGACCCCGCGCAGGAACGCTTCCGTCGACTGCTCACCGATGTGGTCAACGATCTCGAGACGCGCGACGTCAATGTCGATAACGTGGTCGACTCGGTGATCGACTGGATGGACGGTGATCAGCAACCCGGGCTCGGCGGGGCCGAGGATGGGCTCTATACCGGTCGCACACCGCCGTATCGCACCGGTAATTTCTGGTTCACGACGCCGACCGAATTGCTGGCCGTGAACGGCGTCACACCGGAACTGTTTGCGGCCCTGCGACCATTGGTATCCGCGCTGCCGCCGACCGGCGGCCAGAGTGGTGTGGCAGGCAAAGTGAATATCAACACGGCAAAACAGGAAGTCCTCGTGGCGTTGTCTGATGACGTTACCGATGCCGTTGCGGAAGGCTGGATCGCGGATCGTGAGAGCAATCCGTACGAGGACATCATGACGGATTTCTGGCAGGACGCCGGTGCCGTCGACTTTTTTCCGCCCGAGAGCGACGGCGGCCAGATCAACCCGGAGAGCTTTCTGGATGTTCGCAGCAATTACTTCGGGCTCACGGTGAACGTCACTATTGGCACTACCCGGCTGGCTATGTACAGTCTGCTGGAACGCAGTTCCGGGGGTTCAGTATCGGCGCGGCTGCGTTCGTTTGATACGGACTAGCACGGCCGCGCACTGACGCATGAGCGAGCACCTCGTCATTCGCCTCCATTCCGCCGATGCGGACCACGCCAGCTGGGTCGTCGTGGACGAATCCGGTGCGCAGATCACCACTCCCGTCAGTGGCGTGCCGTCGTCGGTGGGTGACGCCGCACGCAATCGCCGCGTCGTCCTGCTGGCGCCAGCGGACGTGGTCTTGCGCACCGCGGCCGACATACCGGTCCGGGGACAGGCCAAGATTCTGCAGGCGCTGCCCTTCGCCATGGAAGAACAACTCGCTGACGACATCGACGATCTCCATTTCGCGATCGGCCGACGCGACGACGACGCCGCCGTGCCTGTCGCGGCGGTGCGCCGGGAACATATGGACGCCTGGACAGAGATGCTGCGCGAAGCGCAACTGGAGCCAGTCGCCATTTACAGCGAATGCGATGGGGTTGACAGCATTCCCGGCACCGCCGTGTTGCTGCTGGAAACGACCCAGGCCTGTTTCCGCAATGACCGCGGCGAATTGTCCGTCGCGGACCCGGACAATATTGCGACGCTGCTCCGACTCTGGTTGAGCAATCATGACGGCGATGTCCAGCCGCACCTGATCGTGTATGCCGATCAGGCCGTATCCGAGGCGACGCTAGTCGAGCTCGAGGGACTGCGCCCCGACTTGCAGAGTCTCGACATCAAGATTCTCGCTGACGGTGCCCTGCCGCGACTCGCTGCCCAGGTCACCGTGAATGGCGGCATCAACCTGATGCAGGGCGACTATGTGAAGCGCTCCGACCTGGCGCGCTATTGGCCGGCGTGGCGTGTGGCAGCCGCGTTGCTGCTCGGTCTCGGCGTGGCTGCGGCCGGCGCCACGCTGGCGGAAATCTGGCATCTGGATCGACGCGCCGCGCAGTTGCAGACCGCCATCGAACAGGCCTTCCGCTATACGTTCCCTGGCGCGCGCGAAATACGCGGGACACGTGCCGAGTTGCAGAGTCGTCTGCGCGCGCTCGGTCAGGCATCGGACTCCGAGCCGAGTTTCTTTCTGGATGCCCTTCAGGTGGTGTCGCGCGCGATTCTCCAGGGTGGCAGCAATTCCAGGCTCGAGGGGCTGGATTACCGCAGCGGCGTGATGGAGCTGCGCGTGCGCGTGCCCAATGTCGAAACCCTGGATCGTATCGAAAAGGTCATCGACGGCGCGGAGGGCATGCAGGCCGAAATCCAGTCCGCCAATGCGGATGACGGGGAAGTTCTGGGTCGGTTGCGACTCGAGGTGTCTGGAGCCTGATATGGACGCGTTACGCGACTGGTTCAGCGACCTGGCACCGCGCGAGCGGCTGCTGGTGTCCGCGGCCGCGGTGTTGCTGGTGCTCGCCATCGTCGTACTCGGCGCTGTCCGTCCGCTGAACAGCAAAGCGGCGCGGAATGCCGAGATTGTTGCCGACCGTGAAGCCCTGTTGGCCGAACTGGACGAAGTGGCGGCCCGCCTGGGCCCGCAACGCGGTGGCGGCAACCCGGTCGCCGCGAGCGGCGGGCAGTCACTGGTCTTGATCGTCGATCGCACCACCCGCGGCCGCGGCCTCGCCGAGTTCCTGACCCGCAATCAGCCGGATGGTGACAACAAGATTCGACTGCGATTCGAGCGCGCGCCGTTCGATACGCTGATCGAGTGGCTGGTCGAACTGCAGGTCAGACACGGTCTGTCAGCGCAGTCGGCGAACATCGACAAGGCGCCGGATCGCGGCCGGGTGAACTGCAATCTCGTATTGACTCGTGGCGGTTGAACGGCGTTCGCGCCCTGCCCTGCTGGCAACCCTCGGTGGCGTCAGCCTGCTGGTTTTCCTGTTGATTAGTCTGCCCGCGCGGCTATTGAGTGTCGTCACGGCCGGTTTTGGGCTGCAACTGATCAACCCGTCCGGCAGCATTTGGCAAGGCCAGGCGAGTGCCGTGCGCGGACCCGGCATTTCGCTGCAGGCGGTCAGCTGGGACCTTCATCGCGCGGCGCTTCTGTGGGGACGCCTCGGGGCCGCCGTTGAAGCGAAAATTCCAGGGGGGTTTGTCCAAGGCTACTTAGCCGCGGGCCTGGGCGGCAACATCCAACTGGAAGACGCGGAAATCGTGGGACCGTTATCGATTGTCGGCAATTCGTTCGGTGTCCCGCTATCAGGGGGCGAAATCAGCGTGCGAATGAGTTTCCTGGAACTGCAGGATAACTGGCCGGTGGCCGCGGTCGGCGAGGTGCGATTAGGCAACGTACCGCTCGGACTGCCGGGTGCGATGCAAACCGCAGGCGTTGGCAGTTTTCTCGCGAGCTTCGATCAGGCCGAGCCCGGCGACGAACTCGTCGGGACACTGTCTGATCTTGGCGGCGCGCTGGAATTCGCCGGACGCCTCGTTCTGAGCCAGCCCCGCAATTACACGATCGAGGGTTTGATTCGTGCGCGACCGGATGCGCCGGATGAGTTGCGCCAGGCCCTCGTGCTGCTAGGGCCCGAGGAAGGCGCGGGTCGTCGGCGTTTTTCGGTCGCCGGTTCACTGTAGAGATTGCTACGCCTCGGTGCTGTCTGTTTCCAGCAACCGACCCAGTAGCGGGAAGTACAACGCCGTCTTCGTCGGCATTGGTTGGATCCGGTTCAACGCCTCGGCGTATTGGCGTAACTGCCCGGCATACCGTTGTTGCTCGGATATCAGGAAATCATCGAGGCGCGTGCCCTCGTGTGGACTGGTCTTGTAGTCCACGATCCAGCGTTCACCGGTGTTCGTCTCGATGACGCGGTCGATGCGCAGCTGATGGAAGCCATCGGCCTGTTCGAGCGTGACTGCAAGTTCGCTGCGTGACTCGGGATGCTCCGCCGACAACAACCACTGTGCCTGTGAATCAGCGAGGCAGTTCCGCAGCGCCGTTTCTGTGCGAGTTACGGCTTTGTCCAGATCACCCGGCGGGGTTCCCAGCCGGGTGAGCAATCCCGCAAAAGTCGGTCGCAAGGCGTGTAAACGATCCGCATCGAAGCGCTCGATACCGACATGTGCAAGTTCCTGTAACCAGCGATGAACCACGGTACCGACATGTTTCGCCCACGCGCTGGCCCATTCGTATTCCGGTGCCTCGCTATCGCTCCCGGTCGGCAATCGCGGCGGCTGGAGTATCAGCGGGGGGCGCCAGTCCGCTGGCAAACGGCGCAGCGGCACGACACGCCACGCCGGCTCGTGCGCCGCGCCCCGTGCACGTGTCGGCAAGACGAGGTCAGCCGGTATATGAATCTCGTCGGCAACGATCGGCCACAGCGCAGCCAGCAGGGAGCCCTGCGCGGGCGCGGCCTTGCCATCCGCATCTGCCCGCAGTGCCGCACAAAGATGCAGCCGCCGCCGCGCACGCGTCGTCGCCACGTACAGCAGTCGATCGCGCTCGAAGCCGTTTCGCTGCCGCTCGAATTGCCAGAGCAGTTCGTAAACCGGCTCAGCCACTTCGTCTTGTGCCGGCAAGGGTGCCAACACGAGGGCGTTCTTCGCAGCACCAGGCAATTCGGCCCATTGCAGTAATGGCCGACTATCACTCCGAGACGCGTAACCGAGCCCGGGAAGAATCACCGTGTCGAATTCCAGGCCCTTGGCCTTGTGCATGGTCATGATCTGGACCCGCGCGGTTGCCGCGGATCGGTCGACCAGCCGCGAATCGAGCGTTTCGATCAGGCCGGGCAAATCGGCACAGTCGCCGCCCTCGTCGTGCGCATCCAGGCAGGCAAAGAAACTATCGGCGAGTTCAAACTCATCGGTCGGGTCCAGCGCCGCCGCCCCACCCAGTTGCAACCAGGCGCCTTCGACAAGATCACGCAGGCAGCACGCGCCCCGACGTTGCAGCCAGGGCGTGAGCGCCGTTACCAAACGATTCACGCGCTGCTGGCCATCGGGGCTCAGCGCCAACAAGCGGTCCGGCATTTGCAGTAATGACCAGATGGTGGCCTCCTGATCATCCGCCGCCAGCTGGTGCAGGTCGGCCAGCGTGAGCCCACAACTCGGCGAACGCAGTAACGCCAGCCAGGCGATGCGATCGCCGGGATGTACCAGCGCCCGCGTCAAACCGAGCAGATCCTGCACCAGCGCGTGTTCTCCCAGTATTTCCAGGTCCGGTGCGGAGTAGTCGATGCCCTCGGCACGCAGCAGCGGTCCCAGGGCAGCCACGTGCGCTCGACTGCGGACCAGTACCCCGACGCTTTGTGTTGGCCAGCGCTCACTACAGTCGCGAACCAGGTCCGCGACGGTGCGAGCTTCGCTCTGCCGATCGCCGTACGTTTGCGCGTGCCAGTAGATCCCCGAATCGGCCTGCGGTGATTGGAAGGCGACGCTCGGTGCGTGCCCCACGGCCCCGGTCAAAAGGTCGTCGTGCGGTGGCAGCAGGTCGGCAAAGACGCGATTGGTCCAATCGACAAGTTGCGGGTCTGAGCGGAAATTCGTTTCCAGGCGCAGGAACTCGAGTGGCAAATGGCCGAGTCCGCCCACACAAGCCTCCAGGTAGACACCGACCTCTGCTTCGCGAAACCGGTAAATGGATTGCATCGGGTCGCCCACCAGAAACGCGGTGCGACCATCGTCCGGCTCCCAGCCTGCCGTAAGACGCTGCAGTAAATCGTACTGGGAGCGCGACGTGTCCTGGAACTCGTCGAGCAGCAGATGCCGCAAACGGTAGTCCAGGATCAGACTGAGCTCCGTCGGAGAATCGTCGGCACCGAGGCTGGCCATTGCATCACTGGCGACCTGGTTGAAGTCCGTCTGTCCGCGTGCCTGAAAAACCCCCTGCAACAGCGCAACCGCAACCGGCAACAACCTCAGCAGGTACTTCAACAGCGACCACTGTTCATCGCGGTAACGCGGATCGGGCAAGCTCAACAGCGGTCGCACTGCGTCGAGTAAACCGGGGACACCGGCGAGCGACTCGAGCAGTTCACCCATGCGTTCTTTCATGAGTTTGTTCGTCGGCGGAAAACCCTGGCGCACGTTCAGTCCACCCGGCTTGCGCCAGGCCGGCTCGCGCTTGTTCTTCGTCAACAGTGCCTGCGCAAGACTGCGCCAGCGAGCAACCTCGGCGGCAGTTGGCGCCGGAAAATCTGCGGCACCCCGCCACGCGAGACCGGCGGCATCCTCACCGGCGTCGAACCGATTTTCGGCCGCGAACGCCAGCAGTTCGGTCAACTCCCCCCGTGACCCCGGCGGCAGCAGATTATCGGCGTGCTCCAGGAAGCCCTCGATGAGCGCAGCCAGCGATTGTTCGAGGGCTGCACGTTGCGCATCACCCGCCAGGCCCGGCCCGGTGTGGCGCAACCACTGATCCCGCCGGGCCAGCATGCCAACCAGGTGCCGGACGACCAGCTCGGCCCGGTTGTCACAGTGCGCCAGCAAGGCCCGTGCTGCCGTACCGACGTCATCCTTGTCGGCGGCCAGCGCAACAGTCTCCCGTGCGGCCTCGACGTAGAGCGCCGACGCCTCGTCAACCACGTCAAATTGCGCCAGGCTACCGGCACTGAGCGGCGCCCTGCCGCTCAGCCAGGCGTTAACCGAATCAATGGTGCCGACGCGTAAACGGCCCGGCTGCTCCAGCAGATTCCAGTTGCGCTCCGCGTCGCGGGCCACGACAACGAGGGCCAGTTCATACCCGAGCAGCAGGTGCGCTTCGTCCGGTCGCTGTTGATGACGCGCGCGCTCCAGCGCGGCGAGAATCCGGCTCCGCATTTCCGCGGCCGCCTTGCGTGTGAATGTGATCGCCAGGATTTCTTCCGGCTCCTCCACGGTCGCCAGTAAGCGCAGGAACCGTTGAATGAGCAGCTCCGTCTTTCCGGACCCGGCCGGCGCCTGCACCAGGAACGATCGCCCGGGCTGCAGCGCGCGCTGCCGCAGCGCCTGGTCAACCGGGATCCGCGCTCGTTCGTTCATGCCTCGACCGCCGCACCTAATTCGTAAATTCGCGTCAGCGTCGCGTATTGCCCGCGCGCCGGATCGGTGCAGTTGGCATCGATCGCACAACTGCCGGCGGCGAATTCTTCTGCCAGCGCTGTGAGCGCCGTATGCCATCTGTCCAGCAGCGCGCCCCACTCTGTTTGGGCGCCGGCAGTCAGTTTTTCGACGTCGCGGAACTTTGGCAGGTCGCCGGGATCGTCCGCGACACCGAGCACGTGCACCCCATCCACTGCCAGACGAATGACCGCAATGCCATTGACGTTTTGCGCCAATGCGTAAAGCGGTAGCTGGGGCTCGTCGGGTCGTTCCCGGAGCCACGCGGACGGGCTGAATCCCTGTCCGGTCTTGTAGTCGATTACCAGGCGCCGACCGTCGGCCAGTTCATCGACCCGATCCGGCTTGAGCCGCAGCGTCAATGGCCCCACGACCGCGCTCAGGTCGCGCTCCGCCGCCACAACCCGGAATGGTGGCCGCGCCCCGTCGAGCTGCAGCAGTTCGTGCAGCAGACGGATCAGCCTGGCCTCTTCGAGTTTCAACAGCACCGGCGTGAGCGGGTCGCGGGGCGGCAGGCTGCCCTGCAAACCGGCGCTCGCTGCGGCCGGCACGTGAGCGGCCGCAGCGTCGCTGCGGGGCGAGAGTCCGCGCGTCGCGATTTCCCGGTAAAGGGTTTCCACCGCGATGTGAGTTGCCTGGCCGCGCAGTAGCGGTCCAATGCCAAACGACGGCACGGCCAGCTCCGTGGCGCCGAGGCGCAACTCGAAAAAAGCCCGCGCCGGACAAATAGCCTGGAGCTGCAACAGTCGACTGCCGCCGCGCGCGCGCTCGACGCCCGTAACCGGCGGCGCCGGGTCATCGGCAACAATCTCCGTTTCGGCAGACCACAGTAGCGCCTCTCGGACGGACGGCTTTCGAGGCGCGGTTGCGGTTGCCGACGGGAGGTCCGTGAGCAGCGGGCTTGGCGTGAGAATCAATTCGCCCGCACTGCGCGCACTGCTCACCGTGACATCCGGCGCCACCGTCAGCAGGCTGCGTAACAGCCGGTTGGCATCCTGGCCGGCGCCGGTCGCCGTGGCTTCGGGTATGCCGGCACGCCGCTGCAAGTTCAGCGGCACGAGCGGATTCACCGCTGGGTCGGGCGGCCAGGCATCGGTGTGCAGGCCGGCAATCCACAAACCGTCGAAGACGTGCCCGATGGCCTCTTCCGGAGTCAACAGCTGCAGGTCGCCGACCGCGGTCTCGACGCGCCAGGGAGTCTCGGCCGCCAGGCTCCGGAGTGTCGAGCACAGGTCGGCGAGCTTCAATTCACCCAGCACGGACCCGGCCGCGGCGAACGCTTCGAGCAAGTCGGCCCAATCGGCGGCAGCCTGTTGTTCGTCCTCGGTCAACGGCGAATCGCCGGGCCAGCCCGCGGCCCGTAGACAGGTGTTCAGCCAGGAGACCCAGGCGTCGGCCCCGCGTGCGTTCCGCGCCCTGGCAACTTCGTTCAGCATTGCCGCCAGCAACCGGCCAAACCGGGGCGCGCGTCGGCGCAGCTCGGCCTGCAAATTCCAGAGATCGAGGCGCGGCTGTGACTCGGCGCGCAGCCAGAGGTCGGCTTGCGCGCGCGCTTGCGCTTCGCTGACACCGCCGGCCAGGTAACGACTGCGCAGTAGCTCGCCGAATTGCCGATAGTCCATCGAGCCCGCAGTCAGCTCCAGCGTCAACAATGCAATACGCACGATGCCGGAATCCGCGAGCGTCAAACGCCGGGTCGGACCGGCGCGCTGTTGCGCTGTCGGCTGCCCCCGCCAATCCGGTTGCAGCACATCGAGCGCGCGACGGCGATACGCCGCGCCAGACTGGCGCAGGTCCGGTGTGACGAGACCGATGACTTTCCGCCCGGCCGAGTCAAGTTGAGCGACCGCCCATTGCGTCACGGCGTCCAGCTCTTCCTCGGCGCTGGCAAATTCGCTGCTGCGCGGCTCGCGGAGGGCCGCCGCAGGCTGGTAAACCCCGGCCTCCCAACCACCGGACTGCAATGCCTTGAGCAAACCGGCCAGGCGGGGTGTCCACCGGGGAAAACCGACGAATAGCAGGCGGTTGCCTGCGCGCAGTCTGCCTGTCGCAAAATCCGCGGCGAGGATCGCAGCGATGGCGTCGTGATCGGCCGCCTCGAGGGAATCACAGCGCGCGAGGTAGGCATCCAGCCAATCGGCAAACTGTCGTTCATCTTCGCGATTGGCCGCGGTCCGCAGCGCCGGCGGCTCGATCTGCCAGTCCGCGACGAGGCTGCGACTGCGTCGCGCGAGCTGCAGCGCGTGGCCGGGACTCGACAATTGCAGGCGCGCATCCCGAATGATCTGGCGCCACACCAAGGTTTGCTGAAACCCCGTCAGCAGCGCCACCCGACCGCTCGGGGCGCCGGTGAGAACTCCCTGTTCCCAGCTCTGCTCAAGCCAGCCGGTCAGGGACAGGATGGTCGGCGCATGCCAACCGCCGCGGCCCTCACTTGATTGCTGGCGGTCGTAGTGCCAACGCAAATGCCGCGCCTGCCGGGGGGTCGCAGTGACCACGGTTGCCCCCTCTTTCAGCCAACCGAGTAAGCGCTGCATTTGATATATATATTATTAGGTTATAGTCTATTTATTAGACTGTTTCTACTCGTTGGTATAGGCATCGAGCACGATTTCCATGCGCTCGAACACGTTGGTCAGGGTCGCCGGATCGGGCAGCGTCGTGATCCGGAAATAATTCCGGTAGTCCGTATTGAAGCTGCTGCCGGGTGCAACCAGGATGTGCTGCTTCTCGAGCAGGTCCAGCGCGAACGCATTGTCATCGAAATCTGGCAGTTGCGCCGTATCGACACCGATAAACGCGTACATGGAACCCGCCGGCGGCACGAGACTGAGGTAGTGACTGCGGGCAACACCATCGATCACGGCGCGGCGCGCCTCGTACAGGCGGCCACCCGGCGCGACGAGGTCGTGAATGCTCTGGAAACCGCCCAGCGCCGTCTGCACCGCCCATTGCCCCGGCACGTTGCTGCACAGACGCAGCGACGCCAGCAAATCCATCGCATCCAGGTAGGGTCCGGCGTGCTCCAGGTCACCGCTGAACGTGACCCAGCCGACCCGGTAGCCGCAGGCCCGATAGACTTTGGACAGGCCGCTGAAACTCGCGCAGAGCGTCTCTTTCACCAGCGTGGCCATAGGCACGAATTCAGCCGAGTCGTAAACCATCTGGTCGTAAATCTCATCGCTGAATACGAGCAGCCGATGCTGTTCCGCGAGCCGGGCAATGCCCTCGAGCATTTCAAGCGTATACACGGCACCGGTCGGGTTGTTGGGATTGATGACCACGATGCCACGCGTGCGCGGCGTGATCAGTTTTTCGATCTCGTTGAGGTCGGGTTGAAAAGCGTTTGCCGGCCGGCAGTCATAGTGAACTGGCCGGCCCTCGTTCAGCGTGACGGTCGCGGTCCACAGCGGATAGTCCGGGCTCGGGATCAGGATTTCGTCACCCGGATCCAGCAGCGCGCGTAATGTCAGATCGATGAGCTCGCTGACACCGTTACCGACGAATACGTGGTCCGCGCTGACATCCATGATGCCGCGGTCCTGCTGCTGCATCACGACCGCTTCCCGGGCCGGGAAAATCCCTTTCTGGTGACAATAGCCTTCGGAGCCGCCGAGATTCTCGATCATGGCCAGTCGCATGGTCTCCGGCGTGCGAAAACCGAATGGGCCCGGGTTGCCGATGTTCAGATACGTGATCTCATAGCCGCGACGCTCCAGTTCCTGGGCGCGATTGGCCAAGCGTCCGCGTATTTCGTAGCGGACGTCATTGAGGGCTTCGCTGGGTTTGAACGCGTTCGGCACGACAGCTATTGATCGAATAAAACGGGGAGCATAAAGGAATGTCTTGCCGGCGCAATGCCGCCGGTATCACGCTTCGGCGGGCGGCCGGAAGCGGGTGGCGAGAACGAGGGCGATAGTGACCAGGACTGCGATCAGGGTAAACGGGATCTTGTACGAGCCGAACTGGTCATACATCAGGCCCGTCAGGAATGGCCCCATGCCGCCGCCCAAGGTATCCAGCACGGTGATCGTGCCGAGGATCTTGCCCAGGTCATGCACGCCGAAGGTGTCGGCAGCCAGCAGTTGCAACAGCGTATAGAGACCGCCCCAGCCGCCGCCAACCAGGACGAGCGCGGGCCAGAAGGTCGCTTCATTGGTCCCGATCATCAGCCAGGCACCGACGGCCATGATGCCCAGTGTGCCGACGAACACCGGCTTGCGGCCGAAACGGTCCGCAAGCACGCCGCTCAGCAGCTTGCCGGCCAGTCCGAGCAAAAACAGCACGGTCAGGCCGCTGGCCGCGACCTGCGGCTCGAACCCCTGCTCCCGCATGTGCAGGAACAGATGCGTCAGTAATGCCAGTATGGAATAGAAAGTGAGCATCGCGATGCTCGCCAGCAACCAGAAGTTCGTGGTCTTCAGCGCATCCCGGTAGCGCATCCCCTCCATCACCGACTGCGACGCCGCCGCGGTCGACTCGGCGCCCGGCGGCACCAGTCCCATATCGGCGGGCTTTTCGCGCATTACGAATAACACCAGCGGAATGAGCAATAACGGAATGCCCGCCGTGTAAACGAACGCGGTGCGCCACCCGAATTCGGCGACCAGCCAGGCGTTCAGCTGCGGCAAGGCGGCGTTGCCGAGGCTGGTACCGGCGACCGTGATGCCCAGGGCAAGTCCGCGGTTCTTCACGAACCATTTGCTGACGATCATGACGTTGACGACGAGCCCGGCGCAGGCCAGGGACATCGCGATCAGCACGTGAATGGCATAGATGTCGCCCATCGAGGCGATCTTGGAATACAGGTAATTCGCGCCCGCCAGCAACACGAACCCGACCACCATGAGCGGGCGGACCCCGATGCGATCCGCGATCGCGCCGATTAGTGGTGCCAGCAACCCGCTGCCCAGCAGCGTAATCGTGTCGCGGAACTTCAGTGCGCCACGCAGACCCTCATCGCCCTCCACGGTCGCCAGATACGCGAGCAGCTCCTCGTCAAACACGGTCAGCCCGGCCAGCGTCATGCCATTGGTAATCCACATGATTACCAGGGAACAGATGGCTATGACCCAGCCGTAATAGAAACCTTTGGTGTCGCCCACCCGGTTCGCTCCGCATCAGCGCAATGGCCCGGAAACATACCGGATAAGCGGTAACGACCCAAGCCTCGATAGCCGCGCCGCGATGAAGGCCTTAGAATCAGTCGGCTTCCGATCATCAGCCCCGAGGGCAAGCGCATGCTCAAATCGATTCTGGTCGTGACCATTACTGTCGCTCAGCTCAATCCGGTCGAAACCGCCTGGCAGGAGTATCTGGATTACCGCAGCGTCGACCGTGGCACGGTCAGCGAGGCCGCCGCGACGGTATGGGGTGCGCCGGCGGCCGCGGGCCAACCGTTCCTGATCATGCAGGCGGAGAGCGAGGACCCGGCGCTGATTCGTTTCGTGGAAGCGCCGGACGTCGAGGGCTACGCGCCGATGACGACCTTTGGCTGGAACGCGACCGAGCTGCTCGTTAAAGATCCGGACGCGGTGGCCGAACGGCTGGAAGATTCCCCGTTCGAGATTATCGGTCCACCGTATGACCTGTGGGATGCACCCAATGCGCCGCGGGCGATGCAGGCCGTTGGGCCGGGTCAGGAGCTTTTGTATCTGACCTGGAATGCCAATTTCGAGATCCTCACGCCGATCGATCGGGTGTTCATCATGGTGGTCGGCGGACCATCGATGGATGCGTTCCGCGATTTCTATGGCGAACGTCTCGGCCTGACCGTGGGTGAATCCACTGCCTTCAAGATCAGCATCATCTCACGCGCCATGGGCTTGCCCGACGAAACAACGTACCCACTCGCAGTTGCCCCCGTGTCGCCGCGCTTTCTGATTGAGCTGGATGAATACCCGGACGCGGCCGTGCCGCGGCCACGTGCAGAAGGTGCGTTGCCGCCCGGCATTGCAATGGTGGGTTTCGCCGTCGAGGACATCGGCCTGTTCGACGTCGACTGGCGCGCCAGTCCGGCGGCACTCGAGGAATCGCCCTACAACGGTCGGCGCGTGGGTGTGCTGGTCGGACCGGCGGGCGAATGGATCGAGTTGATCGAGTCTAGTCCCTGAGACCGGGCGCGCCGGTATCGTCGTGGTGGAGCTCCACGAGTTCGTAGTGCGTCTGCATGTACCCCGCCGCGCCGGCTTTCAGCAGGATGTAGTCATCGTCGTTCGTGCACCACACGTCATACGGGGGGTGTTCCTGCGGTAGTCCCGGCGATGACACCATGCGGAAATGCAGCGCATCAAACTTGCCCGCCTCGATCTCTATGGCCTCTTCGCCAACATATTCAATGCCCATGCCGATCCGAAACATCATCGGCCCGGTCGCGCCGCGATGATCCGGCGAACAGAGCAACATCTCGTCGACACCCTGCACGCCTGGACCCTTGGTGCGATCGAACAACCGCATGTGCCACGCGTCACAGGCAATGGCATGGTTCTGGAACGTCTTCAGCCTGCCGCTGGTTTCCATGCGTTGTGTGACGCGCCCATCGAGTGATGTGTAGGTTTCGCACTCTGCGAAATCCGGTCCGAAGCGAAACCAGCCACTGCCCATGAATTTGTCGTCGACGGTGAGCCGCACGAAACAATCGATCGGATACCAGTCCGGATCGAGGCTGTAGGTTGCGTCACGCATCACACTCGGGCGATCGTCGATTTCCGAATGCACGACAATCGTGCGGCTGCCGTCGGCGTGGATATTGATCATGAAATACTCGCGCCCGCGTTCCTGGTCCAATCGGTCGGGCTTCTTGCTGGTGTAGCGAATGCTGCCCCGAATGGAGCGATGATCTCGTTGCAGAATGTCATTCATGGGTCGAGTGTTTCCTTCTCGTTGGCTGTGTCGTCAGTTTCGTTGGCGTCTTCGAGGGTTTCGAATACTGCCGTTATCTCGGTGCTTGGTTCGACGAGGATCCGGGCATCGGCCTCGGCACGCAGTACGTCTACTTCCGCCCCATCCAGGCGGCGCACGTCGGCCAACAGGTAACCGATCGCGGGCGCGCTGTGGAAGTGTAGTCGCTCGCCGGCATGTCCGCAGATGCGGCCGTTGCGGGTCTCGAAACCAATGCTGTCAGCGCTGCGGAGACCGGGCGAAGGCGGCGTGATTCGCACCAGGAACGCATGTTTATCATTCGGCGCAAGCACGATCACGCGGCTCTGGTCGAGCACCCTGAAGTCCACGACATCGCGCGACTCGAAGCACCCGGGCTCACCCAAAGGTTGCGGCGCAGGATCGTCCGCGGCCCCAGCGTCAGTAGCTAACGAAGTCAAGCCGGTGGTTGCCCAAATAAACCGCAACGTGGCCACCACGACCAAAGAACCCCGGCGATTAGCGATCATTCAGCCACTCGCCACTGGACGTGTCGGGTCGCTGATCCAATCGGACCACGATCCCGTGTACAACGCCGGCAACGGCAACCCTGCATGCGCCATCGCCAGCACGCTATGACAGGCTGACACTCCCGATCCACACATGATCGCCAGGTTCGCGTCAGCAGTACCGCCAATTGCTGCCATGTAGTGTTCGCGCAGTTCATCGGCCGGCCGAAAGCGTTGTTCACCATCGAGATTGCCGGTTAACGGCAGGTTGATGGCGCCGGGTACATGACCGGCCACTTTGTCGAGTGGCTCTGTTTGCCCGCTGAAGCGCTCCGGCGCCCGCACATCGATCAGGGTCAGTTCCTGGCGACGCAGACCCGCGGCGACCTGCGCTGCGTCGATCACTGGCATCGCCCCCGGGCGCGCGTTGTATTCCGTTGGCCCGATCTCGGGCTCGGCGCTCGTGACCGGCAGGCGGCGCGCAGTCCAGGCCGGGAATCCACCATCCAGTACAGCCACCGCATCGTGCCCCAGCCAGCGCAGCAGCCACCACAGGCGACCGGCCATCATGCCGCCGATGTCGTCGTAGACCACCACCTGGGTCTGCTGCCCGATGCCCCAGGACCCGAGCCGGCCCACGAGCGTATCCGGATCAGGTAACGGGTGTCGGCCACCGCGGCCGTCCGCGTGGAGCGGCGCCGACAAGTCGGCCTCCAGGTCGGCAAACACGGCCCCGGGAACATGTTGCGCCTGCCATGCCCGTCGTCCGGCCGCCGGGTCCGACAGATCGAATCGGCAATCCACGATTCGCCAGGCGTCATTATCGAGTTCTGCGGCCAGCTCATCGGGCGTAATCAGGGTCGTGTAGCTCATATCGCTCTGCGCGGCGGATTATGCGACAAGCGCTGCGGATCGCGGCTTGTCATGGCCGTTGATGTTGCACGAAAATATCACGTTTGCGCCCGCAACTCCGGATAACAACGATGCAGAAAATTCTCGTATGCCTCAAGCGTGTCGTTGACTACAACGTGCGAATTCGGGTCAAGCCTGACGGCACTGGCGTGGTCACCGACGGGGTAAAGATGAGCATTAACCCGTTCGATGAAATCGCGCTCGAGGAAGCCTTGCGCATTCGCGAACGCGGTGATGCGAGCGAGGTCATCGCTTTGTCGATTGGCACGGACGATAGCCAGCAACAACTGCGGACCGGGCTTGCCATGGGCGCAGATCGCGCCATTCTGGTGCAAACGGATGGCGAGGTCGAACCACTGGGTGCGGCGCGCGCGATCCTTAAAGTCATCGAAAAAGAGTCTCCCGACCTGGTCATCCTGGGGAAACAGGCGATCGATGACGACTGCAACCAGACCGGGCAAATGCTGGCGGCGCTCTGGGATCGACCGCAGGCAACGTTCGCATCGAAACTCGAATTTGCCGATGGCAAAGTCACCGCCACGCGCGAGGTCGACGCCGGACTGGAAGTCATCGAAGTTGACCTGCCGGCCGTCGTGACGACGGATCTCCGGCTGAACGAGCCTCGCTACGTCAAACTGCCGGACATCATGAAAGCAAAGAAGAAACCGCTGGAGAGTATTCCGGTTGCAGACTTGGGCGCCGAGATCGCGCCACAGCTTTCCAGCAGCGCTTACGAGCCCCCCTCAGGGCGATCACGCGGAATCATGGTCAATGACGCCGCGGAGCTGGTTTCAGCGCTACGCGATAAAGGTCTGATCGAATAAGCCCGCCGGATGTGACGGAGACGAGATTGATGAGCAAAATTCTGATCATTGCCGAGCACAACGGCAGCGAATTGAACCCGAGCACGGCCAAGTGCGTCAGCTGTGCCAGTGACATGTCAGCCGAGGCGATCGATATTGTCGTGCTGGCCGACGGAGCCGGCGCGATTGCCACGGCGGCCGCGGCCATCGAAAGCGTGAGTCGTGTGCTGACCGTGGACCGGGCCGACAACGCGGCGCCGCTCGCGGCGGTGCTGGCGCCGCAGATCGCAGCGCTCGCTGAGTCCTATGACTGTGTGCTTGCGCCATCGACGACTTTTGGCAAGGACATCTTGCCGCGCGCGGCCGCGCTGCTCGGCGTTGGCCAGATCAGCGACATTATGGCTGTGCTCGGGCCCCGGCAATTCAAGCGTCCGATTTATGCCGGCAATGCCATCGTCACGGTGGATGTCCCGGCGGGCATGAAGATCGTTGCCACGGTACGGGTAGCTTCGTACCGCGCGGCCGCAGATGCCGCCAGTCCGGCACCGATCGAGGCGGCGGACGTTGACGCGGCCATTCCGACGCACACGCGCTTCGTCGAACTGCAATCGGGCAGCAGCGACCGGCCGGACCTGCAAACCGCGCGGCGAGTCGTGTCCGGCGGGCGCGGGGTCGGCAGCGAGGCGAACTTCGAAATCATCTACTCGCTGGCCGACAAACTGGGTGCCGGCGTGGGCGCGTCGCGCGCGGCGGTGGATGCGGGCTTCGTGCCGAATGATATGCAGGTCGGCCAGACCGGCAAGATCATTGCGCCCGAGCTCTACATGGCATTCGGCATATCTGGTGCAATTCAGCATCTGACCGGCATCAAGGATGCCGGCACGATCGTCGCGGTAAACAAGGATGCGGAGGCGCCCATCTTCGAGATCGCCGACATCGGTCTCGTCGGCGACCTGTTCCAGGTGATTCCGGAACTCGACAAGGCGCTCGGCGGCTGACGCCGCCCTCTCGCCGGACTCTATTGCCGATGTCGTCGTCCGCCGGCAGCGGCATCCGCGCACCAGTACTGTTGCTGGGACTGGCCAGCGCCCTGTCGCCGTTTGGCATGGTCGTCGTAGTTCCGACTCTCGCGGAATTTGGCCGTCTCTACCAAATCGATTACGTCGACGTGCAATTCCTGATTTCGGCGTACCTGTTCGGACTTGGCGTTGCCCAACCGTTCGCCGGCTGGCTCTGTGATCGCCTCGGTCGGCGGCCGGTCATGCTGGGGGGATTCGCCGTTTTCGTACTCGCGAGCCTGGCGTGCGCGCTCGTGCGCGAGTTCGACACATTGATACTGATGCGCCTGCTGCAGGCCGCCGGCGTGAGCGTTGGCACCATTGCCAGCCGCGCTATCGTCCGCGATACGCACGACGAGGCCGGCACGGCGCAGACCATGGCGGTAATTGCGGCTGCGATGGGAATTGCACCCGTACTCGGTCCCGTCGCCGGTGGTTTGATCAGCGATGCATTCGGGCCGCAAGCCGTGTTCATTGCGAGCGCGACGCTGGGTGTGCTGGTTTGGTTACGTATTCTGGCTCGCCTGCCCGAAACCCGACCCGCCGGCCTGGTCGGCGCCGGCGGCTGGAGTCATTTTCTGCGTGACTACCGCGCCCTGCTCGGTTCGCGGGTGTTCATGGGTTACACACTCATGTTCGGCACGGTACAGGGTGGCTTCTTCGTGTTCCTCGCCGTCGGCGCGGCGGTATTCGAGAACGACCTGGGCGTCGATCAGCGCGGTTTCGGACTGATCTGGGGGTTGCTGGCCATTGCCTACGTCATCGGCGCTGCCATTGCATCGCGCCTGACGCCGCGCGTGGGTCATCACCGCATGCTGCAGTACGGGTTAATTCTGACAGCCAGCAGCAGCCTCGGCATTCTGGCGCTGGAACTGGCGGCCGGAATTAGCCTGGCATCGCTGACCGTGCTCCTCGCACTGCTGACGTCAGCCAGTGGCCTGGTCATTCCGGGTTCGATGGCCGGTGCCGTCAGCTACCGACCGGATATCGCCGGCACCAGCTCCGGTCTGTCCAGTGCGTTGGGTCTCGTGCTGAGCGGCGCTTTCACGATCCTGTCGGGTTCACTGTACGACGGCCGATTCCTGGTCGTCGCCAGCCTGATCGCGCTGGCCGGCGTGCTGACGGCGCTGACGGGGCTAATGGTGCGCCGCCAGGGCGACCGGACGACCGCCTGACGACAGCTCGCGATCAGCAGATCAGTAACCGAGCAGTGGCGCCGCGAGTCGCCCGACGGCGCTCATGGTCGCGTTGATCTGTTCGCCACCTGGCTCGACCACGCCCAGGTAGGTCTCGATTAACAGCCCAGCCCAGATCGCGAGTACATACGGCCGACACTGGCCCAGACTCCTGGTCATGCCCGCGTTGATCTCGTCAGTCGAACCGGTCGTCGCCAGCGCGTGAATGCCCTGCGCATACGGCCCGATGTAACGCCGGATCATGATGCCGCAGAAGACCAGGCCGGCGAACACGATCAGTTTCGCCCCAACCCACGGCGCCTGGCTCAACTCGCCGAACTGGAACGACACGGTGACCGAAATCAGCAAATAGATCACGAGCACGACCCGGAACCAATAGTCGACCTTCGCAATTTTCTTGCCCAGGTCCGAGCCCTCTTGCAGGTGCACGGCGAGCACCATGGCAAGCCAGACCGGTCCGAGCAGTACGATGCCGACCATTTGCCACGTCGGGTGCGGCACGCCTTTGAATTCACTCAGGACGCCACCCACCGTCAACATCAATGACATGCAGATGCGCGGCACCAGGTCCAGGTTGACCATGATCTTGGCGGCAGTCACGCGCGCCGAATCGGAGAGTGTCGGGTCGATGACTTTGCCACTGGAATAGAACACGCCGAGGTCGCCGCCCAGCCAATAGCAGAACAGCAGCAAGTGCAGAATCAGGAACAGATCGTGAAGGTCCATAGTACTCCCCGTGGATGCCGCCGGACCGGTCGGCATCCCTTGTCAGCGGCACCCCCGTACCGCATTGCAACCAGCAAGCCTAGAGCGATTCGAGTACCGCTTCGGCCGCGCTGACTTTGAATTCCCCGGGCGCTTCGATGTGAAGCTGCTCAACGACGCCGTCGTTGACGACGATCGCGAAACGTTGTCCGCGTGTGCCCATGCCAAAACCACTAGCATCGAGTTCCAGGCCCAGCGCTTTGGTGTAATCCGCGTTGCCGTCGGCGAGCATCATGACAGCGTCACCGGCATTCTTGTCCTTACCCCACGCATCCATCACGAACACATCGTTGACGGCCATGCAGGCGATGGTGTCGACACCCTTCGCTTTCAGAGCCGACGCGTGCTCGACGTAACCGGGCAGGTGGCTCATCGAACAGGTCGGAGTAAACGCGCCGGGCACGGAAAACAGCACGACTTTCTTGCCGCCAAAAAGCTCGTCGCTCGAAATGCCGCCCGGGCCATTGTCGCTCATCAGGCCGAAATTGCCCTCGGGCATCCGATCGCCAACACTGATAGTCATGATTGTCTCCCGTCCGTTGTTGGTGTTATGGCCGGCTGCCGCCGGATCCAGGAAAGACCGGTATTCTAAAGCCGTTTGTGGCCAACAGGAAACTGATGCGCGAGGTTCCGTCAGGCACGCGGTGCCTGCGCGTCACTTGAACGAGAACGAATAACCCAGCAACAGGAAACTCGAATCGATGCTCTTGTTGCGGTCTTTCAGGCCCGCGTTCGAAATGTGATGAAAGCGGTACGCGAGGGGACTTCGCCATGGCACCGGTGTGCGCCCCGGATCGGGGCCGGTCTGGTCGGAACGACGAGCTTTCCGGTCTCTACGTGGTGTGCGCCTTGCGCCTGATCCAGCCGAGCAGCCCCAGCGCGGACGCGAACAGCCAAACCGTGGCGGGCACCGGGACGAGAATTCCCGCTCCGTCCAGATAGAGGCTGCGGTCACGGCCATTGTCATCGTTGCCGATGTTCAGTGGACCCGAGATTCCCCAATAGAAGGAGATCGAGGACACATTCGTGTAGCCGAAGTCGACGGTATACGGCGCCTGCTCCTCCGGCGTGTTAGTCGTATTGTCCGGATCAACCGGATCCTCAGGCGGACCACCATCTGCATTACTGATCAGGCTGATCTCGTTGAAGCCTGCGAAGCTGCCAACACCCTGGACGATCTCGAGAGAGGTCGGCGCGCGGAGAGTCGCCGGCACAATGTCTGGTAACCATAGCGTGTTCGAGAAGTTCGCGTTACCCGCAAGCCCCGGCTCACTGTCGATGTCGTACACGCTCAGGTCGAGCGTTGCAAAGGTAACGGCAGTCGTCGTACCGGCCGCATAGAAGTTCAGTGTGAAGGCACCGTAGGACGGCATGTTGTTGACGGGATCCTCACCCCAGCCGCGCAGGCTGATGACCAGGTCGTCCTTGGGCGCCAACAAGCCGCCAGCAAATATGCCGGTTTGGTCGGTGTCCATGAACGTGGCGGAGTTGAAAAGACCGTCGACGCTCAGCACGGCGTCTACGCCCGGTATCACATTGACGTAGCGATATTCAGCGCCGACGAACGGCGGCGGCGCGCCCGGCGGGGCAACGGGACTGGAAAAGACGAGCGGTGCAGATTGACCGTGACTGATCGATAAGAACCCCAACACAAACGCAAAGCCAAGTCGTACCGTGTTCGTGTGCATCGCGCGCTCCCATTTCTTCGTGCTGTGTTTGGGAGAAAAAAGACGCCCCCGCGCTTGCGCGCGACGCGTCATCACTCGCTATCCTACGCCCTGGCGACTTTTGGCACAAGAGCGAAACTGTTTCGATAATGCAATTAATATGCAGCAGTGCACGGAGCCAGCGTGAGCGCCGGCTCAGCGAACCGCCGGAACGCATTGAGATTAGACTTCGTCTTGCAGCGCCGAAATCCGGGATGGGTTTCGCCAGTGTCGTGAGTCGTAGATGAAGCCAGACCCGCTGACCGCATTAGTAGAAATTTCCAACGCAACCGTCTGGCGCGGCGATACATGCGCGCTGCGGGACCTGTCGCTGACCGTCGGTGCCCCGGAAAACCTTGCGATCCTGGGGCCGAACGGAGCTGGCAAGACCACCCTACTGCGACTGTTGACTCGCGATCTTTACCCAGTGCGCAAAGCCGGCAGCAGCGTGACGTTACTCGGTCGGGAAACATGGAATATCTGGGATCTGCGACGCCATCTCGGCATCGTGTCGCACGATCTGCAAATGGACTATGCCCCGGGCGCCTGCGGTCGCGACGTGGCACTGTCCGGGTTCACGTCGAGCATCGGCCTCAACGGCGTGCGTTACCGATTCTCCGCGACTGAGCACGATCGTACGGATGCGGTCCTGCGCCAGCTCGGGATCGCTGATCTGGCGACAAAACGCTATTCGCAGATGTCCACCGGGGAACAACGTCGTTTCCTGCTCGCCCGCGCGCTGGTCGCGGAACCACAAACATTGGTGCTCGACGAACCGCTGGCGGGTCTGGATTTGCAGGCGGCATTCGATTTCCTGAGACTCATGCGCGAGTTGATTGCCACCGGCGTATCCATCGTGCTGGTGACCCATCACGTGAATGAGATTCCACCGGAAATCGAACGGATCGTGTTGCTCGATCGCGGGCGTATCGTTGCCGATGGGGCGAAACGGGAGGTGCTGACCGATCGCCTGCTATCGGCCCTGTACGGCACCCCGGTCAGGGTCCGTGAAACGAACGGGTATTTCGTCGCGCTGCCCGGCTGACCCCGCGTCAATTAACGCTCGTACTCGTCGCGGCGCCGCACCCAGCTCATTGGAAAATCCAGGCTGTCCTCGTCGCGACCCTTGGGCGTGAGATCCATGCAGTGATAGGCGGCGTTCAGCATGTCGAGGCCGCGGCCGAACGTCGAGTAAGTGTGAAACACGTGACCGTCATCGTCGCGGTAGAACACGCTCACACCGGGCGCCTCTTCGCTTGGGAACGAGGTCTTGTGGTAGTTGTAGTAGACCTGCCCCGATTGGAGTTCCGTCGAACTGAAGGAGACGTGGTAGTCCTGGTTGAAGTCGGTGCGCAATGACGACACCCAGTTGAAACTCCAGCCCATCCGTCTCTTGTAGGCCTCGAGCTTGTCGAGCGGCGCTCGTGATACTGCCACCAGGGTGATGTCGCGCTGCGCGAGATGCAGTGCGTTGCGTTCGTAATTGTCCGCCCAGAAGGAACAGCTGGGACAGCCGGCATCCCAGTCCGGTCCGAACATGAAATGATAAACAAGCAATTGATGCCGGCCGTCAAACAGATCGCCGAGCGTTCTTTCGCCGTCCGCCGTATCGAACACGTAGTGCTTGTCGACGCGCTCCCATGCTAATCCACGCCGCGCCCGGCTCAGCTCATCGCGCAGCCGCGTGAATTCCTTTTCCTTCTCCAGTAACTCGAGACGCTCACGCAGCCATTCGTCAGGCGCCACGACCCGATGCGTGGTCATGCTTTTGCCCCCTGTTTCGGCCGAGCCATTCGACCGTCCAATGCGCCCTAACCGTGCGAGTGCGTCGGCGGCCGCCGGGAACACGTCGCCCAGTGGCGAATCTTCCAGCCGTCGTCGGTTGGTATCAGCACGCAGGTACCGAGGCCCTCGAACGTCCGCCGCTCGCCGCCGCGCGAACCCGCCGCCTTGTACTTGAAGATCGCGTAGGCGAGCTGGTCGGTGGCGTAGGCCTGAACCACGTCCGCGCGATACTCAACGCCTTCCACGCCCTCGAGTTCGGGCAGCAGGTGGTTCTGCTTGAAATCATTCCAGCCGAAGTTGGGATAACTGCTCTCGACGATTACGAAATCATCAGTCAGCACAAAGCAGTTCTCGATTGCTTTCAGATCGTGATTGACCGTGCCCTGCGAATAACGATCCAGGATGTCCTGGATATCCTTCGCCGCTCCGCTGAGATCGCCTTTGTCGGCCAGCGTCTGAATATCCGCGACCGGTATCAGGGTCCATGCCGGCGGCCCCCCGGGGGCTGCACTTGCTGCTGCTGTCATGTCAAACCTCCTCGAATTCCCCGCCCTGTTCTTCACAATCGGATTTGGTCGCCATGCTGAAGCCTTGCCCCTTGCAGGCATTCTCGCCAGCGCATTGGTTGTTGGCCGTTCGACAGGCGCCCTGTCCCTTGCAGGCATTGCCGCCGATGCATTTTCCCTCCAGCTTCGCGTGCTCCTCGGCGTCCTCGTGCGCACTCAGCTGCAACGGCGTGGTCGCAAACAGAGCGGCGGCGGCCGCGGCCAGCGCCGCACCGCCGAAATCGCGAGTACTCTTCATACCGATGTCTCCAGTCCGGCTACTCGTTCTCGTATGATAGTAGCTTAACGATGCACGGAGCATAAGCATGAGGACTTGTCATCGAAGCTGGCTGACGTGGGCCTTGGTGCTGAGTCTGACCCCGATACTCGGCTGGTCGCACGGCGAAGTCGATCGGGTGACCGAGGCGAAACCGGGGCATATCCGGATTCTGACCGCCGATGCTGGTTCGGGTGAGATCATCACCTTGGACCTGCCGGATGGCGAAGTCGTGTCGCGCATACAAGCGCCGCGATACACGATTACGATCGGCCTCAGCTCCGACCATCAACACCTCTACGTACTTCGCGGACGAAGCACGGATCGTGACTGGGTCACGGTGATCAACACGGGCGTCACGCCCGCCAGCAATGAAATCCGCCCGCCCTTTGTGGCACGCACACTGCCGGCGGAAGCGGCGTCGGGACCGTTTCATAATGTGATGCCCACGATTGGCGGCAAAGATTTCCTGTTCATGGAAGATTCCGCCGAAATGGTCGTTATGGAGGACGAGAATTTCGCGACGTACGATCCTGTACCGGTCACGCGCTACCAGTTGGCTGCACCCGACCACTACTTTTATATCGAGACTGAGGAGAACTTTTACATTGGTCACCTGCGCCGCGGCTTCGTGCAGGTATTGAGCAAAGAGACCGGCGCCGAAGTGATACGCATCCGCGGCTGCCCCGCCCTGCACGGCAAGGCCAAGGATCCGGTGACCGGCCGACTGTTTTTCGCCTGCGACCCGAACATCATGGTGGTCGGCACCCGTGGGGACGAAATCAACACGGTACTCACACGCATCAACTATCCAGGCGACCTGCGCGTCGGTGCATTTTTGAAAGGCAAAGGTCGCGTGTTGTGGGGATTCACCGAGGGCACCGTGCCAATTGTGTACCGCTTTGATACGGCGACGGAACCTTATGTCCTCACCCCGGTTTCCGTGGGCGCGTCGGTCCGCCAGGAAGTGACCGAGGACGGTGGGCTGTTGCTCAGTCTGACCCGCGGTGGTGTGCTGCAGATCCGCGACGGCGACAGCGGCAAGTTGCTGCGGGCGGCTGTGATCGCCGATCCATTTACTCAGTCCCTGCACGAAATGACCGACAAGGCCGTTTTGCCCGACATCGGCACGCTGGGCGATCGCGCCTTTGTGACGCTGCCGCACCAGGGACGGATTGCCGAAGTTGATCTGACCGCCGGCGAACTGGTCCGGCATTACGACATCGGCGGCAGCCCGACGCGGCTGGTGGTCATCCCGGTGACCGGCGAGGTCAATCTAGCAGGAACAACGCCAGCGGCGGCCAGAAACTGACCGTCATCAGCCCGACCAGCATCAGCCCGAGAAACGGCAGCACGGCGCGACAGATCGTCCAGAACTGCTCGCGAAAAGCCGTCATCGCGACGATCAGGTTGAGGCCCAGCGGCGGTGTGAGGTAGCCGATTTCCAGGTTCACGACCATGATCACGCCGAAATGCACCGGGTCGATACCCTGCGCGGCCGCGATCGGCTGCAGGATCGGCGCGAGGATCAGAATCGCGGAACCAATGTCCATCACGCAGCCGAGCACCAGCAGGAACAGGTTGATGCCGAGCAGGGTTGCCACCGGACTGTCGAGGCGCTGACTCAACGCGGCTACCAGCAACTCCGGCACTTGCTCGTAAGTCAGGAACACGTTCAGGCTCAGTGCCATCATCAACACCGGGAACAGCGAACCGAGCAACTTGGTGGTCTGCCCGATCACGTCGTACAAGGCGCGGAAACCCATTTCGCGGTAGATCAGCGTTTCGACGATCAGTGCATATACCACGGCAACCGCGGCCGACTCCGTGGCGGTGAAATAGCCGGTGTAGATGCCACCGATGATCAGCAACGGCATCAACAACGCCCAGATACCCTCGCGGAACGCTGTCAGTACGTCGCGCGTGTCCCAACCGCCGCCACGGTGGCCACGATTGGCGATCAGCGCGTAGCCGATCATCAGAGTGGTCAGCAAGGCTGCGGGGCCGATACCGGCGATGAACAGGTCGGCGATCGACGTCTGCGTCATCACGCCGTACAGGATCAGCGGAATACTCGGTGGCACGATAATGCCGAGGGTGCCGGCTGCACAGAGAGCGCCAAGCGCAAAACTGCGCGAGTAACCCGCCTTGAGCAACGCCGGATACATCACCGTCCCGACCGCCAGAAGCGTGACAGTGCCGGAACCCGACACGGCTGCAAATACGGCGCAGGACAATACCGTGGCGATGGCGAGGCCGCCGGGCACCGGCGCGCTGACAGCCTGCATCAGGCGAATCAGGCGCTCCGCCATCACGCCGCGCGACATCAGATTGCCGGCGAGGATATACAGCGGAATCGACAGCAAGACCTCCTTGTTGGCCGCGTCCCACGCATCGATGACGATGTTGCCGACGACGCCGTCGCCCCAGACGAGGTACGCATAGGCGGTCGCGACGCCGAGCATGACCAGCAGGTTCTGCCGCAACAGCAGCAGCGCGAGGATCAGCAGGACAAGACCCAGCGCCGTCATCCGACGTTGCCAGATTCAGATGCGGACACCGCGCTGTCGAGGTTTGGGGGCGCGGGGCGAAATTCCGGATAGACACCAAACAGTAGATGGCGGATGGCCGCGAGCAAGAACACCAGCGGGATGACGGCCTGGACCGGCCATACCAGCGTGCGCAGCACTGTCGAGCGCTCGCCCAGCTCGAAGGTTTCCGCCACGACGCCGAAAGCGACCACCGCGAAGGCGAGGCAAAAGGCGGCCATCAACAATTCGGCCACGCGATCGAGCGCTGGAGTCCAGGCGGCGGGCAACCAGCCGTCGGCAAAGCGCGGGCGGAGATGCGCACCATCGGCGGACGCCAGGCCGATGCCGAACGTCACGACCAGAATGTTGGCATACACACCGGCCTGCCGCGCCCAGTGCAGGCCCGTACCGGTCAGCTCGCGACTCAGCACATCAGCGAACACCACGGCAATCATCACCAGGAAGGCCGCAAACGTGACCACGCGCTCGACCCGCGCGCACCCCGCGAGCCATGCGGCTGCAAAGCGTTTCAGCCCGGACATCGGCTTGCCGGACAACGAGAGAAAGCCTGAAGTGTAGCTAGTAATTTCATGTATTTTATAGTGTTCTTTGCTTAATCTCGGGTATCAACCAGCTGACGAAGACGGCCGACAATAGCTGCGTCGCGCCCACCGCGACGAAGACCGGCGCGTAGCCGAAATCATCCACGATCGCGCCTACGGCCGCGTTGAAAAACATGCCACCGAACGCCCCGACGGCGCCGAACAAACCCCAGGTTGTGCCGACTGCCCCGGCCGGGTAGACATCGGCGGGCAGCGCAAACAGATTGGCCGCCTTACCCTGGATCGCGAACATGGCCAGGCCGATCAGCCCGATTGCCACATAGGGTGAATCGACGCGGACCGCCGGCAGCGTCAGCAGGACTGTCAGCGCACCCGCCCAGATGAGTAGTTTCCGGGATCGATCCAGGCTCAGCCCCCCGTCGATGAGACGCTTGCCGGCCCATCCGCCGGCGAGACTGCCAAGATCGGCTGCAAGAAACGGGATCCAGGCGAAAATCGCAATCTGCTTGATATCGAAACCGCGCGCCTGCGCCAGGTAGAGCGGCAGCCAGGACACGTAGAAGTAGAAGGCGCCATCGTTGCAGAACCGGCTCAACATCATGCCCCACATCTGCCGGTGTCGCAGCAGTTCGGGGATGGGTATCGACTGGCCGGCCGGCTCGTCCGCCGCTGGTGTCGTCTCGTTCTGACCGGCGGCGATCAGGGCTGCTTCCGCCTGGTCAAGGCCTGGATGATCCGCCGGTCGGTGATAGTAGCGTTGCCAGATCCAGAGCCACACGAAGCCGGCAAAACCGGGCACGAGGAAGGCCCACGGCCAGCCGAAGCTCAGAATCAGCCAGCCGAGCAGCGGCGGCGAAATCAGCGCGCCCAGCCCGGGACCGAGCGTGACGATGCCGACCGCCATTGACCGCTCATTACTCGGAAACCACTCGGCGATGGCTTTCAATGCAGCCGGGAAGTTGGCTGATTCCGCGAAACCCAGCAGGGAACGGAAACTGAGAAAGCTCCAGAAACCGCGGCCGGCTGCACAGGCCATGCCGGCGAGACTCCACGCGATCACCGCGAG